>CAZVOI010000054.1:0-2213 GCA_964628275.1 uncultured Acidobacteriota bacterium | reverse complement strand
GCCTCGTACCTCTCCGACGAGTTCGCCATCATCGATTCACGTGGCCGGGTTCACCCCTTCGCCAAGCCGCTCTCGATTCGAGGGGCCGGGGGCTGCGACCTCCACGTCAGCCGCCCGAGCGCCGAGGATCTGGGCGGACACAGCGCCACCGAGCCGCTCCCGATCGGCCTCGTGGTGCTCGCCACACACGAGCCCGGCGCCGAGTGGCGGCCGCAGACGCTCACTACGGGACAGGCCGTGATCGAGATGCTCGCCCACACGGTGCCCGCGCGGCTCCGGCCCGCCGCCTCGCTCCAGGCGCTCGAGCGGGCCGTGGGACGCGCAGTCGTCCTGAAGGGCGAGCGGGGCGACGCCCGGGCGTTGGCGCCCCGTCTGCTACAGTCGCTCGAGGCCTCTTCGGGCCAGCGTTCGGGCTCGCGCGCCGCACATCCGGGGATCGTCGGCCGCACGGTCGGAACCTAAGAGGACGAGATGAAGCCTCAGTCACGTCGCAGCGGGTTGCTGATCCGTGAGCTTCCGGATGAGCTCCTGGTTTACGACCAGGAGCAGCACCGCGCCCACTGCCTGAACCGGACGGCAGCGCTCGTCTTCCGCCATGCCGACGGGACCCGGAGCGTGGACGACCTCGCGCGCGTCCTCGATCCAGCCGCCGCCGGCCCGGCCGCGGACGAGACGGTGGAGCTGGCTCTCGCGCAGCTCGCCGCAGCGGGCCTGCTCGAAGCCGTGCCGTCGTCGACGGAGGATGCGGTGCCGGACGCGGGCATGAGCCGGCGTGAGGTCGCCCGCCGCGTGGGTCTGGCTGCAGCGATCCTGCTGCCGGCGGTGGCGACGATCATTGCTCCGACCCCGGCCGAGGCCGCTGCGACGTGCATCCAGATCCCTCCGGGGACCTGTTCGGGTCAACCGGATTTTACTCCCTGCACATGCGGTGCACCGCCTTGTGTTGACTCCTGTATCGGCGGAGCCTGCACCGGAGGCTGCTGAGCCGCCGGGCGATCACCCGCGAAAACCGTAGAGGCCTACCGCGACAGCGAGCGCCGGGAAGCCGAGTACGAGAGCAACCGCGCCGAGTGATCGCAACCGCGCCAGCCACACCTACGACGAAGCGACCGCGGAGGAGCGAGCCGGCTCGGGCCGCGGAAAGCCCAGCGGCGCCCGTAGATCTCGAGCTTGTCGATGCCGCCGCTCGTCCACACGACTTCGATGGCCAGGTCCGGGGCCGGCTTGTCCTGATCGCCGACGAGGTAGCACTCGTCCGGCTCCAGGCCGCTCTGATTCCCGTGGCCGTCGGGTGCAGCCGGGTGTTATGCGCCGTGGCCGCGTGCACCACCAGCCGCTCTCGGCCCAAACTCCGTCCAATCGACGAGGCGGAGATTCACGCCGGACGCTTTGGTGAGTTGTTGGAAGTCCCGCTTGTTCCGCGTCGCGAGCGGGATCTGGCGCGACACGGCTACTGCAGCAATCAGAATGTCGCCAAGCTGGCGGCGCCGGCTACGCGTTGAAGCGGACCAAATGTCGGCCGCAACGGCAGCGGCGTCCCGGTCGAAGGGAAGCACCACGCAGTTGGCAGCCAGTGCCTCGAAGGCCTGGAGCTGCCGCTCAAAAGGCTTCCCGGCGCGAATGGCTGCCCGATACCCCCGCAGGCGTTCGAACACGGTGACTGCGGTGATCGTCAGGCGCCCGAATTCGGCCAGGTATGAGACCGCACGCGCCGTGACGAGGGTGTTGCCCCGGCTCAGTTCGGACAGCGTATCGGTATCGAGTACGACAGGCTCGCGAGCCATCGGCTCAGCGCTCCGTCTCCCTGAGCTTTCTAGTCAGCAGTCGGAGATCGGAGACCGGGACCTCGGCAAGACTGGCCGAGGCCAGCGCGAGGATGTCCGGAGGGCTCGGCGCAATGTCAACGTCCTCGCCGTAGTGCCGACGCAGCAATGCGATCACTTGTCCCTCAAAGCTGCGGCCACATCGACCTGCGTCTGTGGCAAGCCTGTCACGCAGAGCGGCGGGAAACCGGATCGTCCGGGCAATCGTCGTGTCGTGAGCGACAGCAGCAGGGACCATAACCGGAAACGTACCAAAGTGGTGTTTAAAAGGCAAGCCGGATCAATCGAGAGCGCCCTGACGACTCGCGGGAAGCCCTCAGCGGCGAAGGGCTTCGCGGAAGGCCTTGACGGCCTGGAGCGCTGTCGGTCGGTCGAGGAACGAGCAGAGCA
>CAZVOI010000053.1:0-4316 GCA_964628275.1 uncultured Acidobacteriota bacterium | reverse complement strand
GCGAGCCAGCGGTACTCACGCGCCATGTCGTGAGCTTTCGGCGCCACGGGCCCGAGCGGCGGGCGCCGCACCACGAGCTCGACGTCGCCGAAGCGGACGAGATACGTGAGGTTGGAGTGTCCTCCCGAGAACTGGGCGACCTCCATTTCGCGAGAGAGATCGAGCCCGGGCACCGTCCCGGCGTCGAGATGCTGGCGCAGGTAGCTCCCGAGGCGGGCCCAGTCGAGCTGCTCGCCGCCTCGGACGGGGCCGCTGTCAAGACCGCTCATGAAACCGAATAGCGCCAGCCACTGGTCATTTCGATCCGGACACAGAAGCTAACATCTCCGGCCCCCCGACGGCCCTTTACGCCGGCACACCGCTTCGCTAAGGTGACGCGATGAGCGCCATCGCCGTGCCCCAGGCCCGTCACATCGAGGCCGGCCGTCGAGCGTTCAACATGAAGCCGGTCGCCGTATCGGGGGCGCTGATCGCGTTCGGTGGGCTGTATCTCGGCTCGGCCTTCGCGTGGACCCATGCGGCGCTCTTCCTCGTCGGCGTCGGCGCGGGCGTCGTCTTGTATCACGCGGCGTTCGGCTTCACCTCGTCGTGGCGCGCGCTGCTCGCCGACGGTCGGGGTGAAGGGCTGCGCGCACAGATGCTGATGCTCGCCGTCACGTGTGCTGCCTTCATCCCGATTCTGGCGGCCGGCCAGCTCTTCGGCCGTCCGGTCCGTGGATCGGTGTCGCCGCTTGGCGCGCCAGTCGCTGTCGGGGCGTTTCTCTTCGGGATCGGCATGCAGCTCGGCGGCGGCTGTGCTTCCGGGACCTTGTACAGCGCGGGCGGCGGCAACATCCGCATGCTGGTGACGCTCGCCTGGTTCATCGTCGGCTCGGTGCTCGGCGTATTGCACATGCCGGCGTGGGAGTCCGCGCCCTCGCTCGGTCCGATCTCGTTGGTCGCTGCCTTCGGCGGCCTCGGGGCGCTCGGCTTCAGCCTGATCCTGTTCGGCGCGATCGCCGCGCTCTCGCTGATCGTCGAGCGGCGACGCCACGGACAGGCTGCGCCGTTCTTGGCCTGGTCCAACGAGACCTCGTGGCTGAGCGGACCATGGCCGCTCTTGGCAGGCGCGCTGGGCTTGGCGCTCGTCAACATCGCGACGCTCGCGTTTGCCGGCCGACCGTGGGGTGTGACGTCCGCGTTCGCGCTTTGGGGATCGAAGGCGCTCGCCATCACCGGTGTCGACGTCGCTAGCTGGCCCTACTGGCGGCCGGCCGCGCGGGCGGCGGAGCTACAGGCGGGGATCCTCGACGACGTTACGAGCATCATGAACATCGGGATCATGTTGGGCGCGCTGACTGCCTCGGGCCTGGCGGGGCGGTTCGCGCCGACCTGCCGGGTTCCGGCCCGTTCGCTGGCGGCGGCGGTCGTGGGCGGGCTGCTGCTCGGCTACGGCTCTCGGATCGCTTACGGCTGCAACATCGGCGCGTACTTCAGCGGCATCGCGTCCACCAGCCTGCACGGCTGGTTGTGGTTCGCCGCGGCGTTGGCGGGCAATGCGGCCGGCACGAAGCTCCGGCCGCGCTTTGGTTTGAACGCGTGAGGTCTGGCGCGCCGGACGCCGTCGAGCCCGATTCGGGCGGACCGTCACTCGGCAATCGGAAACAAGGAGGCGTCATGCGGATCGCCGTCACGGCCGTCGTCGTCGTTCTCTGGCTCGCCTGGTATCCGATCGACGCCGCTGGCCAAGCCAGCAGCGAAGGACAGCGGGTCTACCTGCAACACTGCGCGTCCTGTCACGAAGGCACGATGCCCCGGATGCCGACTCGCGACGCCCTGCGCCAGTACACCCCGGAGGCGGTCGACACCGCGCTCAGCTCGTGGGTGATGCGCAGACAGGGATCGGCGCTCAGCGCGGCCGAACGGCGGGCGGTCTCGGAGTTCGTGTCCGGCAGGCCGGCCGGCTCGTACCGCCCTCCGCTCGACGCGATCCCGAAGACCGCCTACTGCAACGCCGGCCCGTCGAGCTCCTTCTCCGGGCCTTCGTGGAATGGCTGGGGCGCCGACCTGCAGAACACTCGCTTTCAAGCGGCGCCTGACGCCGGTCTGAGCGCGGCCGACGTCCCGCGCTTGAAGCTCAAGTGGGCGTTCGGCTTCCCCGGCGTGGCCGCCTCCGGATCGCAGGCGACGGTGGCCGGACAACACGTCGTCGTCGGCAGCCGCAACGGCCTCGTCTATGCGCTCCAAGCGCGGACCGGCTGTATCGAGTGGACGTTCGAAGCCAGCGCCGGGGTCCGTTCGTCGCCGGTGGTCGCGACGGGGACGGGCGGGGGAACGACGGTCTTCTTCGGAGACGCGCACGCGTATGCGTATGCGCTCGACGCGGCGAACGGAAAGCTGCGCTGGCGAACCAAGGTCGAGGACCACCTCGACGCGATGATCACCGGCGCCATGGCACTTCACGGCGGCCGTCTGTACGTGCCCGTCTCCTCGCTCGAAGAGGGGTCCGGCGCGATGCCCTCGTACGAATGCTGCACGTTCCGGGGAAGCGTCGTGGCGCTCGACGCGGCCACCGGCAAGCAGGTCTGGAAGACCCACACGGTCGCCGACGCTCCCGTGAAGACGACGAAGAACTCCATCGGAACGCAGCTCTGGGGACCGTCCGGCGTCGCGGTCTGGTCGGCGCCCACGCTGGATCCGGATCGAAACCGGCTGTTCGTCACGACGGGTGACAGCTATTCGAAGCCGGCCGCCGCGTCCAGCGATGCCGTGATGGCCCTCGCGATGGACACCGGCCGCGTCCTCTGGGTCCGGCAGACGCTTCCGGGCGACGCCTGGAATCTGGCCTGCCTCGAGACGACGCCCGAGGCTCGCGCGAACTGTCCGGATGGCAAGGCTCCCGACTTCGACTTCGGCAGCGCGCCGGTGCTCACCACCCTCGCGGACGGGCGGCGGCTGCTGCTGGCCGGCCAGAAGTCGGGCATGCTGTACGCGCTCGATCCGGAGGACGGGAGAGTCCGGTGGGAGACGCGAGCCGGCGACGGCGGCGTGCTGGGCGGGATCGAATGGGGATTCGCCACCGATCGAGGATCCGCGTACGTGTCGCTGTCGAGCGCCTTCGAAAAAGCGCCGGGCCAGGCCGGCGGGATCGCGGCGTTTCGGCTTGCGGACGGCGGGGTGCGCTGGCGAACACCTCCGTCCGGCGACACCTGCGGCAAGAAGACGGGGTGCAACACCGCTCAGCCGGCGGCCGTGACCGCGATTCCCGGCGTGGCTTTTTCCGGGAGCCTCGATGGCCACCTGCGCGCCTTCGACGCGGAGACCGGCAAGGTCGTCTGGGACGTCGACACGACGCTGGAAGTCGCGACGGTGAACGGCGTGAAGGCCGCGGGCGGCTCGCTGAACGGACCAGGATCGACCGTCGCCGGAGGAATGCTGTACGTGAGCTCGGGCTACAACCTGGGCTTCATGCCCGGCAACCTGCTGCTGGCGTTTTCGGTGGACGGCAAGTAGCTCAGCCGGCCTCGCCGTGGAAGCCGCGACCGGCCCGCGCCAGCCGCTCGAGCAGCGGGGCGGGCTTCCAGTACTCGCCGAAGCGGGCGCGATACTCCTCGACTCTCGCTAGCACGGTCCCGAGCCCGACCGTGTCCGCGTAGAACATCGGCCCGCCACGGTGGCGCGGGAAGCCGAAGCCGTAGCAGTAGATCACGTCGATGTCGGCGGCGCGGATCGCGAAGCCGTCTTCGAGCACGCTCGCGCCCTCGTTGGCGAGCGCGGTCATGATGCGTGCGACGATCTCGTCGTCCGAGATGCTGCGGCGCGTGATGCCGCGCCGCTTGGCGGCCTCTTCGGCCAACTGATCGACGAGCGGGTCGGGGATCCCCTTGCGGCTGCCGGGCGCGTACGTGTACCAGCCCGCGCCGGTCTTCTGGCCGTAGCGGCCCAACTCGTAGAGCCGGTCCGGTACTTCGGACTGCGGGCCCTCGGCGCGCGTCTTGCCGATCGACTTCAGGTGCTGGCGGATCCGCGCGCCCACGTCGATGCCCGCGATGTCCTGCATCCCGAACGGACCGACCGGCATCCCGAAGTCGGTGAGGGCGCCGTCGATCTGAGCGACGCTCGCGCCCTCCTCGAGCAGCAGATACGCCTCGCGCATGTAGTAGGCCAGGATCCGATTGGCGACGAAGCCGAAACAGTTGCCGACCACGACGCCGACCTTGCTCAGACGCTTCGCCAGCTTCAGCGAGGTAGCGATCGTCTCCTTGCTGGTCTCGCGGCCGCGAACGATCTCGAGCAGCTTCATCACGTTGGCCGGGCTGAAGAAGTGGTGGCCGATC
>CAZVOI010000052.1:0-3049 GCA_964628275.1 uncultured Acidobacteriota bacterium | reverse complement strand
GGCGAGCGCGCCAAGGAGCAGAGCGAGACGATCGCTCGTTTCTACCGTTCGATCGCCCCGGAGCTGGCCCCTGCCCGGGCGCAGCTTCGCGCAGCGGAGGTGCGGCGCGACGCCCTGGTCCAGGGCATCCCGCACTCGCTGGTGACCGTCGCCCGCGAGCCGGAGCCGGTCCGGATCCTGGCGCGCGGCAACTGGCTCGACGAGTCGGGCGAGATCGTCGCGCCGGCGGTCCCACAGTTCCTGCCTCCCGTCGAGACGGGCGGCCAAAGGGCCACACGGCTGGATCTGGCGCGCTGGCTGACGTCACGCGAAAACCCGCTGACGGCGCGCGTCCTGGTGAACCGGCTCTGGAAGCTCGGCTTCGGCGAGGGGCTCGTTCGGACCTCCGAGGATCTCGGCTCACAGGGCGAATCGCCGACGCACCCGGAGCTGATCGACTGGCTGGCGGTCGAGCTGATGGATTGGGGCTGGGACGTCAAGCACATCGTGAGAACGCTGGTGACGTCGCAGACCTACCGCCAGAGCGCGCACGCCTCGAAGGCGCTGCTCGAGCGCGATCCCTACAACCGGCTCTACGCCCGGCAGTCGCGCGTGAGACTCGAAGCCGAGGCGGTGCGCGACAACGCCCTCGCCGTCGCCGGGCTGCTCTCGCGCAAGATCGGAGGCAAGAGCGTTCATCCCTACCAGCCGAAGGGCTACTGGGCCCATCTCAACTTCCCGCCGCGGGAGTGGGACGACTCGCCGGGCGAGGACCAGTATCGGCGCGGCCTGTACACCCACTGGCAGCGGGCGTTCCTGCACCCGAGCCTGATGGCGTTCGACGCGCCGACTCGCGAGGAATGCGTCGCCGAGCGCCCGCGTTCCAACACGCCGCAGCAGGCGCTGGCGCTGCTCAACGACCCGACCTACGTCGAGGCGGCGCGCGTCTTCGCGGAGCGGATCGTGCGCGAGGGAGGCAGGAGCTTCGAGGAGCGGCTCGTCTGGGCCTACGCGCGGGCGCTATCGCGCGAGCCGCGCGCGGAGGAGGTGACGATCCTCGCGGATCTCGCGCGCAAACATCGTGACGCGTACGGCAGGGACAGAGACGCGGCCCGCTTGCTGCTGAGCGTGGGGATGGCGCCGGCGCCGGGCAAGCTCGACCCGGCGGAGTTGGCCGCCTGGACGTCCGTCGCCCGCGCGATCCTCAGCCTGCCCGAGCTGATCACACGGCCATGAGCGCGCGCTCCGAGCCGGCAATCCTGGTGCTCACCGACGACGTCGCAGAGTTGCGCCGCCGCTGCACGCGCCGCGCCTTCCTCTCCCGCTCGGGCTCGGGCCTCGGGTCGTTGGCTCTCTCCGCGCTGCTGGAGCCGCGGCTGCTGAACGCGAGCCAGGCCACTCAGGCGCCGCCCGTCCCCACGCGCGCCAAGCGCGTGATCCAGCTCTACCAGGCCGGTGGCCCTTCGCACCTGGAGCTGTACGACTGGAAGCCCAAGCTCGCCGCGATGCACGCCGAGCCGATGCCCGGGTCCTTCACGGAGGGCCAGCCGATCGCCCAGCTCCAGGGCCGCGAGCTGCGCTGCTTCGCGCCGCAGTACCCTTTCGCCCGTTTCGGGAAGTCGGGCCTGGAGATCTCGACGCTGCTGCCCCAGATCGGAGGGATCGCCGACGAGATCTGCCTGGTCCGCTCGCTCCAGACCGAGCAGATCAACCACGACCCGGCGCACACCTTCATGAACACCGGGACCGCGATTTCGGGCCGGCCCGCCGCCGGCGCCTGGATCTGGTACGGGATCGGATCGGAGGCCAAGGACCTGCCCGGCTTCGTGGTCCTCACCTCGGAAGGTCGCGGCGGCCAGATGCAGCCGAGCGCGGCCCGGCAGTGGCACAGCGGCTTCCTGCCCTCGCGTTTCCAGGGCGTTCAATTCCGCTCGAAGGGCGACGCCGTGCTCTACCTGAAGGATCCCGCTGGGGTGACCCACACGCAGCAGCGCGACGTGATCGACGCGGTCGGCGCGCTCACGCGCGCGCAACCGGACTGGGTGGACGATCCCGAGGTCCAGGCCCGGCTCGCCCAGCACGAGCTGGCGTTCGAGATGCAGACCAGCGTCCCGTCCCTCACCGACTTCGCGGACGAGCCCAAGTCGGTGCTCGCGGCGTATGGCGTCGAGCGCATGGACGGCTCGTTCGGCGCCAACTGCCTGCTGGCGCGCCGGCTCGCCGAGCGCGGCGTGCGCTTCATCCAGCTCTAGCACCGCGACTGGGACCATCACAGCCGGATCAAGAACGACATCCCGATGAAGTGCCGCGAGGTGGACGGGCCTTCCGCCGCGCTCGTCCAGGACCTGAAGCAGCGCGGCATGCTCGACGACACGCTGGTGATCTGGGGCGGCGAGTTCGGGCGCACGCCGATGGCCCAGGGCGACGGCCGCGACCACCACATCAAGGGCTTCTCGATCTGGCTGGCCGGGGCCGGCATCAAGGGCGGGACCGTCCACGGCGCGACCGACGAGCTGGGCTACCACGCGGTCGAGGACGTCGTCTCCGTCCACGACCTGCACGCGACGCTGCTCCACCTGCTCGGCATCGACCACACCCGGCTCACGTTCAAGTTCCTCGGTAGGGACTTCCGGCTCACCGACGTGCACGGCCGGGTCGTGCACGAGATCCTGGCCTGATCTCGTTCACAGCCAGTCCTCGGTTCTGAGGCCGGGCACACGCGTGAACTCGGACAGGTTGTGCGTGACGACGGTGAGGTCTCGGGTTAGAGCGATCGAGGCGATCAGCAGGTCACGCTCGCCGATCGGGCGGCCGGTCCGCTCGAGCTCGAAGCGGACTCGCGCGTAGGTGGCGGCCGCCTCGCGGTCGAACGGAAGTACCTCCAAGGGCGCCAGGAAGGCGTCCATCTCGCGCCGCACCGAGGCTGGGCGCCCGCTCTTGTGCGCGCCGAACCAAAGCTCCGCAACAGTGAGGATCGTGACCCCGAGATCGTCCGGCGAGTGCTCCCGAAGCCGCTCGACGACCCGCCCCTGGAGCTTGAGAGCGTAGATGCAGGTGTTGGTGTCGAGGG
>CAZVOI010000051.1:0-2680 GCA_964628275.1 uncultured Acidobacteriota bacterium | reverse complement strand
CCGGCTGGCTCAGCACGTCGGCGTCGAGCAGCCAGCTCACAGCTTCGGTTTCTTGGGGTACTCCCGGCTGCGGGGTGGCAGGTCGTCCATTGGGACCGGGCAGGCCTTCAGCACCGCCAGCCAGCTCTTCCCGCGCTTGATGCGGCGGAAGACAATGGCGTCCTCCGCCTCGTCGAAGCGCGCATCGAAAGCGTCACCGGGCGCCGCGGGCGCGAGGGCGACCGGCACGGTCAAGCGTCGCTTGTCGTCGAGTGTGACGATCATGGTGGGATTATCCCACCCGGGCGATCGACGATCAAGCAGCGCTTCACTTCTCGCCGGCTACGGCTCGCCGAGCCTCATCGAGCCCGTTCACGCCGGCGTCCGCGTGGCGCCAGTTGGAGAGGAGCTGGCGGTAGTGTTTTCGGGCCGCGTCGCGATCGCCGGCGGCGGCCGCGGCCCTGGCCAGCCCCAACATCGAGGCTGACCGATTGGTCCAGCGCAAGAGCGACCGCTCGAAGGCTCGGGCGGCCTCCAGCGGGCGCCCCAGCTCGAGCAGGATCTCGCCATACAGCTCGGCGGCGGGTTTGATCGGCCGAGGCGGGCCGAGGGGCGGCGGCAGGGATTCCTCGATCGCCAGCGTTTCCTTGATCAGCTCGACGGCTTCCGCTCCGCGTCCGTCTCGAAGCGCCAGCACGGCGCCGACCTGTTTCTCCATGATCGCGGCGTCGAGCTTCTGGTTCTGGGAGCGCTTTCGAAGCTCGTTCCTTGCCAGCGTCGCCACCTGGGGAAGCCCGGTCTCGGCCGCGCTGATGCCGATCGCGAAGAGCTCGGCCGAGGTGCTGAAGTCCGATTGGCCGCGGAGCATCTCCCACGAGCGGGTTTCGACCACGTACTGGGCGCGCATCACGGACTGAAGCGCCTTCAAGCGCGCCGCGCCCGTCTCCGCGACGGCGGGTTGGATCAGGCTCAGCGTCTCCTTGGCCTTCTGGAAGCGCCCCTGCTGGAGCGCCTCGTAGCACAGCCAGGAGAGGCTGTGATAGTCCCGGAAGCCGATCCCGAGGCCGCGCCGCTTCTGCCAGACGATCGACTGCGCGAACGAGGCTTCGTCCGAAGCCGCGGCCTCATCCCAGCTCCCGAGCTGCAGGAAGATGTGCGCCGGCATGTGGAGCGCGTGCGACGACTCGGGAGCGGCCTTGGCGTAGGCGCGCGCCGACGGGAGGGCGAGCTTCGCGTGAGCGGGGTCGTCGTAGTTGTGGATCGTGTAGTGAAGCGCCCCGGGATGGCCGGGGTTTGCCCGCAGGACCTTATCGAGGACCGCGGCCACCCGGCTCTGGGTCTCGCTTCCCACGAGCGCGTGCTGATGCGCTTCCTCGTTCGCCTCGGAGAAGAGAGCCGGGCTCCTCACGGCGGTGGCGAGCAGCGCGAGCGCGTAGAAAGCAGCTAGCTCGTGATCGTCCGGATGGCGTGCGTGAAGCCGTTCCATGGTCTCGGCGTAAGCCAGGTCGCGCGCGGACTTGTCGCCCGTCCCATACAAAACCTCGACGGCGGCGAGCAGCGCTTTCTCCTTCTCCGAGCCGGCTTTCCTGGCGCGCTCCTCCGGTGTCGGGCCGAGGCGCATCAGAACCGAATGCGCCGCCTCCTTGTCCTGGTTGAGCCAGAGCGCCTGGTTCCTGGCCATCGCCTCTCCCCAGTACGCCATCGCGAATCCCGCGTCGATGCGTTGCGCTTCTCGAAACTGGAGCAGCGACTCCTCGTAGGCGAAGTTGTGGAGCGCCGCGACACCCCGCAGGAAGCAGCGCTGGGCCTCTCCCGCGCCCGAGGTGGGAAAGCTGATCTTGCCGAGGCCTCCGGTGTCGGTTTGAGGGGCCGCGGGCGCGAGGCCGAGCGCCATCATGACTCCCAGAACGGCGAGGCTTCGCGGCGCCGTCAATCTGTCCTAGACCTCGTCCACCCGGACCTCACGGATGTAGTAGTAGAGGTCGAGGCGGCGCGTGGCGATCTCCGGATCGCCGATCCGAAGCACGACTTTGTAGCGGCCCGGCTCCGCCGGCCGCCACCGATACGTCCACAGGGTCCAGGTGTCGTTCGTGGTCGGCTTCGGACAGACAGCGACCGGCGCGTAGCTTTCGTCGCGGCCGAATCCGATCTGCAGCGCGTCCGTGACTTTCTCGCCTCCCCACATCACGCCCACCACCCGGTAGCTGACTTCTCCATCCACGAGCCACTTCTCGACCCGCACCGGCATGGCGGCCTGGTCGATCGCGGCGGGTTTGAAGTCGCTGGCCCGATCCGGAATCCCGTCCTGAAGCGTTCGCCTGGCGAACTCCTTCATGTGCGGCGTCGCCGGAGCCGATCCGTCCACGAGCTGGATTTCGTTCACCCACTTGATGCTGGCGCAGCCGTACCACCGAGGCACGACCAGCCGCACCGGCGCGCCGTGCACTGGCGGCAGCGGCACGCCGTTCATCTCGGTCGCGAGGAACGGCCGCCAGCGTTCGAGGTCGCTACGCGAGAAGATCCAGCTCGCGCCTGGCAGCGACGATCGCGAGCGGCCCGGCTCGGCGTCCATACCCGAGACGAGGACGTGGCTGGCGCCCGACAGTGGCTGGGCCTGCTCCAGCAGCAAGTCGAGTGGGATGCCGCTCCAGGTTGCGGCGCTGATCAGCCCGAAGTTCGCCGGGTTGTTGTTCCCCGCGCA
>CAZVOI010000050.1:0-4184 GCA_964628275.1 uncultured Acidobacteriota bacterium | reverse complement strand
GCAGATCGCCGAGGCGCTCGAGGAGGCCCATGCGAAGGGCATCGTCCACCGCGACCTGAAGCCCGCGAACGTGAAGCTCACGCCCGACGGGAAGGTCAAGGTGCTCGACTTCGGCCTCGCCAAGGCCTGGGGCGGCGATTTGGGCCCCGGTGGGTCGTCGATCGACCTCTCCCAGTCCCCCACCCTGGCCCGCACCGGTACCCTGGCCGGCGTCATCCTCGGCCCCGCCGCCTACATGTCCCCCGAGCAGGCGAGCGGCAAGGCCGTCGACAAGCGGGCCGACATCTGGTCCTTTGGTGTCGTCCTCTTCGAGATGCTCGCCGGCCGGTCCCTCTTCACCGGCGAGACGGCGTCCGAGGTGATGGCCTCGGTCATCAAGGAGGACCCGTCCTGGGACAGCCTGCCGGCCAGCTGTCCGCCCGCGATCGCGAGGCTGCTCCGCCGCTGTCTCCGCAAGCGCCCGCGGGAGAGGCTCCAGGACATCGGCGACGCCCGGCTGGAGATTCAGGACGTTCTGGCCGGGACCGCGGTCGAGGCAGCGGCGCCTGCCGGCGACATCGACGCGGTGCGTCGGAGCGAGCGCCGGAGCCGGTCGCGGGAGCGCTGGGTCTGGGCGACGGCGCTCGTGGTCGCCGCCGGCATCGCGTCGCTCGTTGCCCTGCGTTACTTCAAGGAGGCGCCCGAGCCCCGGCCCGCCGCGCACGTCCTCCTCGACACGCCCGAGGACCTGACCTTCTGGGTGTGGAGCCCCCTGGCCGTGTCCCCCGACGGCCGCCATGTCGCCTTCCTGGGTACGGCCAACGGCGACCGGCAGCTGTGGATTCGCCCCCTGGACTCACCCGACGCCCGGCCCCTTGCCGGAACACTGGGTTCAGCGGGAGGATTCTTCTGGTCGGCCGACAGCGCACAGATCGTGTTCGCCGTCGAGGGCGAGCTTCGGAAAGTCGCCCTCGCGGGCGGCACCGTGCAGCGGGTCTGCGCGCGCCCGCAGAATGACTTCAACGCCGGCACCTGGAGCGCCGAGGGGACGATCGTGTTCTCCGCCGGGGGAGCCGGTGGGCGGTTGTACTCGGTCCCGGGGGCGGGCGGGGAGGCTGTACCCCTGACGGCTCTCGACGAGTCGCGAGGCGAGACGAGCCACCACTGGCCCCAGTTCCTGCCGGACGGGCGCCATCTCCTGTTCTCGGTCGCCAGCAGGGAAGAAGCGCATGCCGGCCTGCACGTGATCTCCCTCGAGTCCCCCGCGGCGAGGCGACAGATCCGGCCCGGGGGCGCCCGCTACCAGTATGTCGCGCCCGGGTATCTCCTCTTCGTCCAGGGCGGCATCCTGCTCGCCCAGCGCTTCGATCCTCGAGAGCTGGTGACGAAGGGCGAGGCCGTTCCGATCGCCTCGTCGGTGGCAGCCTGGAGCCTGGCCTCGAACTTCGGCTGGTTCTCGGCCTCGACCACCGGCCGCCTGGCCTGGCTGTCGGGGCTGGGCGGCGACGTTCGGCTCGAGTGGGTCGACCGGAACGGGAAGCGGCTCGGGACGCTCGGGGAGCCCGGGAGGTACGGCCAGATCGCCATCTCCCCGGACGACAGACGGGTCGCGGCGGAGATCGCCGACGGAGAAGGCCGCTGGGACCTCTGGGTGATCGACGTCGCCCGCGGCGTGCCGAGCCGCCTCACGACCGACCCCGCGAACGACCGCGACCCCGTCTGGTCCCCGGACAGCCAGGAGCTCATCTTCTCGTCGGACGCGAGCGGCGACCAGAACCTCCTCCGCAAGGGGCTTTCGGGATCCGCGCCGGCCGCGCCCTTGTCGGGCGGGATCGGCCAGACGCCCGGGGAGCGCGACATCGCGAAGGACTGGATCCGCGAGGGGAACACGCTGCTCTACCTGACGATCGGCGCGGAGCGGACTCTCTGGGCACGCTCGCTGGACGGACAGGGAGCGCCCGAGCCGCTCGTGAAGGGCTTCGCGATCGACAGGCCCGACGTTTCTCCCGACGGCCGCTGGCTCGCCTACATCTCGCAGGAATCGGGACGCTACGAGGTCTACGTCGAGCCGTTCCGAAGGCGCGGCGAGAGGGTGCGTGTGTCCGCGAGCGGCGGTGCGCAGCCCCGGTGGCGCCGCGACGGGAAGGAGCTCTTCTTCCTGTCGCTCGACGGCGCCTTGATGGCCGTGGGCCTTCGCGTGGGAGCCACGGGGCTAGAGGTCGCCTTGCCCACGACACTCGTTCCGGCCAGGGACCTCCAGGCGGTGATACAGGGCCCGGACTACAACGACTACGGGGTGTCGGCGGACGGCCAGCGCTTCCTGGTGAAGCGACCGGCCGACGCGGGCCAGAGGCAGCGGATCCACGTCGTGCTCGACTGGCCGTCGCTCGTGAAGTGACGCGCGACGAAGAATCAGCCGCACGCCAGGGCTGAAGGAAGGCGCACTTGTGCGGCTTCGTTGAGTCGGTCGGCCGCTGGGCCTACAATGCCGTTTCCGGGCTCCACGCCGTTTCAGCCCAAGAGCGGAACGTCCAAACCATGAATCACCACTCGGCCATGCGTCTTTCGCCGGGGCCGTCGCCTGACGTTCGAAGGCTCGCGCCCCTCTTCGCCGTCGCGATCGTCGCGGCGGCCTGCGGCGGCCAGCCGGCCGCCCAGGGCGGCCCCCGCGCGACGCCAGTGGCGGTGGTGACGCTCGCGGAGCGGCCCGTCGAGCAGACGACGGAGTTCGTCGGGATGGTGAAGTCGCGGCGCTCGGCCACGGTGCAGCCCCAGGTCGAGGGCTTCGTCACCCGCATCCTGGTCCGCTCCGGCGCCCGGGTCGCGCCGGGAAAAGCACTCCTGGAGATCGACCCGCGCATGCAGGAAGCGGCGGTGTCGAGCCTGGAGTCGCTGCTCGCCGTGCGAAAGGCCGACCTGCAGCAGGCGCGGCAGCAGGCGACGCGCATGAAGACGCTGCTCGAGGCCGGGGCCTCGAGCCAGGCGGAGATGGAGCAGGCCGAGACGGCGCTCGCGACGACCGAGGCGCAGGCCAACGCGATCGAGGCGCAGCTGCGCGAGCAACGCGTCGCACTCGCCTATCACACGGTGAGCGCCCCCACGGCAGGGATCGTGGGGGACATTCCGGTCCGGGTGGGAGACCGGGTGACGAAGTCGACGTTGCTCACCACGATCGACGAGAGCGCGGGCCTCGAGCTCTACATCAGCGTGCCCGTGCACGAGGCGGTAAACCTGCGGGTCGGCCTTCCGGTCCGCCTCGTCGACGATCGCGGCTCCGTCCTCGCGAGCGAGCGGCTCGCGTACGTCTCGGCCTCGGTCGAGGGCGCGACGCAGTCCGTGCTGGCGAAAGCCACGCTCGAGAGTGCCGTGGGGCTACGGACCGAGCAGATCGTCCGTGCGCGGATCATCTGGAGCGAGTCGCCGGCGCTCACCGTCCCGATCGTCGCGCTCAACCGCGTCGGCGGCCAGTTCTTCGCCTACGTCGCCGAGACCGGTGAGGGCGGGGCGACCGTCGCCCGCCAGCGGGCCGTGGAGCCCGGACCCGTGGTCGGAAACGACTACGTGGTCAAGTCCGGCCTGAAGCCGGGCGAGAAGCTGATCGTGTCCGGGGTGCAGAAGATCGGCGACGGCGCGCCCGTGACGATCCTCGCGCCCGGGGCGAAGCAGAGCCCGACCCCGAAGACGGCGCCGGCCGGCCAGGGCGGGTAGCCTTTGTCCTCCGAGGTCTTCATCCGGCGGCCGATCCTTGCGACGGTCTGCTCGCTGATCATCATCCTGGCGGGAGCGATCTGCATCCCGCTGCTGCCGATCGCCCGCTACCCGGAGCTGACGCCGCCGTCGGTCACGATCACGGCTTTCTACACGGGCGCCAACGCGCAGGCGGTCGAGAGCGCGGTCACGACGCCGATCGAGCAGGTGGTGAACGGCGTCGAGGGCATGACCTACATCGCGTCCTCGAGCACCAACAGCGGGGTCGCGACGATCAACGTCTTCTTCGAGATCGGGCGCGACCCCGACCTGGCCGCGGTCGACGTGCAGAACCGGGTCAACCAGGTGATGGGCCGCCTGCCCGCCGACGTGCGCACGACCGGCGTCAGCGTGATCAAGAACACCGCGGGCTTCATGGGCGGCCTCGGCTTCTACTCGCGGGACAATCGTTACAGCGCGCAGTTCATCAGCAACTACCTGGACACGAACGTCCGCGA
>CAZVOI010000049.1:0-2707 GCA_964628275.1 uncultured Acidobacteriota bacterium | reverse complement strand
CCGGTGAGACCGTGAGCGACGTGCTGGCCGCGGAGCTGACCCGTGCGTTCGAATGGGCGCGACTCCCATCCGAGACCTCACCGGCGATCCGTCGCCTCCTGCGCGCGTGCCTCGATCGCAATCCGAGGAACCGACTGCACGACATCGCCGACGCGCGCATCGCAATCGCCGAGGCCCAGGCGATGGATCTCACGGCCGAAACCGTGACGGAAGCGGCGGTCGGCCCGCCACGCCGGCGCCGCGCCGCGCTCGTGGCCGCCGCGCTCCTGCTCGCACTCGGGGCCCTCCTCGGCTGGCTCGCAAGGAGCGGCCCGGCCGGGGCCGCGTCATCCTTCGTGCTGCGCCGCCTCACGCACCTCCCCGGCCTCGAGGGCAACCCGAGCCTCTCCCCGGACGGCCGCCAGTTCGTCTACACCAGCGCCGCGACCGGCGACCTCGATATCTACTCGATGCGCGTGGGTGGCGATCGCGCCATCAATCTGACGGCCGCTTCGTCGTCGGACGACTCGCAGCCGGCCATCTCGCCCAATGGGGAGAGGATCGTCTTCCGCTCCGAGCGCGACGGCGGCGGGCTGTTCGTCATGGGCGCCACCGGCGAGTCGGTTCGCAGGCTGACGGATGACGGCTTCGATCCCGCCTGGTCGCCCGATGGGAAGCGAGTGGCCTACTCGATGGAAAGCGTGGTGGATCCCTATTCGAGGGCGACGACCGCCGCACTCTGGATCGTCGACGTGGAGAGCGGCGAGAAGCGACGCCGGTTTCCGGGAGATGCGGCGCAGCCCGCGTGGTCGCCGGATGGAAAGCGGATCGCCTATTGGGCGAACACCGGCGGGCAGCGCGATCTGTGGACGCTGGGCGTTGACGGCGGCGAGCCCGTGGCTGTGACCAGCGATGCCGCGACCGACTGGTCCCCGACGTGGTCGCCCGACGGGCGGTGGCTCTACTTCTCGAGCGACCGGGCGGGGGGCATGAACCTGTTCCGGGTGCCCGTCGACGGAACCACCGGTCGGGCGACCGGAGCACCCGAGACGGTGACGACGAGCGTGGGCGACCTCGGCTGGGCACGGTTCGCGGCGGACGGGAAACGCCTGATCGGCGTTGCCTATGAAAAGAGCGCCGTCATCGATCTCTACCGGCTGGATCCGCGGACGCTTGGCGTCACGGGGCCTCTCCGCACACTACGGCCCCGGGCCCTTCACTGGTGCGCGCTCTCGCCCGACGCCGTCTGGCTGGCCTGCTCGACGATGGGTTCGCCGGAGGACCTCGTCCTGCTGCGCGCCGACGGTTCGGAGCTCCGCCGACTCACCGACGACATCCACAAGGACCGTAACCTGTCCTGGTCGCCTGATGGTCGCCGTATCGCGTTCCAGTCGACGCGCGCCGCGACGTGGAGCGTGTGGTCCGTCCGCGTCGATGGGTCTGAGCCTCGGCGCCTGAGTGATTTCGTTACCTCTATTCCAGCCTGGGCTCCAGATGGTGAGCGCGTGGACGTAGCTCTCGACGACGGCAAGAGCCTGGTGGCACTCGACCCAAGCCAGATGTCCACGCGGCGCACCGCCAAGGTGCTCCCTTTTCCCAGAGGTCTGAAGGCCTTCCAGCCGGGCGCCTGGTCCCCTTCGGGGACGCGCCTTGGAGGGATCGAACTCGACGACGCGAAGCGCTCCAAGAGCGTGGGCGCGTTCGACCCCGCCACGGGAGACTATCGTCGCAGCACTCTTCCCATGGCAGGCTTTCCTGGCTACGGAAGATTCGCGGGGTGGCTCGCCGATTCGCGCCACTTCGTCGTTCAAGGCGCCGATGAGATTGCCCTCGTCGATGCGATGACCGGCGACTGGCGCCGCCTGCTGAGAACGCCGCGAGTCACCAGCGTCTCGCTTGGCTCTCTTTCCCTCACCCCTGATGGCACCCTGATGGTCGAGACCGCCCTCACCGACGGCGATATCTGGTTGATGGAGCGCAAGGAGAACGAGGAGTAGACCCGCGTCCGGTGAGGATGAACATGATTCGCACCGAATAGACTGCTCGGCGAATGACTCTCTCGGCTGGAACACGCCTGGGAACCTACGAGATCGTCACCACCATCGGCGCGGGCGGGATGGGTGAGGTGTTTCGCGGGCGCGATGCGACCCTCAATCGCGATGTCGCCATCAAGGTGCTGCCCGCGGCCCTGGCCGAAGACACCGAACGTCTCGCCCGCTTCAAGCGCGAGGCGCAGGCGCTGGCCTCGCTTTCCCATTCGAACATCGCTCATGTTTACGGCTTCGAGGCCGCCACGCTTCCGG
Organism: uncultured Acidobacteriota bacterium; assembly: GCA_964628275.1. Classification (GTDB taxonomy): domain Bacteria; phylum Acidobacteriota; class Vicinamibacteria; order Fen-336; family Fen-336; genus CAZVOI01. The sequence goes on along the minus strand of CAZVOI010000049.1, from coordinate 425 downwards.
ACGGTTCAACCGCGCACTTCCTCGCGATGGAACTGGCGGAAGGCGAGGACCTTTCGGAGCGCCTGAAGCGCGGCGCGATCCCGGTCGACGAATCGATCGCCATCGCGAAGCAGATCGCCGAAGGTCTCGAAGAAGCCCACGAGCACGGCATCATCCACCGCGACCTCAAGCCCGCGAACGTGAAGGTGACGCCGGACGGAAAGGTGAAGATCCTCGACTTCGGTCTCGCCAAAGCCCTGGAGGCCGATCCCACGGCATCGGCAGCGAACTCCCAGCTCTCACATGCGCCCACGATGTCGCGTCACATGACCGAGGCGGGGATGATCATGGGCACCGCCGCGTATATGAGCCCCGAGCAGGCGCGGGGTAGGCCGGTCGACAAGCGGACGGACATCTGGGCCTTCGGCGTCGTCCTTTTCGAGATG
>CAZVOI010000048.1:0-2938 GCA_964628275.1 uncultured Acidobacteriota bacterium | reverse complement strand
GTGACGACTCAGCCAGCGTAACCAAGAAACAGCCGCGGCAGAACCAGCGTCAGCGCCGGGAACGCCGCGATCAGCGCCAGCCCGATCAGAAGCGCCGCCAGGTAGGGCAGGTACGTACGCATCACGCTGTCCATCTCGACGCCGCCGATGCTGCACGCGATCGAAAGGCCAACGCCCACCGGCGGCAGGAAGAAGGCGATGCCCATCGACGCGATGATGACGATGCCGTAGTGGACGGGGTCGACGCCGAGGCTGCGGCTGATCGGGAACAGAATCGGCCCGAAGATCAGGAGCGCGGGCAGGCCCTCGAGCAGCGCCCCAACCACGACGAACAGGACGATCGTCAGGACGAAGAGCATGCCGGGCCCACCGCCGAGGGCGATCACCCACTCGCCGAACGCGTCGGGCACGCGCTCGCGTGCGAGGATCCAGGCGAACGCCGAAGCCGCTCCCAGCACCCAAAGCGTCATGGCGGTGACCACGCCCGTCTGCGCGAGTATCCGCACCAGGTCGGCCCGCGCGATTCCCGGACGCGCGGCCAGTCCCACCAGCAGCGCGTAGACGACGGCCAGCAGCGCGGCCTCGGTCACGGTCGTCGCCCCGCTGAAGATGCCGCCGAACATCAGGACGGGCAGGCCCGTCGGGACGATCGCCCGCTTGGCGGCGCGACCCAGCTCGGCGGCCGAGGCGCGCGCGGCGCTGGGCCACCGCTGCCGGCGCGCGCGCCAAGCGATCAGCGCGACCAGCGCCGCCGCGAGCAGGAACGCGGGGATGAACCCGGCCAGGAACAGCGTCACGATCGAGATGTTGACGAGCGAGCCCAGCACCACCATCGTGAGGCACGGCGGCACCAGGATGCCCATCGCCGAAGCCGAGGCCACGATGCTCACCGACTCGGCCGCCGAGTAGCCGGCCCGTTTCATCGACGGGATCAGCAGTGAGCTGATCGCCGAGACGTCGGCCGCGGTCGATCCCGAGATGCCCGAGAACAGGATCTCGGCGAACACCGCGACCATCGCCAGGCCGCCCCTGACCCAGCCCACCGCGGCCGTGGCCAGGCCGACGATGCGTTCCGAGATCCCGCCCGCTTCCATCAGCGCGCCGGCCAGGATGAAGAGCGGAATCGCGAGCAGCACGAAAGAATCGACGCCGCCCAGGATCTTGATCGGGAGGATCGTGAGGCTGACGCCGCCCAGGCCCACCAGATACGTGAGCGAGGTGAGCGCCAGCGTGAACGCGAGCGGCAGCCCGAGGCCCGCGGTCACCACGAAGCCGATCACCAGCACTGCCAGCGGCGCGGCGCCCGCGACCAGGGGAACCAGCACCGAAGCGAGCGCCAGACCGGCTGCTCCGAGAGACCATGCGAGGTTCCCGCCGAAACCGGCGGCACGGATCTGTCGTGCGAGGACGAGCATCATGAACAACAGAGACGCGGGAAGAATCGCGGAGACGAGGGCGCCCGAAAGGCCGCTGGCCGGAAGCCGCTCCGAGGTGGACGCGAGTGTCAGGCGCCACGCGGGAACCAACAGGCACAGCAGGAACGCGAGCAACACCGCCCGCATTCCCTGTTCCACCGCGGCGCGCCGCGGCTCGGCCAGGAGCCGCACCAGCGCCGTGACGCGCGGGTGCTCGACGAGCTGCAGCGCGCGAATCCCGCCCACGCACATCAGCCAGACCAGCAGCAGCCGCGCCAGCTCCTCCGTCCACGCGAAAGGACTCTGGAACACGTGCCGGCCGACGACCTGTAACCCGACCACGATCGCCTGGGCCGCCACCAGCAGCGCCGTGGCTCGCTCGAGAAGATTCACCGGGGCTAGCGCGCTTTCGCGTCCTCGGCGCCGACGCTGCTTGGCTTCGGCTCGGCTTCAGCGCGCCCCAGCCTAGAGGCGACGTACGCATCGCGGAAGTGGTCGTAGCGGCCGAGATTGAAGGCCACGATCGTCGTGAGGCGGTGGAAGGAAAGGAGCGGACCCGAGACGATCTCGCGAAGCGGCGCGTAGTAGGCGGCCAGGGACGGATCCATGCCGGCGAGCGACCCGCTGCGCCGCGCTTCCTCGTAGCCCTCCGGCACGACGCGGATGAAATGGCCGGGCCTCGGGAACTTCGACCGGTTCTCCAGAGGCAGCCGGGCCAGCAAAGCGTCGCCCAGGCCGATGCGGTCGATCACGATCACCTCGGGCCCGGCGTGGAAGCCGAACATCCCGACGAGCGCCGTGATCCAGGTCGTCGGCCGGCCGGCGGCGCTCGCCGACCGGGCGGCGCTGCGGATCTCTAGCCCCTCCTTCGAAAACGCGTGGTGGACCGCGCGGCGCGCCGGGCTGTAGTTGAGCAGCGTGTTGGTGTCGGTGTAGAACTCGCGCTCATCCATCACCATCGTCCCGAACTTGTTGGCCCGCGTCTTGAAGAAGAGCGATGGCGGATGCAGCAGTGGCAAGAGCCCGATCAGAACCAGGATCGTCGCCCAGCCCGCGGCTCCCAGCGCCTCGCGATTGCGCCGAACCGCGTCGTAGGCGAGAAGCGCGCCCAGGAAGACGCACGGGGCCCAGAACCGCCCCGACATGAAGTCGCCCCCGGCCCAGACGACGTACCCGGAATAGAACGCCAAACCCGCCGCGAGCAGGGCCGGCTGCGGCGCGCTTCGCCACGATCGGATCGCCACGGCGACGCCGATCAGCATGATTCCCGCCGAGACCGGGTCGTTGACGAGCAGGTCCAGGGCGTATACGAACCCCTGGTGCAGGGAGCCGGCGCGCGGAAGGCCGGTGTCCAGCTTGGCGTACTTGGTGTTGGGGAACAGGAAGCCGTAGTAGAAGAGGCTGAACGCCTCCCACGCGACGAGCGGCAGCAGTCCCAAGGCCAGTTGTCGTACCCGGCGCGGTCCAGGCTCGCGCCACGCTGCGAAGCCGAGCGCCGGCATGTAGAAGAGGATGCAGTCGAG
>CAZVOI010000047.1:0-3016 GCA_964628275.1 uncultured Acidobacteriota bacterium | reverse complement strand
GGCCAGCCGATCGGGGCCCGGGATCGAAGGCAGGGCCAGGTCGATCTTCTTGCCGAACATCTGCGCGAGGGAATCGGCTTCCGCGGCGCCCATCTGGGCGCCCCGCAGGATCGCAGGGGCCAAGGGCCCGGGCGGCAGCAGAAGGCCGATACGCAGGTCGGCGCGTCCGCTTCGGCCGGCGACGAGAGCCGCCGACAGCCCGCCGAGCAAGAAGCGGCGCCGGCCGTGCGTTCGGGCTCGCGTCGAAACCTGCTCGCGGCCTGGCTTCTTCATCCGGGGAGGTTATTCCCACATTCCAGTGAGGGTCAAGTAGGAGCGGCCGGCGCAGGAGCAGCGCTGCAGACGGCTCGCTGCGAGCTGTTGACTTCGCGTCGCGGCCGGCTCCATGATTGTCGCAAAGAAGAAGGATGAGCGCATGAGGCCTGCGCAACGGACCCTCGGTTGTGTGCTGGGGATATTGCTTTCTCCCGTGGCCGCTTCCGTGGCGTTGGCGCAGCTTCAGCTGAGCCCGGTGAGTGGACGGGTTCTCGATCCCGACGGGGCGCCGGTCCGGCTGGCGATTGTCGCCCTCACCGATCCCCTCGGCCGCACCATCGCCACGGTCACCTCGGACGACGAGGGCCGCTTCCGCCTGTCCGGCGTCGCGCCGGGCGTCTACCTCCTCGGGGCCCAGGCCCCCGCGCTGCGATCCCCGGTGCAGAGGTTCACGGTCCTGGACGGGCTCCCGGCCGAGATCGATCTGCGTTTGTCGCCTCACGTCAGTGAGCGCGTCGCGGTCGAAGCGGACACGAGCGGAGCCGGAGGCGGCGCCGGCACCACGCTGGCCGGCGAAGCCGTGCGCCGGGCCCCCGCCGCCCTGCGGCGCAACGCGCTCCGGGCCGCGGTCGCCACGACGCCGGGCTGGACTTCGGAAGACAACGGCCTCATGCACTTCCGCGGAGTCGACGACGGGTTGCTCTTCGTCCTCGATGGCGTGCCGGTCTACGAACGGCTGGACTCGCAGTTCGCCGTCAGCTTCGACCCGCTGACACTAGGTTCCGTGCGGGTCCTCACGGGCTTCGTTCCTCCCGAGTTCGGGCTGCGTTCCGGCGGCATCATCGAGGTCCGTTCGCAGGGGGGATCGATCCGTTCCTGGTCGGGTGTCCTCGACTCGGGCGTGGGCACATACGAGAGCCAAGCACTTTCCGGCATCGTGCAGGGGCCGCTGGGACCGGAGGCCAGCGTCACCCTGAACGTGGGAGGCGAGCGCTCGGACCGCTTTCTGGATGCAGTGAGCCTGGACAACCTCCACAACCACGGGGCCACAGCCGGTGCTGAGGGCGAGCTGATCTGGGGCCCGAGTGGCAACCTCGTCAGCCTGCGCGGCGGCCATCTGGGCTCGTCCTTCGACGTACCGAACAACGAGGAGCAGCAGGAGGCGGGACAGGCTCAGCGCCAGGAGCTGAGGCAGACCTACGGGACCCTCAACTGGCAACGGTCTTGGTCGAGCAGCACGGTCTCGCAGCTCGCGCTCTTCGGCCGTTTCACGAACGCGGAGTTGCGCGGCAGCCCTGCCGACACGCCGCTCTTCGCCGAGGGGGATCGGCAGCAGGACCGGCTGGGGGTGTTGGCGGCGGTCACCCACGAGCACGGCCGGCACCGCTTCAAGGGAGGCGTCGAGGCCTCGCAGATCCGCCTGGACGAGAGCTTCGGTTTCTTCGTGACCGACGAGGAGGCAGGCGAGGAGGCGGGTCTGAGCGGGGCGGCCCTGGAGCAGGGCTCGGACAACCCCTTCGACTTCGAGGGCAGCGTGCGGCGGCCGATATACTCGGCCTACGTTCAGGACTCTTGGCGCCCCTTGAGCGCGCTGACCCTGGATCTGGGCGTACGCTACGATCGCTCGCGCCTCCTGCTCAACGAGAGCCAGTGGAGCCCACGAGTGGGCGTGTCCTACCGCGCGGGACGGGCCGTCCTGCGCGCCTCTTTGAACCGGTTCTTCCAGCCGCCGCAGGCGGAATACCTGCTGTTGAGCTCTTCCCCCCAGGCCCAGGCTCTGTCTCCGTTCGTGGAGGACCTGGGAAGCGGCGGTGCGGAGGTCCGCGCGGAGCGCCAGACCGCGTACGAGGTGGGCGGCGAGTTCTGGCTGGGTCGGGCGCTGCGCGCCGACCTCGCGGTCTGGAAGCGGAAGATCCGGAACCAGGGAGACCCCAACGTGTTCTTCGGGACCACCGTGATCTTCCCGAACGCCGTGGACCGCGGTGACGCCAGGGGCCTCGACGTTCGACTCGAAGTGCCTCGCCGTGGCGGCTTCTCCGGGTTCTTGACCTACACCCTCGCCAAGGTCGACCAATACGGGCCGATCAACGGCGGACTGTTTGTCGAGGACGACGTCATCGAGATCGGTCCCGGAACCAAGTTCACGCCCGACCACGACCAGCGCCACGCCGTTTCCACGGAGGTCGGCTACGAGAACGATCGAATCGGCCTGTGGTTCACGGCCGACGCACGCTACCGGAGCGGGACGCCCCTCGAAGTAGGCGACGACGAGCTCGCGGCGCTAGCCGAACGGCCTGGAGCGGATCTCGTGGATCTGCAGGCGGGGCGCGTCAAGCCATACATGGTGTTCGACCTCCAGGTCGGGCAGCGGCTCATCCGCCGGCAGGGCATGGAGGTGTCGGCTCGGGCCGCGGTGTTGAACGTCACCGACACCCGCTACGCGTTCAACTTCGGCAATCCATTCAGCGGGACCCATTTCGGCGCGCGACGCGGCGCCAGGCTCGACCTTCGGCTGGCGCTGCGCTAGGAACCGGGAACTTGTCGACGAGGAGCGAAGGACAACGAGGTGTTGACGACGCGGTGGCACCTTCGACTAGAATGCTCCGCTCGGGATCACTGGTGTTGCCGTTCAGGCATGTGGAGCCGTTCAGTGACGTTTTGGGAGGTGTGAGATGGCAGCGGATTTCTTTATCGGTGAATCGCTCGTTGGCGACGGCAACGAGGTCGCCCACATTGACCTGATCATCGGATCGAAGACCGG
>CAZVOI010000046.1:0-4315 GCA_964628275.1 uncultured Acidobacteriota bacterium | reverse complement strand
GTGAAGCACGTCTGGGGCGACGGCGGACACTCGGACGTCCACGGCGGAGCGATCCTGCCCGACGTCCTGCGCTGGATCTGGAGCGACGCGGCCAAATAGCGCCCTACCGCTTCACGCCCGCCACCAGGACGTGCTTCTTGCGGCTGCCGGTCCGGTCCGGGACAAGGTGCTCCGACGCCGTGAAGCCCGCCTCGCGCAGGCGCCGCAGGTACGGCTCGCCGCGGGCCAGCGACCAAACCACCAGCACGCCCGGCGCGCACAGCGCCTCGAAGGCGGCCCTGACGCCGGCGCGAGTGTAGAGGCCGGCGTTGGAGTCGTGCACGAACGAGCTGGGGCCGTTGTCCACGTCGAGCAGGATCGCGTCGTACGCGGCGCAGTCCCGGATGCGATCCCGCACATCGCCCTCGAACAAGCGCACGCGCGGGTCGTCCAGCGGCCGGCCGGCGAGATCGGCCAGGTGCGTGCGGTTCCACTTCACCACCGCCGGCGAGAGCTCGGCCAGCACGACCTCCCCACCGGCCGGCAGCAGGTCGAGCGTCGCGCGCAGTGAGTACCCGAGGCCGAGGCCCCCGAGCAGGATGCGGGAGGCACGCGGCACCTCACAGAGCGCCAGTCGCGGCAGCGCATCCTCGGAGCCGTGCGCCCGGTTGGACATGAGGGTGGCGCGGTCGGCGCGCACCTCCCACTCGGTGCCCCTGCGCGCGAGCTCCAGGCGGGTGCCGCCCGGCGCGGTCTCGGCGTCTACGATCACCCAGGGAATCATTTCTGCTCGTCCTTCAGCGGTGGACGCGCGCGTCCGCCACAGGATCGGGGGCCGCCGCCGATCGCACTTGCCAGTAGTTGACGTCGTCGCCCATAGCAATCAGCGGTATCCGAACAGAGGTGGAAAGACGATCACGACGATCGCCGCCCACACGGCGTAGACCGGCAGGTAGTCCGTTTGCCAGCGTTCGAGATCCGAGAACGATCGGCGCCCGCGCAGGAAGTGGATGTAGAGCACGGCGGACCACACCAGGTTGACCAGGAGAATCACGTTCTCGCCCAGGGCGGCCACACGGTTGGGGGTGAAACCGAATTCGGAGATTCGGGCGGCGATGGCCCAGAGCGCAACCGCGTCGGCCAAGAGCGAACCGATCACCAACACGACCTGCACCACATCGAAGGCGCCTGGAGGCTGTCGGGGGTCGCGAGCCGATATGGAATAGAGCAGCAGGCCCAGGACCAGCGCCAGGAGCAGATCGAACCCGATCAGCACTTCGCGCTGGATGCCGACTCCCCGGCCGGTCCACAACATGGTCGCGAGAAACATGACCAGCATGACGGCGAAGAGCGGTGTGAAGATGCGTGTCAACACCGGCGCCATGTTCTCGATCACGCTCTGCTTGGCTTCCACAAGCCACGAGCCGACCAGGATGGCCCCCACAGCACCGCACGGTATGAGCCACAACTGGACGAAGGGCTCGGCGTTGATCCCGATGGCCTTGAAAACCATCAACGTAAACGCAGTGAAGACGCCGCCGCCGAGGGCGATCAGCACGTAGTAGATGAAGAGCTCGCCCGAGAATCGAATGAAGTCCATGCGGCCGGCCACCTGGCGCCAGCGGGCGCCTGCGTACGCGATGCCCACCGCGAACCAGAGCGCCATCGGCAGATGCAGCACCGAAAGCACCTCGGTTGAGCCCTGCCGGACGAATGGATAGACGTTGGCGAAGACTCCCGCCGCGACGAACGCCACAGCAAGCCAGCGAAGAATGCCGGTGTCGAGGCGGCGTTTCCAGGCGAAATAGCCGGTCAGGAGGGGCAGCACGAAGAGAGGCACGTTGTGGAGGTAGAAGCCTTCGTCCTTGTCCGGGTCGATCCCAAAGAGCGCCGGCAGCTTGATGATCACAGCCGCGGCCACCGCGAGAGAGAAGGCGACGATGGCGTCCGTCCGCGCGGCCTGGGGCTCCCTGGTACCTTCAGGAAGGACGACGAGCTGCTTCCAGAGGCGCTCCGAGTGCTCGCGCGCGAACTCGCGTGAGATGGCGTTGAGGTCGCCCATGCGCTTCACCGCCACCAGGAACGCTTCATCGGGGGCGAGCCCGGCTTCGATCAGGCCCGCGACCTGCTCGCGCAGATGGTCTTCCAGCTCGGCTACGTCGACGGAGTGGATCGCCTGCCGACGCCGGAGGTAGCTGCGCCATTGGTCGATCTGTTCCTCCAGCACTCCCGCGTGATCTGAAGCCGTCATCGCTCAGACTCCCTCTGGAAGCAGCCCGGCGGACGCCGGGACGTAAAGGGAGAGCGCTCCCCAGATGCCGTGGAGCGTCGCGTCCACGGCTTGCCACTGCCTCCGTTCCCCGGCGAGCCGAGCCTTGCCCCCCGGCGTGATCCGGTAGTACTTGCGACGGCGGCCGGTCACCGCAGCCTCCCACCGCGCCTCGACGTGGCCGAGCCGCTCGAGCCGATGCAGAACGGGATAGAGCATCCCGTCCGTCCACTCCATGCGCCCTCCGGATAACTCCCTTACTCTCCGTAGGATAGCGTAGCCGTAGCTGTCCCCTTCGGCCAGGATCGCCAGCACGATCGGCGTCGAGGAAGCGGCTATCAGGTCTTTGTTTATCTCCATGATTTCACCCCTCACGCGACGCCAGGCTATCCATAGCAGCATTATACATGGCAGTGCTAGGTATGCAAAGCACGCGCACAGGAAGGCCGCCCAGGCCGCCAGATTCGCTTGACCACGTCCCCGGGAGCGGGAGTAGTCTGCCTCCGCACCGGTGACCAGTGGTGCCTATGGGAGGGGTCATGCGTGAATCTGCGCTGGAGCGCCGCTCGGTCAAGGCGGTGCTCGCCGCCGGGCGTGTCCCTGCCACGCTGCTGCTCTTCGGCCTGGGCACGCCCTTCCCTCTGGCCGCGATCGAACAGGGCGAACGGGGTCCACAGCAGGAAGAGCGACCCCTGACGCGGTCGTATCACGGGGCCGCCGTGGTGAATGGCAAGATCTACGTGATCGGCGGGGCGGGGGAAGACAACAAGTCTGTCGCCAGTGTTCAGGTGTATGACCCCGCGACCGGAACATGGGCAGCGCGCGCCAATATGCCCACGGCGCGCGCATTGTTCGGTGCCGGCGCCGTAGGCGGGACGATCTACGCCGTCGGGGGTACGACCCGTGGGCGTGACAAGCTCGCGGTCGTGGAGGCCTACGACACGGTGACGGACACCTGGGCCAGAAAAGCGGACATGCCGACTCCCCGCAACGCCCTCTCGACGGCCGTGGTGGACGGGAAGGTCTATGCGATCGGCGGCTGGGGCTACGACCAGCCGGAAGGCGGCTGGGAGTCTATCGACCGGACGGCGACCGGCCAGGACTTCTCGACCGTGGAAGCCTACGACCCGAAGACCGACACCTGGGCGACCCGTGCGGACATGCCGACGCCGCGCTCCCACATGACGGTCAGCGCCCTCGGCGGGAAGATCTATGCAATCGGCGGCGGGGCGCGGATCGTGGCGGGACGCAGCGGGGAGTGGCTTCCGCTGCTGGAGGTGTACGACACCGCGACGAATCGCTGGGCACGGGCTGCGGACCTGCCGACTCCGCGCTCCGTGTTGTCGAGCAGTGTCGTCGACGGACGCATCTACGTGATGGGCGGCTCATTCCACCGCGGACCGACTTCGTCGACCGAAGAGCTGTTGCGCACCCTGCGCACCCTGTCCGTCGTGGAGGTCTATGATCCCGCCAGTGGCCGTTGGACCAAGGGCGCCGATCTTGCCAACGCACGCGGTTGGTTTTCGACGAGCGTCGTGAACGGCAAGGTCTACGTCGTGGGTGGTCGATCTGTGGCCCCCGGGGGAATAGTCACGCTTCCAGGGATAGAGGTCTACACACCCACCCGCTAACCCGCGAGGTCCTTGGTCAGCGACGCGGGCACCCGCTGCTTCAGCTTTCGGTACTGGGCCCACGGGTCGGCTGCTTTGCCGGCGCCCCAGTCGAGCACGCGCAGCGGCGCCTCCGCGACCGTGAAGTCGGCCGGGCCACTGAGCCGGTCGAGCTCGTCCCAGCCCACGGGGAAGGAGACCGGCGCCCCCGGCTTGGCGCGCGTGGAGAAGGCGCCGACCGCGTTGGCGCCGCGCACGTTGCGCAGGTAGTCGACGTAGACCTTCCCCTTGCGCGCCGACTTGGCCATGTTCGCGGTGAAGGCGCCCGGCTCGTCGCGGGTCAGCCGCTGCGCCACCGCGCGCGTGAAATCCTCGAGCTCCTGCCAGCCGTGCTCGGGCAGCAGCGGCACGCACACGTGGAGGCCCTTGCCGCCGGTCGTCTTGACGAAGCTCTCCA
>CAZVOI010000045.1:0-3135 GCA_964628275.1 uncultured Acidobacteriota bacterium | reverse complement strand
CAGCTGGACGAACGGCGCCTCGATCAGATCTGCGCCGCAGTCGCCTTCGCGCTCGGGTGTCGCGGGTAGCTCTCGCCGGACGGGAGTCCTGATAGGCCGTCGAACACCCTCGTTGTCGAGATTTCGGTACGGGAGCGGGCGGGCCCAAGGCGACGTCGGCGCCGAGCCAGATCATGTGCTCCGTGATCGCGAGGTTGCCGACCTTTACCGCGATCGTGACTTGCTGACCGCGAACGGTCATGGTTGGGGCGATGCCCACCGGGACCGCCATCGGCTTGATCTTCTCGGTGGGCAGGCGGACGTTGAAGCCTTTGCCGATCAGGCCCTCGAGCACCCCCGCGATGTTCACCTTGTCGAGAACGAAGCCGCAGACGCCTTCCTTGTCGTCGAGGATCTTCTGCACGGCGGCCCACGAGTCGGGCGAGGGCTCCACCTTCAGATTGACCTGGACCTCGGGGAACTTCGGCGCAGCCAGGATCTGCCGGGTTGTGGCCGTGAGAAGCAGGCCGCCCGACACCGGGTAGCTGTCCTGCTTGACGCTGCCCGAAACCTTCTGGTGGATCTCCATGTCTCCGCACACGGCGCCGCTGACGTTCTTGCCGTCCCACTTGAAGTCGATGGTGGCGTCGCCCGAGCCGCTGGCCACCTTTACGGGCAGGGCGACCGTGATCCGGTTGCCCCCGAACCCGATCTCGGCCTTGCCGGTCTGCAGCTTTCCCGTCACCTCGTCGATCACGACGTTCAGATCGTACTCGCCGATCGTGACGACCTTCCTGATCTTGCCGGCCGTGTGGACCTTGAGGTTCGAGAGCTTCAGGGTGACGGAGTCGACGAAGCCGCCCAGGACACGCTGGATCAGGGTGTGCGCAAGCGGCGTGGGGACACCGACCCGCACACCGTTGCCGGGCATGCCAGTCAGTCGCCCGTCTTTGGTGATCAGATGGCTCAGCTTGGATTTGAGCTCGTCGCGCTCACGCTCGAGCGCCTGGTTCTGCGCCTTCATCTGTTCCGGTGTCGTGGCCCCTCTGCGACCACAGGCAGTGACCGAGGACAGTGCCAGAGCGCCCGCCAGCGCCGGCGCAAGCAGGTCGCGCCCCCTCATCGGGCGCCTCCGTCGCCGGTCTTGACCAGCTCGCCCGGCACGACGTTGATGGCGATCCATAGCACGCCCTGGGCGGCCAGGACGTCCGCGACGCTGACCGCGAGGGGCATGGAAGCTCCGCGGAGGCGCACCGGGCCCTGGGTCACCGAAGGCAGGTCGATGGCCTGCTCGATCTTCACGGGGATCTGGATCTTGGGAATCCGGCCCGCAAGTTGCGTGCGCACGGTGCGCGCCAGCTGGTCCACGGTTGCCCCACCCAGGAACCTCTCGAGGCCCCCCATCTTCAGCAGCTCGACGTGGTCCACCGCGACCTCGGCGCGCAGCGTCCCGGTCGCCGAATCCACCTCGATGGAGTCGAGCGCGCCGATCGCAGACACCACGCCGACATAGTCGCGGTGCTCTTTGTGCACGATCGATCCGGTCAGTGTCACCGACGGGCTGCCCCTGAACCTCGCTTCCACGTGCGTCAGGTCGATGTTGAACTGCTCGAGCTCGACCGCGATGGGAAGCTGAGCGTTGACGAACTCCTTGGCTACCCCTTCCGCGATCGAGACGACCACGGCCTCCTCGGGAAAGATCGACTCACCGCGCTCCAGCCTCGCCAGCGACGCGCGCAAGCCCTTCACCTCGCGCTCGAGCACCACCTGCTTCGCGTGGAGCTCGCCCGCTCCCTTGCTGGCGCCGCAACCGGCGGACAGCCCACCGAGAACGCACACGATCACCCTCCACGCCACCCCGACGCTGGCTGACGACTTCACTGTGCAGGCGGTGCGGAGATGCGCTCGCCGCACACAGGCCGAGCGCCTACTTGAGCGCGCCAGCCAGCAGCTTGCCGACCTCGGCCCCGCCGCTCTTGGTAACGTGGTTGATCAGGACCGGCGCCGCCTTGAGCGCCATCTCTGGCTTCAGGCCCAGCTTCGTGAAGGAGCCCGCGACGCTCGCGAGGCCGCCGAGTCCGGCCGCTCCCGCCGCGCCTTGCAGTAGTGCGTCGACCCCCGACTTCTTGGCGGCGTCGGCGACTGGCGCGGCCTCGAGCAGGCTGTCCATACCGGGCACGGCGTTGGCCACCTGGCTGAACTCTTCGGGCTTGAGCCGCGTCTTGGCCAGGCCGAATAGCGCGCCCGCCGCTCCCTGGGCCTGCTCCTGCGTCGCGCTCAGCTCCTTGGTGAGCGCACCGATCAACTCGGGAGAAGGCGCTTGACCGAGCGCGGGCTGCGGCAACGCCAGCACCAGGCACGCGACGAGCCAACGGGATGGCATTCTCATCAACACCTCCTCGACGGTTTGGAGTGGCGCGAAGACTAGTCGATGTCGGACGACCCTGCCAAATGGGCCGGCGTAGGCCGCAGCGACGCTGCCAAGGTAGGCTTGCGCCGAGCCAATAACAGGAGGTTGGGATGATGCGACGTCCGACGCAGTTCATCTGGGGAATGCTGGCCGGCGCCGGCGTCATGGCGATGCTGGATTCGGGCGGCGGCTGGACCGCCCGGGTATGGGCCGCCGCGCAACCCGCGAGCGCCGCGACCTCATCCGTCAAGATCGTTCTCGAGAATGCACGCGTGCGCGTGCGTGAGGTCACGTTCCCACCCGGCGTGGCCGATCCGGGCATGCACACGCACGCGCTGGCCCACGTGGGTGTGATCCTCACCCCGGGCAAGCTCGTGTTCAGCGAGCCCGGCAAGCCCGCCGAGACCGTCACGTTCGACGTCGGCAGCGTCGGCTATCGGGAAGCCAACGTTACTCACCAGGCCGCGAACCCCGGTCAGACGCCGATGCGCGTGATCGAGGTCGAGCTCAAGTAGCCGCGCTGAGGTCGTAGCGCATGATGCGGCCGTGCGGCCCTTCGCGGTCGCGCTCCAGGGCATAGACGTCTCCGGAAGGTCCTGGGCCGCGCAAGGCGTCGAGAACGCCCAGATCGTCGGCGTCGAGGCGAAGCGCGGCCCCACGCAGCGTGGCTTCGAGCTGCGTGGCATCGCGGGCGCCGACGATGACGCCCTTCACGCGCGGGCGCGAGAGCGTCCAGGCGATGCCGA
>CAZVOI010000044.1:0-1732 GCA_964628275.1 uncultured Acidobacteriota bacterium | reverse complement strand
GACATCATGAGCGTGTCCGTGCGGGCGGGCGCGAGCCAGCAGCCCTCGCCGCCGCGTAAGGTCGTGAGCGGCGTCATCGCGAAGACCACCGACGACGTGACGGCGTCCTGGGACCTCGGACCCGGAGGCCAGGGCTTCGTGATGCCCCGGCAGCTCGAGCAGAAGCAGGCGAGCACCCTGATGGTCACCTTGAACTGGACCCCGGACGCCGCAGCGCGAGCGAAGCGCTAGCCCACGCATTCGAGCGCGCTCACGGGCGGGATCCCATATCATGGCGCTCATGAGCAAGACGACACCGGACCACCATGACGCCGAGCTGCTGATCCAGGTCTACGACCTGCGGCGGGAGGCCGTGCTGCGGCAGTCCCGCCAGGCGATCCTGCGCGAGTTCTGGCCCAAGAGCTGGGACGACGTGCAGGCGGTCCTGAAACTCGACCACCCGTTGAACGTGGCGTATCGGCAGACCGGCACGTACTGGGAGATGGTCTTCAGCTTCGCCCGCCACGGGATCGTCCACCCGGGCTTCTGGCTCGAGAACAACGGCGAGGGGCTCTTCCTCTACGCCAAGCTCGAGCCTTATCTCGCGAAGATTCGTGAGGCGGGCCAGCCGACGGCGTTCCGCAACGCCGAGTGGGTGGCGAAGGAGTGCCCCGAAGGCCAGCCCGTCTACGAGCGCATCAAAGCGCGCGTCGCGCAGCTGGCGGCCGCGCGGGGCTGAAGCGCCCCGCATCCCGTAAGACTCGCCGGTCAGCCTGGGGGACGAATCCATGAATGGCGCAATCCGCTGCCTGACGGCGACGCTGCTTCCGCTGGCGTTGCCGGCCGCCGCGGGAGAGCCCTGGCCCTTTCCGTGGCCCGAGAGCCGCATCGCCCACTACACCGCCCAGCGCGCCGCCGGGCCGATCGCGATCGACGGCCGTCTCGACGAAGCGGACTGGAAAGCCGCGCCCCGATCCCCCCGCTTCTCCGACCTGGTGCGGGGCGCGCCGGGCATCCACGACACGCGTGCCGCCGTGCTTTGGGACGACGAGCAGCTGTACGTCGCCTACTGGGTCGAGGAGCCGTTCGTCGAGGGGACGCTCACCGAGCGCGACTCGCTCATCTACAAGAACAACGACGTCGAGCTCTTCATCGCCGGCCGGGACGCCTACTACGAGTTCGAGATCAACAGCCTCGGCACGATCTACGAGGTCTTCTTCATCTGGGAGGCGGCCTACGAGCAGGCGGGGTACGCGAAGCTCCCCGAGTTCGATCGCGGGAGGGAGGGCGTCCGCCCGTTTGGCGGCGTCGGCTTCAAGAACCACCCCCGCGGCCGGCGCATCGGCTACTGGAGCTGGGACCTGCCCGGCCTGAAGAGCGCCGTGCACGTGGACGGCACGGTCAACGACAACTCGGACCGGGATCGCGGCTGGACCGTGGAGCTTTCGATTCCCTGGCAGGGCCTCGCGCAGCTGGCCCTGCCGGACGGACGCTCCCTGCCGCCGAAGGACGGCGACGTCTGGCGCATGGACTTCTCGCGCTTCAACCAGTACAAGGAAGCTCCGCCGGCGCAAGACCCGGGTGGCTGGGCCTGGAGCCCCCACGGAGCCTGGGACTCCCACATCCCCGAGGTGTTTCCCCACATCCGCTTCTCAACCCGCCGGATGCCGAAGGACGGCTCGTGATCGGCCGGACGCTGAGCCACTACCGACGCTTGCCCGAGTGGCCCATCCCCCAAAGGCCGCATCGGAGC
>CAZVOI010000043.1:0-2424 GCA_964628275.1 uncultured Acidobacteriota bacterium | reverse complement strand
AGCTCGAAGGCTTGCTCTCGGCCCACGCGCGCACCGATTTCAGCTCCGTCTTCAGGAGGGCGGCCTGGTGCGTCTCGAGCGCCGCGAGCTGGGCGTCCGTGAGCGAGCCCGCCGAGTAGCACACGGGATCGCCCTTGCCTTCCTTCTTCGCGAGCGCCACCTGGAAGGCCTGCGTGCCGAGGATGTTGGCCTCGACGAGCTGCTCCAGCCGCGTGGGCCCGGGGCTCGACGTTGCCGCGATGAGAACGAACGTCGAAACAAATGGCGTCATCGGACGACATCCTCCGTGGCTTTCAGGTCGCCCTGCGCCGGGCCGTGCCAGACGCTGCCCCCAAACGTCGTCACGTAGATCTTCGAGGCGTCCACAGGGTCGGCGATCACTCGCTGGCCCCACTTGAAGTTGTAGCCACGGATGCGCGTCCACGTCTCTCCGCGGTCGGCCGAGCGGAAGGCGGCCTGGTCGAAGCCGCAGGCGTAGAGCAAGTTCGGGTCGCGGGGATCGATCGTGACGTCGTAGACGTGCTGCGCCTCGCTGAAGACGGCACGCCAGGTGGCGCCTGCGTCGGCACTCAGGAAGATCCCGCCGCCGGTGTCGCCCTCCGGGTGCGCCACGCCCCAGGCTGACAGGTAGAGCCGCTTCGGGTCTGCCTGGTCGACCGTGAGCGCGTTGGGTCCGTTCGTGCCCGGCGGCAGCGGCATCGGCTCCCACGTCTCGGCGCCGTCGCGCGAGCGGTAGAGCGCGCCGTCGTCGGAGTCAGAGGTCCTGCCTCGCTCGCTCCGCCGTGCGACGACCAGGTAGAGCGCGCCGTCTCGTGCGAGCGTGAGCCGCCAGGCGAACGGCTGGTTCCTGGGATCGGGAGCCAGACCGGAGTTCCGGAGTGCCCAGGTGCGGCCGTTGTCCGTGGACTTGTAGACACCGCGGCCGAACGCCGTCGCGTAGAGGGTGCGGTTCCCCTTTGGGCTCTTCGGATCGAGCAGCACGTGCGTGATCGCCGACTCCTCCATGCCCTGGTTCGAGAGCGCCCAGTGCCGACCCCCGTCGGTCGAGACCGCGACACCGCCCTTGAAGCGCGCGGGGTCGGTGCGCCGCCACATCTTCGGCCGCGGCAAGTCGTGGGTCCCGCTGAAGCCACCCCACACGAGGCCCTTCACCTCGGGATCGAAGGCCAGCCAGTAGGTGGTGTTGCGCCAGCGGGCGGGGATTCCCGTGGACGAGCCCGACCACGTCTCGCCCCCGTCCTCGCTCCGGAAGAGGCCGATGTCCGTGTACGGGATGTACAGCGTACGCGGGTCGAACGGGTCGAACTGCACGCCGTAGGTGGTGGTCACGTCGAGACCGCGCGTCGTCCAGCGATCGTCGCCGCGGCGCTCGGAGTTGACCTGCGTCCAGCTCTTGCCTCCGTCGAGGGTCCGGTACGCGCGGAACAGATCGGTCGCGTATGCGACGTCAGGGTCGTTCGGCGCCACCGCGAGGTCGTACGGCGAGTCGAACCAGACGGAGTGCCCGTCCTCCTGGGCGCGCGGCTCGATCCACGAGCCGGCGAGGTTCAAGGACGGCGCGTCGGACTCCGCGTGCACGACCGCCCAGGTCCGGCCGCCGTCCGTCGTCTTCGCAATCCCGTTGAAGGGTGCGTCCCCGCGGCCGGAGAGCACGACGCCGCGAAGGCCGACGTAAGCGACGAGCGGAAAGTGAGCGGAGGCCACGATCGGCCCGAGCGACGCCCGCGAGCCCTTCGCGGGTCCCCATTCCTCGCCGCCTCCCGCCTGGCGCACCGCCGCGAGCAGCGATCCATTCGCCTCGCGCCAGGTGCGTCCGCCGTCCTCGGATACGCGCACACCGCCGGCGAGGTCCCCGGCGCTCCCACCCGCGGACACCGCGGACGACGCGAGAGGCAGCGTGGCGTAGGCGAACACGACGCCCGAGCGCGCGTTGCGCGCGAGGCTGCCGGAGCTGAAGCGGGACGCTCCCGGCGCGGCGAAGTGCTGGAAGCGCGTACCCACACCCTCGTAGAGACCCGTCTCGCCGATCGCGTAGACGCGCGGGCGCGCCGCGCCGCCGTCCGCCCGCACCGCGAAGATGCGCTCCGAGGCGAACGCCGTGAGCCGCGACCACGTGCGTCCGCCGTCCGTCGAGCCCAGCAGGAGCGTCGGCGAGGCGGGCGTGCCGGGGATCGGCGAGTCGGCGGCGCTCGCCGCGACGTAGACGCGGCTCGGCTCGTCCTCGTCCACGGCGATCGCGTGGATCGTGACGCTGCGGCCGCTGCCGGGAAACACCGGATCGTCCGTGAAGATGACGCGGTCGCCGTGGTCGCCGATCGCCTTCGCCACGGTGTTCTTCGACGGGTCCGGCAGGACCATGCGCCAGGTCCGGCCCGAATCCTCGCTGCGGTAGACGGCCTCGGCCCCGGCGTAGACGGTCGACGG
>CAZVOI010000042.1:0-10408 GCA_964628275.1 uncultured Acidobacteriota bacterium | reverse complement strand
TGTCGACGCCGGCGATCCCGATGTTGCCGATCGCGCAGGCCATCGCCGGGTCGGTGCTGGTGTGGATCTTGACTCCCGGCTCGCCCGTCAGGCGCTTCAGCCAGCGGTCGCGCAGGTAGCGCAGGCGCGCGGCCTTGCGCTCGATGCCGATGCCCTCGGTGAAGGTGAGCGCCTCGGCGATCGCGTTGTGGTTGGCGGCCGGATGGGTGCCGATCTCCTCGAACTTGCGAATGTCCCTGTCCTTGTCCGCAGTCGCGGCCATCATCGGCCACAGCTTCTCGATCTTGGACTTGCGCACGTACAGGAAGCCGGTGCCGTGGGGCGCGAACAGCCACTTATGGAGGCTGGTGCCGTAGTAGTCGCAGTCGAGGTCCTCGAGCGTGAACGGGAAGTGCGAGTAGGCGTGGGCGCCGTCGACGATCACCTCGATCCCGCGCTCGCGGCCGAGCTTGCAGAGCTCCGTCACCGGGAAGATCTGGCCTGTGAGGTTGGTGATGTGGCAGACCAGCATCACCTTGGTCTTCGGTGTGATGCCGCGCCGGAACGCTTCGACCAGATCGCCCATGTCCTTGGGCGGGAATGGGAAGCGGACCTGTTTCAGCACGATGCCGTCGCGCCGCTCGCGCTGCTTCCAAGTGTTGATCATGCGCGGGTAGTCGTGGGTCGTCGTCAAGACCTCGTCACCGGGCTTCAGGTCGATTCCGAGCTGGCAGATCTCGAGCGACTCGGACGCGTTGCGTGTGATCGCCATCTCCTCGGGATCGCAGCCGAAGCTCTGCGCCAGCTTGGTGCGCACCGACTCGATATGCGGCTCCAGGAGCTGCCACATCGAGTAGACGGGCGCCTCGTTCGAGAGGTCGAGGTAGCGCTTCATCGCCTCTTGCACCACGCGCGGAGAAGGCGACACGCCGCCGTTGTTGAGGTTGATGATCGAACGGTCGACCGTGAATGCCTGCTGGATCTCGCGCCAGTAGTCCTCGTCCTGGGCCACATCCTCGGGCGTACGCACGCCGACGCCGCGGCTGGCCGCCGAGACGCGCGCGAGCGCGTCGTCGCGCAGCGTGGCGGCGAGCGTCGCGCCACCAGCCAGGGACCGCATGAAGAGGCGCCGATTGCTCATGATCGCTCCTTCCTTGCTAACGACCGCCTTGGATCTGTTTGCGCGCTTCCTCTGCGGTCTCGCGAAGGCCCTCGCGACGCGCCAGCGCGTCGAGCGCCGCCAGCGCCGACCGCGCGGCGGGCCCGATCGCGCCCAGCGCCTTGGCGGAGAGTTGGCGTACCGAGTTGTCCGAGTCGTCGAGCGCCGCCGCCAGGGCTGGCACCGCCGGCGCCGCCAGCGCGCCCATGTTGCCGAGCGCCGCCGCGGCCGAGCGCCTCACGTTCGTGTCGGCGTCCTTGAGCGCGCCGGCCAGCGTTGGGACGGCGGCCTGGGCGCTCGCGCCCAGACCCCACAGCGTGGTCGCCGCACGGCTGCGCAGCTTCGGATCCGGGTTCCCCAGCATCTCGACGAGACCGGCGACCGCCAGCTCGCCTTTGCTGACGATCGTGACGCTGGCTCTGCCGCTCTTCTCGGCATCGTCGCTGGACAGATCGGCGATCAGCGCCGCGACGTCGGGCTGCTTCGGCTGACTGCGGCAGCCGAGAGCCAGCACCAGCGCCAGCGCTGAGACGGGCCGGCGGAGCGAAGCGGGCCGCACGCGAGCCTCCTTTGGGAACGACGGCCCGAGTCTACAATGGCACCCGCAACAGATGTCCGACTCCGAGTTCCAACTCGTGATCCCGGCTGCGGAGATCCCGCCGGGCCAGTGCCGCGAGGCGCTCGTCGGGGGCACGCCGATCGCGCTGTGCAACGTGGACGGTGTGTTCCACGCGATCGGGAACCGGTGCGTGCATCGTGGGGGTCCGCTCGGGCAGGGCCTGCTCGACGGCAAGTTGGTGCTGTGCCCTTGGCACGCGTGGGCCTACGACGTCACGACC
The DNA here is from genome assembly GCA_964628275.1 of uncultured Acidobacteriota bacterium. GTDB lineage: Bacteria > Acidobacteriota > Vicinamibacteria > Fen-336 > Fen-336 > CAZVOI01. The sequence goes on along the minus strand of CAZVOI010000042.1, from coordinate 8,431 downwards.
GGCTGCAGCGACGTGAACCCTGACCTCAAGGTCGCGACCTACGAGGTCAAGGTCGAGGACGGCCAGATCCTGGTCAAGGTCTAGCCGCGGCTGCGGCGCTCCGCCTCGACCCCCGGCTCGCTCGACCGAGTAGCTCACTACCCCTCATCGGGAAGCTGCACGTTGCGCATCCGAGCCGACGACGAATCGGGCACGCTCTTCGAGATCGTCACGTAGCAGACCTGGTTGCGGCCGGCGGCCTTGGCCGAATACATCCTCTCGTCGGCGGTCTTCAAGAGGTCCTTGGCTTCGACGCCGTCTTCCGGGAACGTCGCGACGCCAAATGACGCAGTCAGCGTGCCCACCGTGGCGATCGGCGAGTTGGCGAGCTTCGTGCACATCTGCTCTGCCTGCCGCGCGCCGGCCAGGATGTCGACCGAAGGCAGGATCACCGCGAACTCCTCGCCGCCCAGCCGCGCCGGCAAGTCGGCCTCGGGCCGATTCTGCCGCAACACGTCGGCCACGTGCCGGATCGCCGCGTCTCCGGCGGAATGGCCGTAGGTGTCATTGATCTTCTTGAGATGGTCGACGTCGCACAGCACCAGCGTTACCGGCGCGCCGGTGCGGCGGGCCTTCTGGAGCTCGAGATGGATCGACTCCATGAACTTGCGACGGTTGGCGAGCAGCGTCAGATCGTCCGTCGTCGCCATCGTCGCCATCGCCGTGAACAGCCGCGCGTTCTCCAGCGCCAGCGCGATCTGCTGGGCGACGTCGTGAAGGAACTCGATCTGGACCCGGTCGAACACGCCGTGCCGGCCCAGCCGATACAGCGCCACGGCGCCCATGATCACGTCGCGCGAGACCATCGGCAGGAACAGGAGCGCCCGCGTGTCGGGGAAGGCGACGACCTCCGTCGGGGCGCCATGGGTGTCGCCCTGGAACACGACCGGCTCGCGCTGCTCGGCGAGGGCGGCCATCGCCGCAGACGTCAAGTCCACGCGCAGCTCGCGGACGCGCGGCTCCTCCTCGGGAAGCGTCCCGGCATTGGCGACCGGGATCAGCACCGCGTTCCGGGCATGGCCGAGATACAGGATGCAGCGGTCCGCCCCCGACAGCGCGAGCAGTTCCGAGGCGGCGACCTTCAGGATCGACTCCGAGTCCACGCGCGTCGCCACCATGCGCGTGACACGGGCCACAGCCGCCGCGCGCGCCCGCGCCTGGCGCTCCCTGCGCAGCAGCCGCCCGGTGTCGAGGAATAGCGCCACCTGATCGGCGAACGCCGAGACCAGCTGGGTCTCGCGGGCATCGCGGTTGTGCTCGTCGTCGAACGCCGCGACCAGCGCGCCGAACAGATCACGCTTGCTCACGAGCGGCGCCACCACGGCCTTGCGGCAGCTGCCGGCGAAACCGAGCTGCGCGCACAGCGAGGCCGAGTCGTCGAGAATCCCGGCCTTCCGCGACTCCAGGAGCTCGGCCAGCCCCGACGTCGCCGCCACCACCAGATCGCCCGCGGTCTGGCCGCCGCGCACGGCGGCCACCCGCATCACGTCGTCGCCCGTCAAGACCAACGCTGCCGCAGCCTGGTAACGCATCACGCGCCAGAGCTGGTCCAGCGCCACGCCGAGCGCAGCGTCCTCGGTGGGCGTCGCGACCAGGGCTCGCGTGACCTCGAGCAGGCTCTCGTTGAATACCCGCCGGTCCCGCTCTTCGGTGTAGAGCCGAACGTTCTCGAGCGAGACCGAAAGCGCGTTGGCCGTCGCTTGCAGCGTGCGCGCGTCCTCCGGCTGGAAGCCGCCTACTTTGTTGAGCGCGTAGACGAGACCCAGCACGCGGCGCTCGCGCAGAAGCGCCACGGTCATGATCGAGGTCACGCCACGCTCCACCACGCTCTTGTCGTAGAGCGGGTCGCTGCCGGGATCGTTGGAGATGTGCGGCGCCAGTGTTCGCACGACCAGCGCCGAGGCCGGCGACGAATCGAGTGGGAATCGGTACTGGGGCACCGCTTGGCCGGGCCCCATGTAGCGGGCCCGCCGGGAGATCAGCTCCTGCCGATCGGCGTCGAATAGAGCCAGGTGACAGACTTCGGCGCCGACCGATTGGGCGGCCGCTCGTACCACGGCTTCGTAACTTTCCCCGATGTCTTCCCTGAGCAGAAGATAGCTGAGGTCCATCAACTCACTTTCGTTGTCGTTCGTGGCAGATCGGCCTCAGGGGAGGGAGGCCCCTGCTCGAATCAGACCGCGAAGTGCTCACGACTGTCAAGCCCGCCTGGACTTTTCGGGAAGCGTTGGCCACAATCGAATCATGCGAAGTCAGCGTCCGTTTCTCGTCATCATCGGCGCCTGCGCGCTCGCCGCCGCCTCCGCCGCAGCGTTCGTACAGGAGCCCAACCCGCCGAGACCGTCGCCATCGCCCGCTCCTGTGGACAAGAGCCAGGCGCCGTCTTTCCCGGCGCAGGTGGAGCAGGTGATCGTGGACGTCGTGGTGACCGACAAGAAAGGCGTGCCGATCCCGAGCCTGAGCCAGGCCGACTTCACGGTCCTGGAGGACGGCAAACCACAGGAGCTGCAGAGTTTCGAGCGGATCGTGCTCCCCGAACGGCCGCCGCAAGCGGCCCCTACGCCGCCACCCCGGATCTCGACCAACACCGACGAGGACGTCAAGACCGGCCGCACTTTCGTGATCGTTTTCGACGACATCCACATGGCGCCGTTCCAGGCGCACCGCGCCAAGGGCGCGGTTTCCGAGTTCCTGAAGGGCGGCGTGCAGGAGGGAGACCGGGTGACGCTGCTCGCCACGGGCGGCGCGGCCTGGTGGAGCACGCGAATGCTCGACGGGCGCGGCGAGCTCCTGGCGCTCTTGAAGCGGCTCGACGGCCGCAACATCCCGGACATGTCGCCGGAGCGCATGAGCGACTACGAGGCGATGCGCATCCACGTCTATCACGACGTGCAGGTTGCCGGCCGCGTGGCGCGCCGCTATCAGACCTTCGGCGTCAACCCCGGCTCGCAGAACCAGTCCTCCAACCAGATAGCCGGCTCAGGCATCGACGGCGACCCGATGGTGATGGGCAAGGCCTCCGAGGTGTACTTCCAGGCGGTCACCAAGAACCGCATCACGCTCGAAGTCGTGGAGCGGGCGCTCGGGGCGATGGTCGGCACCAAGGGCCGCAAGTCGATGATCCTGGTGTCGGAGGGCTTCATCTACGACCCGAACATGGACGAGTTCAAACGCGTGGTCCAGGCCTCGCGCCGCGCCAACGTGGCGATCTACTTCCTCGACACGCGCGGCTTGAGCGGCGCCTCGGTCTACGCGACCGCCCAATTCGGGCCCTCGATCGACACCCAGGACATCGGCGCTTCCTTCATGGAGAACCTGGAAGCCTCGGAGGGCTCGGAGTCGCTCTCCGCGGACAGCGGCGGTTTCACGGTCAAGAACACCAACGACCTGGCCAAGGGCATCAAGCGGATCGCCGACGAGACGCGCAGCTACTACCTGGTGGGCTACAACCCGACCAACACCGCCCGCGACGGCCGCTTTCGGAAGATCCAGGTCAAGGTCGCCGGCAAGAACCTGGAGGTGCGCGCGCGCAAGGGCTACTACGCGCCGCTCGACGGCGCCAAGGCCGCTTTGGAAAAGAAGAAAGCTGGCCCCGATCCGGTGTTCCAGGCCGCGCTCGACTCTCCGTTCGAAGAGCCGGCGGTGCCGATGCGCATGACCGCGCACGTGTTCGACGAGACGCTGCTCGGCAAAGCCAACGTCGTGCTGTCAGCCGACGTCGATCTGGCGGGATTCGCGTTCGAGGAGAAAGACGGCCGGTTCGTGGACACGCTCGAGTTCTTGATGGTCGTCGCCCACCGCGAGAGCGGCGAGTACTTCCGCTACGACCAGAAGTACGAGATGAAGCTGCTGCCCGCGACCCGCGACAAGCTGCGCACCCAGTGGTACCCGGTGAGCCGCGAGTTCGAGCTGGCCGCGGGGGCCTACCAGGCCAAGCTGGTGGTGCGCGACAAGAACGCAACCACCATCGGCACGGTGATCCACAACTTCGACGTGCCCGACCTCACCCAGTTCCGCACTTCGTCGCTGGTTCTCACCGACACGCTGCAGACGCCGAAGGACGGCTCCGGGGACACCCGGCCGAAACCCGCGCTGGTGGCGCGGCGCAGCTTCATGAGCGCCGGGATGATCTACTGCCAGTTCGACGTCTTCGGCATGGCCAAGGACACGAAGACCGGGATGCCGGTCGTCAGCGCCGGTTACATCGTGCGCAAGAAGGAAGGCGACGTCTTCGTTGGCGTCCAGCCGAGCAAGATCCAACCGACATCGCTCGGCAGGGTCTCGCGCATGGTGGGCACCAAGCTCGAAGGCGCCACCCCTGGAGACTACGAGCTGGTCTTGACCGTGAAGGACGAGGTCTCAGGCAAAGCGATCCAGGTGGCCGAGGAGTTCACGGTGGTCGGATAGCCGCTGCTACTTGGCGGGAGTGGGTGTGGCGTCGGGCGCGGGGCTGACTGCGGGCAGCGCAGCAGCGGCCGATGGTTTCGCGGACGGTGTCGGGGACGCTGCGGGTGCGGCGCCCTTCACCTTGTCGAGCACAGACACATCGCCCGGCTGCATCAGCGATAGCGCCAGGCTCGTGACCATGAACAAGCCGGCCAGGATCGTGGTGGCGCGCGACAGCACGTTGGCCGAGCCGCGCGGGCCGAAGGCGGTCTGCGTACCGCCGCCGCCGAAAGCGCTCGCCAGGTCCTGCCCCTTGCCCTGCTGCAGGAGGACGACGCCGATCAGGAAGATACACGCAATGATGTGGAGCGTGATGGTGAAGTAGTACGCGAATACCATGAGCGCTATCCGTTCGAAAAAACGCGGCCCGGATGGCCGCGGCAAACCTTGAGTATACCCTCTCTCCCGTGCTGAGCTACGCGGAACGGCGTCCTCCCGAAGCGCTGGCGTCGATCCTCGAGTGTCTGTGGCTGGTGCAGGACCCCCGCGAACGCTGGCCTCGTTCAGCGGAGCGCGTGGTCCCCGACGGCTGCCCCGAGATCATCGTGCACTTGGGCGACCGGTTCGCGCGGCGAGTCGGAGAGCGTTGGGCGACGCAGCCGCGAGCGTTTCTGGTCGGAACGCTGACCCGGCCCTGGTTGCTGCGGGCCGGGCGCCGCGTGAAGACACTGGGGATCCGGTTTCGGCACGGCCAAATCCACCGGCTCTTCCAGTTTCGGATGGCGGACGCGACGGATCGCGAGGTGCCGCTCCAAGACCTCGCCGGCAGGGCGTCGGCACGCGAACTGCTCCGCGGCCTCGACGGAGAGCGCACTGATCGCGGCCGCTTCGAGGTCGCCCAGAGTTGGCTCTTGCTGCGCTTCCGCAATGCGCCTGCCAAGTCGCAGACCGGTGGCTGCCAGCCGGCCCTGGATCGCATCCTCGAGACGCGTGGCCAGGCGCGCATCGACGCCGTGGCAGAGTCGCTCGGCTGGAGCCGGAGGCGCATGCAGCGCATGTTCCTGGACGAGATCGGCGTCTCGCCCAAGCTCTACTCGCGGATCGTGCGCCTGAACGCGGTGCTGGCGACGCTCGACGCCTCGGAACGGTCGAGCGCCGTGGACTTCGCGCTCGAAGCCGGCTACTTCGACCAGGCGCATCTGCTGCGGGACTTCCGCAATCTGGTGGGAAGAAAGCCGCGCACTCCACGCGAGTTGGACGGCGAGATGGCCCAGCACTTCACCAACCCGGAGCGCCTGAGGCAGCTCTTCGCCGGCGAGTAGCGCCGTCGCATTTGTCCAAGCGGCGCGCCGTGCATTCGGTTTAGCGTCGTCGACGTCACGGCAAACAAGGGAGAAAACAGATGAAGAGAAACATGCTGACGGTCGCGCTGCTGATCCTCACGCCGGCGCTTCAGGCCCAGACACCGGCCGCCCCCTCGGAAGTCCAACGCCTCGGCTGGATGGAGGGCCGCTGGTCGGGGACGAAAGACGGCGTCACGATCGAAGAGACCTGGACGTCTCCTGCCGGCGACGCACTCCTGGGCATGAACAAGACCGTGACGGGCGGGCGCATGGTGTCGTTCGAGTCGCTGCGCATCGCCGCCACCAAGGACGGCGTCGCCTATCTGGCCAGCCCGCAAGGCGTCCCGCCCACGCCGTTCAAGCTGGTCGAGCTCGGAGACAACAAGGTCGTCTTCGAGAACAAGGAGCACGACTTCCCGCAGCGGATCCTGTACTGGCTCGACGAGGCCGGCGCGATGCACGCGCGCATCGAAGGCCCGCGCGGCGGCAAGACGGTCTCGCAGGAGTGGGTCTGGACGAAGGCGCGCTGAGGCCCGCCTTCAGTGACGATCGACGGCGCAGCCAAAGGCCTTGGTCGAGGCCCTCCGCACCGACCGACCCGCGAGCACCGCGTCCAACGCGTGCTGCAGGTCGGGAGACTCGTGTTTCGACTTCACCCAGCCGCGATAGCGTAGCTTGCCGTCGGCGTCCACCAGGTATGCCTCGGGCGTTCGCTGCGCGCCCAGCAGGTCGGCGAACGAGGATCGCGCTCAGGGCTTCGGCTTGAGGTACTCGATCGGGTAGGCGAAGGCGTTCGGTCTTGCCGCGATCTCCTCGAACACCAGGACCATGTCGCCATCCGTCATTTCGCGGTGGCGCTCGTGGCGCCAGTGGACCATCCGGAAGGGCCGCCCGCTGTCGATCCAGCGGCGCGCGATGCGGTGGATCGGCCCGTCGCAGCTCGCGAGCACGTGGTCGTTCGCCGCCGCCCAGGCCAGTAGCTCCTCGTCGTCGTTCTTTTCCCCGAAGAGGTCCACCGCGCGCACCACGTGCCAGCCGGCCGCGCGCAGGGCCTTGATGAGGGAGTGACGGACGTGGTTGTCCGTGAGGAGCGGGAAGCCGGCCACTACCGGCCCGGCGGGTGCTTCTTCAGATACTCGTCACGCGCGCGCACGCCCTCGTCGAAGGCCTGCTCGTCCTCGGCGAATTCGGCTTCGATCTCGTCCTTGCGGTCGTAGTAATACGTCAGCGCCGCGTGGACCTGGGCGAGCGAGAGCTGCACGGAGAAGAGGTCCCGGATCTCCTGGGGCGTCTTGCCCTCGCTCAGCGCCTGCACGATGTCGATGACCGCGATGCGGGTCCAGTCGATGCAGGCCCTGCCGCCGCGGATCGCGGGCTCCTTGGTGATGTGCGCGTAGGCGATCGCCTTCGCCGCCGTGGCCATACTGTCATCTTAACCGGCCCTCGGGCGAGTGGGCTCTCCCTCAAATCAACCTAAGCGGGCGATCTTCAGGGACGACTCGGCCTGCTGGCGCCCTTCTCGATCCAGAGGCCCACCGTCAGTTGAACCAGTTCTCGACGGCAAGGCCCTCGAAGCGGCGAAAGTCGCGCAGGTTGGGCGTCACGAGTACGAGTCGGTTGATGCGCGCGACGGCGGCGATCTGGCCGTCGACAAAAGGCGGCGTTACGCCTTTCGCCGCGAGGCGCGCGCGCTCATCGGCGTGCCAGGCCGCGGCGGCGGTGTCGTACGACAAGACGGGGAAGGCCCGGCTGACCACCTCTTCCAGGTATCGCTCGAGCGTCTTGCGGCGCGCCGAAGCGGGCGGCAGGATGCGGCATCCGAAGACCAGCTCGTGCCACACCGGGGCTGCGATCGCGCAGCCGCCGTGTTCCGTCCGGAGCCGGTGCATGACGCCCGCCGCCGGCCTTGGCCGCGCCGGCTCCGACACCACGGGAGTGTCCAACAGGTAGCGGAGATTCAGGGCCTCACCTTGCGGCCGGGCGAGCGATCGCGCAGGTCGTTCCAGAACGCGCGGTCGATGTCGACGAGTGCCTGATCGCGGCGGAACCGCTGGAGCGCGTCCCAGAAGGAAGGCCCCCGTTCGCGGAGCCGCTCGTACTCCTCGGCGGCGACGAGAATGGCAACCGTCTGGCCACGACGTGTGACCTCGACGGGCCCTCGGCGCTCGACGTCGTGCACGAGCGCCGCGAGGTTGTGCCGGGCCTGGGCGATCGAGTAGCGACGGACCGTCGGCGCTCTGATAGCCATCTCGATGGCCATCATAACGCCCACTCATCGGACGTCAGCCGAAGCGGACGATCTTCAAGAACGACTCCGCCTGCAAGCACGCGCCGCCGACCAGGGCGCCGTCGAGGTCCGGCTGGGCCATCAGCGCGGCGATGTTGTCGGGCTTGACGCTACCGCCGTAGAGGATGCGCAGAGCGGCGGCGACGGCGTCGCCGTGGGAGGCGCGCACCAGCTTGCGGATCTGGGCGTGGACCTCTTGAGCCTGGTCGGGGGTGGCGGCGCGGCCGGTGCCGATCGCCCACACGGGCTCGTAGGCGATCGCGCTCTTCGTCGCCTCCTCCGGAGTGAGCTGGCGGAGAGCTCGCTCCGTTTGGCGCTCCACCACCGCCATCGTCTTGCCGTGGTCGCGTTCGTCGAGCGTCTCGCCCACGCACAG
>CAZVOI010000041.1:0-4083 GCA_964628275.1 uncultured Acidobacteriota bacterium | reverse complement strand
GCGGTGAGCCTGGTCGCGAACGGCTGGGCGCGCGAGGGCCCGCAGGCGGCGCTCGCGCCGCTCCTGGCGAGCGGCCAGCCGGAGTGGCGGCGTGCCGTCGCGCGCGCCATCGAGCGGCGGCCGGTGCCGGACTTCGACAGGACGCTCCTGTACCTGGCCTTGGCGCCGGAAGTCGATGTCCAGATCTCGGTGGCGAACGCGATGGGGACACTGCGCGACGAGCGCTTCCTGCCGTCGCTCTTGGGGATGCTCGCGCGGCACGAGGTGCGCGGCGCCGCAGGGCGCGCTCTCACCGCGTTCGGACCGGCGGGCCTCACGTTCCTGGACGACTCGCTGGGCGACCCGAGCTTTCCCAACGAGCTGCGCCGCCAGATCCCGCGCACGATCAGCCGCTTTCCGGCGAAGGACGCGGTACGCGCGCTCCAGAAGCGCCTGCTCGACGAGCGCGACGGAATGGTGCGCTTCAAGATCCTGCGTTCGCTGGGGCGGCTGGCGGAGCGCAACCCCGGCGTCGGCTTCGACACGGCGATCCTGAAGCGGGCCACCGAGGCCACGCTCGAGGTGCTGTTCCGGCTCGCGCACTGGCGCGAGGTGCTGGCCGCCGGCGCCCGCGCGCGTGGCGAGCGCGCGACCTCGGGGCAAGAGCTGCTGGCGGCGCTGCTCCACGACAAACAGCACCACGCCTTGGAGCGGCTGTTCCGGTTTCTGGGACTCAGCCACCACGGCGAGAACTTCGAGAGCATCTACCGCGGCGCTGTGAGCGGGAACGCGCGGCTTCGCGCCAGCAGCCGCGAGCTCCTGGAGAGCGTCCTCGATCCGCCCTGGCGCGACGCGGTGCTGGCGGTGACCGAGGCGGACGGCTCCTGGGACAGGAAGGCCCTGGCGGCGCTGCCCTTCTACACGGCGCGCAGCTTGGGCTACGAAGAGCTGCTGCGGTTGTTGATCGAGGATCCCAGCGAGACTGTGCGCAGCATCGCGGCACATCACGTGGCGGAGCTGGGGCTCCAAGAGCTGCGGCCGCTGATCGCGGAGCGCCGCGCCAACGAGACCGCGCTGTTCGTGGCGCGCGTGCTGGAGAAGACCTTGAAGCTGCTGGATGCTGCGGCGGCCACGGCTCGGCTCGAGCATGCTCACTGACGACCGCGCGGTCGGCTCGCTGGAGCGGATGCTGCATCTGCGCAAGGCGCCGATCGTCGGCTCGCTGCCCGCGGACGACCTGGCAGTCGTCGCCGAAGCCGCGCGGCCACGCCTGTATCGCGCCGGGGAGATCTTGCTTCGCGAGGACGAGCACGTCGCCAGCGCCAGCTTCATCGTGGAGGGCCGAGTGCGACTCGAGCGCGGCGGCAAGCGGATCGGCGTGATCGAGTCGGGCAGCGGGCTCGGCGGAATCGGAATGCTGGCGCGAAGCACGGCCGCGTGGACCGCGCTGGCCGAGACGGACACCCTGGTCCTCGAGCTGGACGCCGACAGCTTCCTCGACCTGCTCGAGGACCACTTCGAGATCCTGCGCCACTTCCTGCGCGAGACTTGCCGTCAAGTCATCGGGTACTGGAGCGCGCTGCCGGCGGGAACGCCTCCGCTGATCAGGGATCTGCGGCCAGTTGCGGCGCGGGTCGGGCGCGACCTCGACCTGGTGGAACGCATCTTCTTCCTGCGCCAAGTCCACCCGTTCGGCGGCGCCAGCATCAACGCGCTCGCCGAGCTGGCGCGCGGCTTCTCCGAGGTGCAATTCCAGCCGGGACAACGCCTCTGGGAGGAGGGCGACACGGCGCGTCACGTGATGCTGGTCGTCGACGGCGTTGCCCACTGCAAAGCTCGGAACGGCTTCACACTGCGCGGCGGACCGGGCGTGCCGTTGGGCGCCCTGGAGGCGGTGGCTGGAGTTCCGCGTTGGTACGACGCCGTCGTGGCGGAACCGCTGACGGCGCTCTCGGGCGAGATCGAGATGCTCTTCGACGTGTTCGAGGACAACCTCGAGATGGCGCTCCAGTTCCAGAGCGCGATGAGCCAGTGGGCGCTGGCGCTCGCCCGGAGGGTGACCGAGCTGGCCCGGCCCGACTAGCCCTTCGCCGGCGCGGAGAGCGGCTCGAGCGTGACGCTGTTCTGGGCGCGCGCCCGATCCAGGGCGGCCTTGGCGAGCCGGAACAGCTCCGCCTGGGCGCGGAACGGTTCCTCGCCTTTGCCCGGCTTCTTGCGTTTGTAGCTGCCGTCGGGCTGCAAGACGCGCGACTTGACGTTGTCCTGGAACATCGCGTCCAGCGCTTGCAGGACCTTGGCGCGGCACTCGGCGCTCTCGATCGGGAACAAGAGCTCGATACGCCGGTCGAGGTTGCGCGGCATCCAGTCGGCGCTCGACAGGTACAGCTCCTCGTCGCCGCCGTTCCGATAATAGAAGATGCGCGCGTGCTCCAGGAAGCGATCGACCACCGAGATCACCTCGATGTTCTCGGAGGCGCCCTTGACACCCGGCCGCAGGCAGCAGATGCCGCGCACGTTGAGCTGGATCTTCACGCCCGCGCTGGACGCGGCGTAGAGGGCGCGGATGATGTCCTCGTCCACCAGCGAGTTCATCTTGGCGCGGATCTCCGCGGGTTGTCCGGCTTCGGCGCGGCGCCGCTCGCGTTCGATCAGCGCCATCACCCGCTCGCGCAGCGCCGTCGGCGCCATCGTCAGCTTCCTCATGCGCGGCGGGTCGGAGTAGCCGGTGATCGAGTTGAAGAAGGCCGAAGCGTCTTCGCCGATCTCGCGGTCCGAGGTCATCAAGCCGAAGTCGGTGTAGAGGCGCGCGGTCTTGTCGTTGTAGTTGCCGGTGCCGAGGTGCACGTAGCGCCGAATCCCCTGGCGGGTGCGGCGCACCACCATGCAGATCTTGGCGTGCGTCTTGTAGCCGCGGATACCGTAGATGACGTGCGCGCCCGACTCCTCCAGGCTCTTCGCCCAGCGGATGTTCGACGACTCGTCGAAGCGCGCCATCAGCTCGACCAGCACCGTCACCTGCTTGCCGGCATCGGCCGCGCGCGCCAGCGCCTGCACCACCGGCGAGTCGCCGCTGGTGCGGTAGAGGGTCTGCTTGATCGCCAGCACGTCGGGGTCCTGGGCCGCGCGCGCCACCAGCCAGACCACCGGATCGAAGGACTCGTACGGGTGATGCAGCAGCACGTCCCGCTGATCGAGCACGTCGAAGATGTCCTCGTGCTCGGTCTCCTCGAGCGTGGCCAGCGGCTTGATCGGGGCATCGCGCAGGTCCTCGAGCGCGGGCAGCTCGACCAGCGGATAGAGCGCGCGGATGTCGAGTGGGCCCTTGGCGCGGTACACGTCCGGCTCTTCGACCGAGGCGCGTTGGCGCAGGATCGCCAGCAGCGTCTCGCTGACGCAGTCTTCGACCTCGAGCCGCACGATCTGGGCGCGCCGCCTTTTCCGAAGCTCCTCCTCGATCGCCTGCAGGTAGTCGCGGCCGCCCTCGTCGTCGAGCTCCATCTCGGCGTCGCGCGCGATCCGGAACGCCGCCGATTCGAGCACCTTCTGCCCGGGGAAGAGGGTGCCCAGCTCGGCGCGGATGATGTCTTCCAGGAACGCGTAAGTCGCGTCGCCGCCCAACGGCCGCACCAGCCGGCCCAGGCGCCCGGGCACCTGCACCACCGCCAGCCGCGGCTCGATTTCGCCCTCCGACGGCTCGAGCAGCAACGCCAAGTTCAGCGACAGGCTCGCCAGCATCGGAAACGGCCGCGAGACGTCGATCGCCAGCGGCGTCAACGCGGGCAGCACCTCGTCGCGGAAATGCCGCGACAGCGCGGTGCGCTGCGCGTGGTCGAGCGTATCCAGGCTCGCGATCCCGATGCCACGCTCGCGCAGCGCGGGCAGGATCTCCTTGGCGAGCGTCTCATAGAGGCGGGCGATCATCTCGTGCGTCCGCTCGGATATGAGAGCGAGCTGGCGCTCCGGCGTCAGGTTGGCGTGGTCGGGCGCCAGGTCGCCCTCCTGCACCGCGTTCCGGAGCGCCGCCACCCGCACCATGAAGAACTCGTCCAGGTTGCTCGCGAAGATCGTCGCGAACTTGAGCCGCTCGAGCAGCGGCACCGAGGC
>CAZVOI010000040.1:0-2385 GCA_964628275.1 uncultured Acidobacteriota bacterium | reverse complement strand
CACTTCGGACACGCCGGTCTTCTGGGTCCAGGCGATCTCGGCGAGGCCCACGTGGGCTTCGCGATCCGCGATCCGAACCGTCGCCCCGCTGCGGTCCGCGGAGAGGACGACGCCGCGCACCACGTCGCCGACGGCGAGCGGAGCGTCCCACTCGTCGAGCCGCAGCTTTTCGGGCAGCGCTCCGTCCACTAGCGCGCTGGCCACCGGCTGGACGTATCCGCGCGAGCGGCGGTCGACGCTCAAGAGACCGTTGCGCAGCGCGCGGGTGGCAGCGCGCTGAAGCCGCGTATCGAGCGTCGTGTAGACGCGCAGGCCGCCCTGATAGATGCGCTGCGAGCCGTACTCGCGCTCCAGATACTTGCGGACCTCCTCGACGAAGTGTGGGGCGATCGATGGTGGATCGCGCCGCAGCTTGAGCCGCAACGGCTCCTGCTTGGCCTTCTCGGATTCGGCTTGCGAGATGTACTTCTCCTCGGCCATTCGCTCGAGGACGTGATTGCGGCGTTCCTTGATCCGCTCGGGATTTTCGATCGGCGAAAGTCGCGACGGGTTCTGCGCGAGCCCGGCGATCAACGCCGCTTCGGTGAGCGTCAAGTCCTTGATCGACTTGCTGAACAGGAAGCGGCTGGTGGCTTCGACGCCATAGTTGCCGTGCCCGAAGTAGATCTGATTGCAGTAGAGGGCGAGGATCTCTTCCTTGGTGAAGTTCTTCTCGATCTGGAAGGCCAGGATGATCTCCTTGAGCTTCCGATCCAGGGTCTTCTCGGGGGTCAGGAACAGGATCCGCGAGATCTGCATCGTCAGTGTCGAGAAGCCTTGACCGCGGCGGCCGCTCTTGAAGTTGGCGAGCGCGGCCCCCGGGATGCGCCAGGGGTTGATTCCGAGGTGCTTCCAGAAATCCGCATCCTCGACTGCCACGATCGCGTTCCGCAACAGTGGCGGGATGTCGCGGAAGCCCACGATCACGCGGCGTTCGATGGCGAACTCGCCCAACAGCTCGCCCTCGGCTGCGAACACCTGGGTGATGATGTTCGGCTGGAAATCCTCGAGCGAGTTGACCTGGGGCAAATCGGACGCGTAGCCGAGGAAGGCGCCGGCGAGCGAGCCGGCCAGAACCGCCAGGACGAAGCACAGCCAGAACGCGATGCGCCCGGTAGGAAGCGGAAGCGGCAACGGCGCAGCCGGAGCGGAAGCAACCACGGAGCGTAGTTTAATCAAAGGGGGGCCTGCGCCGGCCCCCCTTTGAATCCCCCGCTCGCTCGCCGGAGTGAATCCGGCTCGCTCGCAGTCCGTGCGCTTGTGGCTGAGAGCGACTCGCTACTTCGACTCTCTCTGCCGGCGAACGGCGCCCTCGCTTTCCTGGCGCGGCGACGGCGTGGCGCGCGGCTCGACCTTTGTGGGTGCCGGGCTCGCGCGGGGTGTTTCGCGCGGCCGGGTGCGGGCGCCGGCGCCTTCGTTGCTCGGCCGCGACTCCGGCTCCCGGTCCTTGGTGCGGCTCAACGGGGTGAACATGCGGCGCAGGACGTCCCGATCCTGGTCCTCGGGTTCCTTGGTTCGCTCGCGCGGCGTCGATCGGACGGCGCTCGCGCCATCCGGCAGCTTGGCCTTCTCGGCCGCCGGAGGCTCCTGGGCCGCCGTAGGAGTCTCCCCGAGGCGCGGGCGCGGGGTCTGGGGCCGTTCCCTGGCTCCGCGCTCACGGCGTTCCTCCTCGCTCGGATACTTGCGCCGCACCATCGGGAAGGGGATCGTGGTCGCCGGATCGGAGCGCAACTCGGGAATCGTGTCTCCCGGAGTCGGGCGAACCTGCACGTTGCGCGGCACCTCGCTCTCGCCTCGGTGCTGAGCGCCCTCCACCACGCGCAGGCTGCGGTCCACGTGGCCGGACTTCGGTTCCACAATTCGCAGCGACCGGGTCTGCTGTTCCGACAGGTCAACTCGGCGCCGCGCCAGGTCGCGCGCCGCCATGTCTGTGCGGCGCGCATATGTCCAGGTCGCCCGACCGAGCGGGGACCAACCCACGTAGTCGTCGCCGACCGACCAGGTGACCCAGGCGGGGCCCCACGTCGAGCCTGGGATCCAGTACCAACCGAGCGACGGCGAGTTTCCCCAACGGCCGTAGTGCGACGGCGCCCAGCCCCAGATCTCGTTCGGAACCCAGGTCCAGCCGTACTGCGACCAAGTCCAGCGCCCGTCCAGGTAGGGCCGCCAGCCGGGCGACACGCGAGGGCGCCAGACGTAGCCGACCGCGGCTTCGAGGTGCCACGAGCCGTGGCCGCGCAGGTCTTCGGCGAACGGCGCCACTTCCGCCGGCAGATAACGAGCCTCGTCCGCGGCCCAGTCGGCCTGCCGCTCGCGCGCCTCGTCCCAGCGCGCGAACTCGTCCGC
>CAZVOI010000039.1:0-6278 GCA_964628275.1 uncultured Acidobacteriota bacterium | reverse complement strand
CGAGGCTTCGCCGGCGAGCTTCACCCGGTCCCGGCTCACGTCGCGCAGCCGGGGCGTGCCGCAGGTCTGCATGGCCATCACGAGCTCCGCCTTCAGCATGCGGAGGACCGCCTCCACCCCCTCCTGACCGAAGGCGGCCAGGCCCCACACGTAGGGCCGGCCGATGCCCACCGCCCGCGCGCCCAGGGCCAGGGCCTTGAAGATGTCCGTGCCCCGCCGGAAGCCGCTGTCCACGAGCACGGGAACGCGGCCCGCCACCGCCTCCACCACCTCGGGAAGGGAGTCGAGGGCCCCGCGGCCGCTCTCCTCCGACCGCCCGCCGTGGTTGGAGACCAGGACCGCGTCCACCGCGTGCTCCACCGACAATGCCGCGTCCTCGCGAGTGACGATGCCCTTCAGCACCACCTTCATCGACGTCAGGTCGCGGAGCCTCTTCACGTAGTCCCAGTCCAGGCCGAGGTCGATGTTGTCCTGGACGGACGTCAGGTCGAGGCCGTCGAACATCGGCTTGCGGCGCATGTCGGCTGGGACGGCGCCGGGCGGCCGGTAGTATGCTCCATTGGTGTAAGCCTCATCTCGACCACCGGCAAGATGCACAGCGCGACGCTGACGGGCAACCGCCAGTTTTTGGTGACTGGCGGTCGTGCATCGGGCCACTCTCCAGCGATCTGGCGCCCGACCGCCGCGCCTTTCAAGTATCCTGCGGGCTTTCGATCGGAGGAGCCCCAGCATGCGCCCATCGGCATTCCTCGTCTCGGTTCTCCTGGCGGCGCCGCTCGGCGCCGCGCCTTTCACCGCCACCGACATGATGCGCTTGAAGCGGCTCTCCGATCCGAGCCTGTCTCCGGACGGCAAGTGGGTCGTCTACGCGCAGACCGACGTGGACCTTCCGAGCGGCGGCGCGCGCAACACCGACCTGTGGCTGGTGCCGGCCGCCGGCGGTGAGCCGCGGCGGCTCACCAGCCATCCCAAGTCGGACTCGCGCGGACGCTTCAGCCCGGACGGCAAGCGGCTGGCATTCCTGTCGACCCGAGACGGCGCTGCACAGGTGTACGCGATCGAGCTCGCGGGCGGCGAGCCGCGCAAGATCAGCTCGATGTCGAACGGTGTCGCCAGCTTTCTTTGGGCCGACGACAAGACGCTGGTCGTCGCAGCCGAGGTTTACGCCGAGTGCGGAGCGGACGACGATTGCAACAGGAAGCGGGCCGACGAAGCCGCGAAGGGCTCGCAGGCCCGTGTCTACTCGAAGCTCCTGTATCGACACTGGGACACCTGGGAGGACGGCCGCGTGTCGCATCTCTTCACGCTGCCGATCGACGGCGGCGCCGCGCGCGATCTGACGCCGGGCGAGCGCGACGTGCCGCCGTGGTCGCTGGGCGGGCCCGACGACTTCGCGGTGTCGCCCGACGGCAAGGAAGTCGCGTTCAGCCGCAACGACGATCCGGTCGAGGCCACGTCCACGAACGCCGAGCTGTGGGTGGTGCCGACCGCGGGCGGCACGCCGAAGAAGATCGCCGGCTCGCCCGGCTATGACGGCGCGCCTCGCTACAGCCCGGACGGAACCAGGCTCGCGTTCCACGCGCAATTGCGGGCGGGCTACGAGTCGGATCGCTGGCGGCTCTTCGTGCACGACCGCAAGTCGGGCCAGACGACGAACCTGAGCGAGGCGTTCGATCGGCACGTCGACGATTTCATCTGGTCGCCCGACTCGAAGTCGATCTTGTTGGTTGCGAGCGAAAACGCGCGCGCGCCGATCTTCATCATCCCGGCAACTGGCGGCACCCCGAGGAAGCTGGCCGACGGCACGTTCGGCGATCTTTCCGTCGCCGCGGACGGCCGGACCCTGGTCGCGACGCAGACTTCGCTCACGGCGCCTGCCGAAATCGTGCGGCTGAACGCAGACGGCACCGGCCTCAGTCGCGTCACCAAGGTCAACGACAGCCTGCTCGCGGACTTCAAGCTGCGCGGCGCGGAGAGCGTCACGTACACCGGCGCCGCCGGCAAGACCGTTCAGGCCTGGATCGTGAAGCCTCCAGATTTCGACCCGGCCAGAAAGTACCCGCTGCTGGTCTTGATCCACGGCGGCCCGCAGGGCGTGTGGGGAGACGCCTGGAGCTTCCGCTGGAACCCGCAGCTCTTCGCGAGCGCCGGCTACGTCGTCTTCCAGCCGAACCCGCGCGGCTCGATCGGCTGGGGTCAGGCCTTCATCGACGACATCAATCAGGACTGGGCCGGCAAGGTTTACGAAGACGTCATGAAGGGCACCGACTACGCCGAGGCGCTGCCGTACGTGGACAAAGGCCGAAGCGTCGCCGCCGGCGCCTCGTATGGCGGGTACCTGGTCAACTGGATCGCCGGCCACACCGACCGCTTCAAGGCGCTGGTCTCGCATGACGGCATCTTCGATCTCGTCGGCATGTACGCGACCGAGGAGCTGTGGTTCAACGACTGGGAGTTCAAGGGACCGCCGTGGCAGAGCCCGGACATCTACGCGAAGCTGACACCGGCGGCCGGCGTCAAGAGCTTCAAGACGCCCACGCTGGTGATTCACGGCGAGCTGGACTACCGCGTGCCTCTCGAGCAGGGCCTCGGCATGTTCAACGCGCTTCAACGCATGGGCGTGCCGTCGAAGCTCTTGATCTTCCCCGACGAGAACCACTGGGTGCTGAAGCCCGTCAATTCGGTGCGCTGGTACAAGGAAGTGCTGGGCTGGCTCGATCAATGGTCGAAGAAGTAGCCGGGCGAGCGGTCGACGACGACTACTGTGCAGGGTAGGCTCGCGCCGTGACCGAGCACCGTCTCCACCGCCACGATGCTTCAAACGACGATCTCCCGTCCGATCCGGCCACGCCGCCTCCGAAGGATGAGACCAAGGCCCTCGCCAAGGAGTTGCGCCGACACGACGGCGGCCGTCCGCTCGACACCTGGGAGCGCTACCGAGCCTTGAACGACGCCGTCGACGAGGCGTACGACTTGATCGACATCGCCAACACCGAGGCCCGTTTCTCCTTGATCCTGATGGGCGCCTTGAATGCCGTGCTCTTCGTCGTGGCCACCCGGACGGAGCTGGTCGCTTCCGTGCCGGCGCCGATTCGGCCGTGGTTGGCGGTGGCCTTCGCGGCTTACGGCGTCGTGGGGGTCTACTTCCTGCTGCATGCCGTGGAGACGCTGCGGCCTCGCAAGTTCCGGCCGCGGCTGCCGGTCGGGGAAGGGGCGATCGAGGACGCCCCGGTGGGCGTCCGTTACTACGAGGACGCCCTGAAACGGTCGGCCGGGGACCACCTGGCGGCGTGGTCGGAGCTGCGGATCGGCCAGCTCAACTCCGAGCTCGCGGCGCAACACTACAGCCTCGCGCTCAAGAACGAGGCCAAGGCCAAGGCGTTGCGCCGCGTGTATCGCGGCCTGCGATTGATGACGCTGCTGGTGGCTGGCCTGCTCGCGACGCTCGCGTTCTTCGTTTTCTCGGCCGCCCGCCCCGCCTGAGCGAACCCGGGCTCCGCCGCGACCTCGGAACGCTGGAGTCGTACGCGACGCTGATCGGGATACTGATCGGCGCCGGTATCTTCAAGGTCACGAGTCAGGCCTGGGAGCTGACCGGTCCGAGCGTGATCCTGGGCTACCTGGTGCTGGCGCCCGTCGTGCTCGCGACGTCGGTCGCTTACAGCGTCTATCTGTCGACGCCGCTGGGCCGCGAGCCGGGCGGTGAGTACAGCCACATCTCGCGCACCTTCCACGGCTACGGCATCGCCTTCGTCGGCGCCTGGCTCAAGATCATCTCCTATGTCGGCGCCCTGGCGTACCTCGCGGTCGCGCTGGCCGACTACGTAATCCCGCTCTCGCGGGGCCTGCTCAGCGCCGCCCCGCACCGGCTGCCGCTCGCGCTCCTGAGCCTGCTCGTGACGTACCTGGTTCACGTCGCCGGGGTGCGCTACTTCGGCCGCATCCAGGTCGCGATGTGCGTGCTGCTCGGTCTGTCGATCGTCGTGCTGGTCGTGCCGGGCCTGTTCGTGATCGAGGCCAGGCACTACCAGCCGTTCTTCACCAACGGTCTATCGGGCTTCCTCCTCAGCCTGCCGCCGCTCTTCTTCGCCTACGCCGGGTTCGAGTCGCTGGCGCAGGCCGCCGGAGAAGTGAAGGACAGCACGCGGCGCCTGCCGGGGATCTTCGCCAAGGGGCTCGCCGTCACCACGGTCGTCTATTTCCTGATGTCGGCGGTCGCGTTCGGCGCGATGCCGGGCGAGCGCCTGCGCGGCAGCGAGGCGCCGATGGCCGACGTCGCCTCGGCGTACCTGGATCGATCTGCGGCGTGGTTCGTCACGCTCGGCGCGGTGATGGCGCTTCTGACGTCGCTCTTTTCCACGATGCTCGTGCCGTCGCGCCTGGCGATCATGCTGGCGCGCGACCGGCTGGCACCGCGGGTGCTCGGCAGCATCCACGCCCGGACCGGCACCCCGATCGTCGGGCTGACGTTGACGTTCCTGGCGGCAGTCGCGCTCGTCGTCAGCGGCCAGATCGGGCTGGCGCTCAACATCGCCGTGTTCGCGCTGGTCTTGCTGTACCTGCTGCACAGCGTCGCGCTCTTGCTCCTGCCCAAGCTGAACCCGTCGCTCTTCGCGTCGGTGACGGTCGGGCTGTCGCGGCGCTTCCAGAGCGTGGCGGCTGTGTTTTCGATCGTGGCGATGAGCGGGCTGGTCGCGGTCCAGGTCGTCCAGGACGTGCGGGTGTTGCGCGCGATGAGCTTTGCCGAGCGCGTGTCGCGTCAGTCGCTGACCACTTTGGAGCTGCTGCTGATGTGGACGGTGGTGGGGGCCTTGCTCTACGCCGTCGAACGACGCAACCGAGTCTGGTTCACAGTATCCTGACTAACGATGCCTGACACTTCGCCTCGCTCGAAGGCGGCAGCGGTCGGCTCAGGGTGCCTTTATTTGGTCATCACCTGGGTGCTGCTGGGCATGGCCGGCTACATGCTGATGACTCCCTTGCACCCGGCGGCCCTGCGCGCGGCAATGGCCCTGCTATCCGCGTTTTTCCTGACGCTCGGCCTCGGGAGTTTCTGGAGCCTCGCGCGGGGCGAGCATGGCGGGAATTCCCTGCGGACGCTGATCCGCCGCGCCCGCAAGGGAGAGCCACCCGAGGACGGGAAGCCGGTCGTGGCCGAGGGCGTCGTACGACCGTTGACTTCGCCGCTCACGGCTCCGCTGTCCGGCGTCGCCTGCGCCGCGTACTTCTACAAGATGTACTACATGAGCCGCACCATGGGGAGTGCGCGCCGCATCGGGGTCCCGGTCTACTGGGGATACGCCTGCCAGCCCTTCGCGATCGATTCGCCGGTGGCACGGCTGCGCGTCCTCGCGGTCCCGCAGCTTCTGTACCCTGCCGAGCCCCGCAAGGGACCTGAGGCCGTCGCGCGCGCGCGACGACTGGTCGAGACGACCCGTTTCGAGGCCAGGGCGGCGCAGCCGCTGGCGTCCCTTGGAACGGTCTTCGAGATGGCCCGCGATATCTTCGGCGACGAAGATGGCGAGGTCCGCCGTGACTGGAAGCGCGAGGGCGACGAGCGCGATCCGGAGACATTGCTCCTGGAGGAGACGCTGCTGCCCGTGGGCGCGGCGGCCTCCGCCCACGGGCACTGGTCGGCGGAGCGGGGTGCGATCGTTTCCGAGGGCAGCGCGCTCGGCACCACCGTGTCGGTCACGCTCGGCCGCTCCGAGAACCTGAAGGGCGCGCCCGGTGTCGGGCATTCCGTGGGCGCGTACTTGGTGAGCGCGACGCTGTTCACCGCGCTCGGCGTCGGCATTCTGTGGTTCTCGGTCAGCGTCCTGCCGACGCGTCTCTAGAGGATAATGCAGCTCCGGATTCGCCAGGGAGCGCTGTGGCCGACAAGAAGAGTCTCGGCGTCGAAGTAACGAATCAGGCTTACGTCCGCTACGACCAGGTGGAGAAGCGGCAGCAGTATCACCTCGCGGAAGCGGGTCATCAGGAGGCGTTCGACGAGAGCTTCCGCGTGCACACCTGCGACATCGGCCGCTTCCTGCACGGCGATGACGAAGACAAGCGCCGTTTCGCGGGCGAGCTGGGGATGGCGCTTCGCGAGATCGGCTTCGCGATTCTCGAGGGCCACGGCGTCGACACGCGGCTCTACGACGACGCCGAAGCCAACGTGGTGCGCCTCTTCGAGACCGTTCCGCTCGACGAGAAGCTGCGCTTCCGCGCGCAGCGCCACGGATCGGTGAACCAGGGCTACTTCCCGATCAAGGAGACGACCGACATCCATCCCG
>CAZVOI010000038.1:0-2434 GCA_964628275.1 uncultured Acidobacteriota bacterium | reverse complement strand
GTCCGGGGTGCCCAGTCACCGGGACCCGCCCTACCTCGTCGACCATCTTCGCCAGGCCGAAGTCGAGCACCTTCACCTGATCGTGCGCCGTCAATGCGATGTTCGCCGGCTTCAGGTCGCGATGGACGATGCCCTTCTCGTGAGCCGCTTCCAGGGCCTCGGCGATCTGGCGGGCCACGTCGAGGGCTTCCGACAGCGTCAGCGGGCTCTGCCGGAGGCGGGCGTCGAGCGCCGCACCATCGACCAGCTCCAGCACCAGCACGGGGACGCCGTCCGATTCCTCGAGGCCGTAAATCGCTGCGATGGCGGGGTGATTGAGGGCGGCGAGGAAACGCGCTTCGCGCTCGAAACGGCGGAGCCGGTCGGGATGCTTTGCGAAAGACTCCGGGAGAATCTTGATCGCGACGTCGCGCCCGAGCTTGGTGTCGCGGGCGCGGTAGACCTCGCCCATCCCGCCGGCGCCAAGCGGGCCCACGACCTCGTAGGGCCCAATGCGCTGCCCAACGGCCATTGTCACGATTCCGCGAAGAATACACCGGCCTGCGAAGGTCGACGGGGCTCGGCCAGCGAGAAAAAAGAACTATTGACTCGGTGGCGCTGCGCCTCCACTCTATGCGAGGCCATTCAGGCCATTGAAGCGGAGCCGCCCCTCCAGCGGCTCCAAAGAGCCCGTCGTTCATGCGATTTGGAGGACTCCATGGCACGTATGCAGTGTTGCCGGGCGGCGTTGGTCGCCGCGGCGGTGACGTCGAGTTGGGCTAGCGGCGCATTCGCCCAGGGCGCAAGCGAACAAAAGAAGGCCGAACAGAAGAAGGTCAAGTCGGAGCACGTCGAGACCGACGATCCCGCGACGAGCGAGGACGGGCCGGCCCACAAGGGCATGCAAGCCTACGTAGACTCGGACACCGGACGCCTCCGCAAGCCGACGCCGGCCGAGGAGCGCCAACTCGCCGAGGAGCTGGCCAAGATCGTGAACGACTCTCCCGAGGGCCTGACCGCTGTGAGCGGGGCCGACGGCACCATCGCTGTCGATCTCGAGGAGCGCTTCATGAACTTCTCGATCGCGACGGAGGGCTCCGACGGAGCCATCGCGCTCGGCTGCGCGACCAGCCTCCGCAGCACCCTCGAGCTGATGCTCCGGGACCCGGCCACGAGGAAGCCTGTGGTGACGGTCGTGCCCGGCAAGCCGCAGCCGGAGAAGAAGGAGGCGCTCGATGTCCGCTAAGGCGCGCCTCTTGTCGGTCGCCGTCGGCGCTCTCGCGCTCGGCCTCGCTCCGCTGGCCGCTCACGCGGGCGGCGTCGTGATCACGATCGTCAACATCGACGGCCCCAACGAGGGCTTCAACGACCCGACTCCGGCCGCCCCGGCCGGAGGCAACTCGGGCACAACGCTGGGCGCCCAGCGGCTCGCCGCGTTCGAGCACGCGGCGAACATCTGGGGAAGCACCCTGGACAGCCCGGTGGAGGTCCGGATCCAGGCATCCTTCGATACCTTGAGCTGCACCGCGACATCCGCCGTGCTGGGCAGCGCGGGGACGATCCAGATCTTTGCCAACTTCCCGAACGCCCCCGCCACCAACACCTGGTATCACGTCGCGCTCGCCAACAAGCTCGCGGGGTCCGATCTGGCCCCCGGCGCGCCCGGAACGAGCGCCGACGACCTGCGCGCGCGCTTCAACAGCAACCTCGGCACCCTCGGCTGCCTGACCGCCAGCGGCTGGTACTACGGGCTCGACAACCTCGCGCCGGCCAACCGCATCGACCTCGTGACGGTGCTCCTCCACGAGTTCGCCCATGGCCTGGGCTTCTCCCAGTTCGCGAGCGTGAGCAACGGCTCCCAGATCCTGGGACTCCCCGACGTCTACAACAGCCACATCCTCGACCTCAGCACCGGCAAGACCTGGCCCCAAATGAACGACCTGGAGCGGAAGGCCTCCGCGATCAATTCCCGCCGCGTGGTCTGGACCGGCCAGGAGGTCACGAGCGCGTTGCCGGACGTGCTCTCGGCGGGCACTCCGCTACTGCGGGTGAACACACCGACGGCGATCGCCGGCGTCTACGCCGTAGGAGCGGCCTCGTTCGGTCCACCGCTCAACGCCGCGGGCGTCAGCGGGACCGTGGTGCAGGCGCTCGACCTGGCGGACGTCGCGGGCCTGTCGACAACCGACGGCTGCTCGGCCCTCACCAACGCCGCCAGCGTGAGCGGCAACATCGCGATCGTGGACCGAGGAACCTGCGGCTTCATCGTCAAGGTCAAGAACGCCCAGAACGCGGGCGCGATCGCCGTGATCGTGGCCGACAACGCGGCCGGCAGCCCGCCGGCCGGCCTGGGCGGCGTCGACCCCACGATCACGATCCCATCGGTGCGCGTGACGCTCGGCGACGGCGCCGCGATCAAGGCGCAGCTCGGCGCGGGCGTGAACGCGACGCTCGG
>CAZVOI010000037.1:0-3728 GCA_964628275.1 uncultured Acidobacteriota bacterium | reverse complement strand
GCCGCCAAGTCGATCGGCGAGTGGTTCCCGATCCGCGAGCGCGCGCTGGCGATGGGCATCTTCAACACCGGCGCCGCGCTGGGCGGCGCGCTGTCGCCGCCGCTGATCGCCTGGCTGGCGCTGCGCTACGGCTGGCGCATGACGTTCCTGCTCACCGGGCTCCTGGGCTTTCTGTGGTTGGCGCTGTGGGCGCTCGCCTACCGCGCGCCCGCCGAGCACCCTTGGCTGACCTCGAGCGAGCGAGACTTGATCCTCGAAGGCCAGCGAGAACCGCTCTCGGGCGCGACCTCTGCGGAACCGCGCCTCTCGCTACGGGCGATCCTCGGTCATCGCCAGGCCTGGGCGATCATCCTGGCGCGCTTCGTCACCGATCCGATCTGGTGGCTGTACGTGGGTTTCCTGCCCACCTACTTCCAGGAGGCGCGCGGCATGGATCTGCGGGCTGTCGGCGCGACCGCGTGGTTCCCCTACCTCGCGGGCGGCGTCGGCGCGCTCTCGGGCGGTTGGATCTCGGGCTCGCTGATCGAGCGGGGCTGGAGTGTCGATCGTGCGCGCAAGGCCGCGATGCTGTTCGGCGCCGGCCTCACCCCGGCCGGCATCTTGGCGGTGAACGCCGACACGCCGACGGCGGCGCTCGGCTGGATGGGGCTGGTTCTCTTCGGCTTTCAGGTATGGATCAATAACGTGCAGACACTGCCAAGCGACTTCTTCCCGCGTTCCGCGATCGCGTCGGTCGCGGGTCTGGGCGGCACCGCGGCGGGCCTGTCGAGCGCCGCGTACGTGCTCGGCACCGGCTACGTCGTGGGCTACTTCAAGGAGCACGGCTTCGCGAACCCGTACACGCCGGTCTTCGTGACGGCCGGAATCCTCGGCCCGCTGGGAGCGCTGCTGCTCTTCGTGCTGGGCGGGCGGATCCGGCGGCTGGCGATCGCCGGCGCCGCGGCGCTGCTGTTGGCTCCCGGCGTGTCTTCGGCGCAGGAGGCGCTACCCGGTTTCGAGGAGCTGGTGGCGCATCCGGTGCAGCTGAAGCCGGAGCTGCGCGGCGTGCACCCGCGCGTCTTCGTGACCGGTGCGGGCCTCGACAAGCTGCGCCAGCGCGCGCGCACCACGCATCGCGCCGAATGGGAGCGCGTGCTCGGCGGTCTCGTGGCCACCCAGGGAGCGCCGCCAGCAGTGCCGGGTCCGCAGGAGCGACGCTCGCAGAACAACGTGGCCTTCGCGATCGCCGAGATCAGCCTCGCCTACGCGGTGGAGCGGAAGCCCGAGTACCTCGCGGCCGCGAAGCGCTGGACGCTGGCGGCGATCGACTACGAACCGTGGGGCTACACCTACAACAAGCCCAACGTGGATCTGGCCGCCGGACACCTGCTGTACGCGATCGGCTGGGCGTACGACCTGCTCCACGCCGACTGGTCGGCGGCCGAACGCGACCGGATCCGAGCCTCGCTCGAAAGACACGCGGCGATCGTCCACGACCACTTCGCTCCCGGCCCCGGCAAGCGTTTCCAGTTCACCCAGAACCACGACTTCATCCCGACCGCGGGCCTCGGCATCGCCGCGCTCGCGCTCCTCGGTGAGTCGAAGGACGCGCCGAAGTGGGCGGCCCTGGCGCGCGCGCACCACCATCGCGCCGGACAACTGCTGAGCCCCGACGGACACTACTACGAAGGCTTCGAGTACTGGATCTTCTCGAGCCCGTGGCTCGTGCATTTCCTCGACGGCTGGGAGCATGCGACCGGCGAGAGCCTTTGGAACCGCGACCTGTTCAAGAACTGGAAGCTGTACCTGGCCCACGCGCTCCTGCCCGACGGCCAGAACGTGTTCGATTTCGGCGACATCTGGGAGGGCGCCTTGACGCGGGCGCGCGGCGGCGCCGAGTATGCGCGCGTCCACCCGAGCGGGCGGCTGCAGAGCAACTTCAACGTGATGTACCGAGTGGCGTCGCGGCTCCGCGACCCGGAGGCGCAGGCGATCGCGGAGCGCTACGCCGGCTTCGGCCACAGCAACCTGGAAGAATACTGGACGCTCTTGTGGCGCGACGAGACGCTCGCCGCCGCGCCAATCAGCGCGCTGCCGCTCAGCCACCACTTCAGTGATTCCGGCGTCTACTACTACCGGACTTCCTGGGACGAGCACGCCCTGGCGTTCGCGTTCAAGGCGGGTCCGCCAGAGGGCCACCGCACCGCCGCTCTGCTGCCGCGTCTGCCGGAATGGTCGCTCGACAGCGGCCACGCGCATCCGGACGCCGGCAGCTTCATCGTCTACGCGCACGGAAGATATCTCACGGGAGACTCGGGCTACGCCGGCCTGCCGTCGGCGAGCAACCACAACACGCTCAGCTTCGACGGCGTCGGCCAGGGCACGCCGGGACGCCACGACGTCTGGCGCGGGACGAGCTACGCGGCGCTCGACGCGATACGCATCCGCGAGGTGAAACGGGACGGCGACGCGGTGCTAATCGAAGCGGACCTGAAGGGCGCCTACCCCAAGGTCGCGACGCTGCGAGCGCTGACGCGCACGTTCCGCTTCGACGGCAGCGCGCGCTTCAGCGTCGCGGATCATCTGGTTCTCGATGCGCCGGGCAAGGTCGAGTGGCATCTTCAATCCGACACGCCGTTCGCCCGCGGCGCGGGTGATCGCTACCGAAACGGCGTTCCCGGCGCCGCCGCGCTCGAGGTCGCGTTCGAAGCATCGGTGGGCACGGTCACGACCGGGCCCTCGAAGGTGAAATCACCCGGGCCGCCAGGATCGATCGAAAAGGGGCCCGAAGAAGACCGCGGCTTCGTCTTGGTACGGGAAGCGCTCGCCTCCGCCGGCGAGACCCAACTGTCCGCGACGCTGACGATCATCGAGAAGCGCCGCTAACTACACGTAGTCCTTCTCTCGCAGTATCATCCGTAGGACCGTCCGGTGTGCCGCTCCGCTGCGTTCTGGATACCAATGTCCTCGTGGCTGGCCTATGGTCACGCGACGGAGCGGCGTTTCAGGTCCTGCGAATGGTCCAGCAGGGAGTGATCCAGCCGGCGCTCTCCGTTCCGCTCGTCCTCGAGGAGCGAGCGAAACAGGGTGATCTCGTGGAGTTCGCGCGGGTGCTGGCGCGGGTTCCGAGTCGCCCTCCGCAAAGGGGCGACGAATGGTCCGCGGCACAGCAGACGACGAAACGACAGCGCTCGCGGCCGAAAACCCTCAGCGCCCGGCGGAGTCGCAAGACCGCGAACGGTTGAGTCTCCCGGACGGAAAAGGGTACAAAACTCACTCGTAGCGCAGCGCGCGGATCGGGTCGGTCTTCGAGGCGCGCCAGGCGGGCACGAAGCCCGCGGCCAGCGTCGCCGTCAGCAGCGCCAGAGCGCTGAACGCGAACAGCGCCGGGTCGTCGGCGTTGATGCCGAAGAAGACCGGGGCCTTCAGCGGGTTCGGACGGCAGACGGACTTCGTGCATGTCTCCTGAGACGCCAGCGAAGACCCGATGCTTGACGGGCGACTACACTTCCCCAATGTCCGATCTCGCGGTCCAGTTCGGGAACATCGACATCTACCTGTTCGACCAGCTTCTGCGTGGGCGGCTCCATCCGCCGATGCGCGTGCTGGACGCCGGCTGTGGCTCGGGCCGCAACCTCGTTCACCTGCTGCGGTCGGGATTCGAGGTGTTCGCGACTGATGGCGACGAGGAGGCGATCCAAGCCGTCCGCCAGATGGCCGCGACCCTGGCGCTGCATCTGCCCGAGTCG
>CAZVOI010000036.1:0-7315 GCA_964628275.1 uncultured Acidobacteriota bacterium | reverse complement strand
CGCCAGCGTCACGACGCCGATCCGGCCGCCGACCGAGAACGCCAGCCGCTGGCGGTCCGGCGACAAGGCGGGATCGCGCACCGCTTCGGTGAAGTAGGTGAGGCGCCGGTCGGGCCCGGACGGCAGGGAGCGTGCGTAGAGCGTGTCGGCGCCGGCGCGATCGCTGACGAACAGCAGCGTGCCGGCCAGATCTGGTGGGAACGGGGTCTCGTTGCTCCAGACATGAAGCCAAGCGCTTCCGGTCGCGACGAGAACGAGCAGCGCGATGAGCAAGAAGACCCGCATCCCGGGCGAGTATAGGGCTGGAGCCCGTAATCGACGCTCCCCAACGCATGGCCGACCCCCGAATCGACAAGATCCAGCCGTTTGAATTCTCTCCTTCAATGGGATGAATGCTCAGGTGGGCACGAGGCCGTAACTGATTGATTTCACGTGAACAGGATATCCAATTCTCTGGGCATGGTCGTTGCACCGACCCACCGGCGAGGTTGACCGTTCAGATCCCTGATAGCTCCTGATAACTGATGTTTTTCCGGGCCGCGCGATGCGGGGCCTAGGAGGGAACTGTGAAGCAATCTGTCAAGTTCTGGGTTCGGGGGACGGCACTACCCTTGACCCTGTTGCTGGGCCTGAGCATCGTAGCGCCCCACAGCAACGCCGAGGCGCTGCAGCCGGCGGTGGCCTCGTCGGCGCCAAACCCGAAGCCGCTCGCAACCGCTGCGGCGGCCAGGCTAGCCGCCGTGGCGCCGGCGGAAGCCGCCCTTGCGACCACCCAGGCCACCCCGAACCCGACCACCGGCGACGGCAAGTCCTTCTTCAAGAGCCCGAAGGGTGTGCTGGCCCTGACGCTCGCCATCGTAGGTGTGGGCTATGTGATGTACTCGTCGCACCACGACCGATTGCACACCCAGATCCCCAAGTAAAGGAGAGAACGAATGAATGCGAAGAGACTCTCGATCGCCGCCGTTTTCCTCCTGGTCTTCACCCCCCTCGCCCTGGCTCAGCAGACAGGCGCGGTCGCGGGCGAGGTGAAGGACGAGCAGGGCGGCGCGCTGCCTGGCGCGACCATCACGCTGTCTGGCAAAACCGGCGCGCGCACAGCCGTCAGCGACACCGCTGGCGTCTACCGCTTCCCGGCCATAGCCCCGGGCAGATACACGTTGACCGCGGAGTTGACGGGCTTCCAAGCCCAGCGCGCCGAAACCCCCCAGGTCTCCGTGGGCGCCAATTACAACATGAACTTCACGCTCAAGGTCGGCGCCCAGACCGAGACCATCGAGGTCTTGGGTGAGGCTCCCATCGTGGACGTCAGCAGCAGCGCGACGAGCAACGGCCTCTCGCAGGATCTGCTCTTCAACGTTCCGATCCTGACGACGAACGCGGCCACGGATCTCCTGAATTTCACGCCCGGCGTGAACTTTGGCTCGGCCTTCGGCGGCGACGCCGATACCGCCAACGGGCTCCTGCTCGACGGTGTGGACACCCGCGACCCGGAGGGTGGTTCGGCCTGGACCTTCTTCTCCTTCAGCCTCGTTGACGAAGTGCAGATCCTGGGCCTCGGCGCCCCGGCGGAGTACGGTGCCTTCACCGGTGTCGTCGTGAACACGATCACCAAGTCGGGCGGCAACGCCTTCTCCGGCCTGTTCGCCTTCAACTACCGTAACGACAGCCTCGAGGGAGACAACACGACCGACGCGATCGTGACGGCCAACCCGGCCCTCAAGGACCCGGCGATCACAAAGAAGACGTCGGACCTGACGGCGCAGTTCTCGGGCCCCCTCATCAAAGACAAGCTGTTCTTCTTCGTGAACGCCGAGCGTTACAAGCTGGAGCAGGATCCGACAGGGCCGCGCACGATCCGCGACGAGGTCTCGCCACGCCTGAACGCCAAGCTGACTTGGCAACCGGGGGCCAACGACAACATCACCCTGCTGTTCCAGAAGGACGAGTACAACGTCATCGGGCGCCCGGGCGTGGCGGCTGCGCTCGCCACCGACGAGCTGACGAACCGCGAGGACGCCCCCGAGTACGTGTGGGGCGCGAGCTGGCGTCACGGCTTCGGACCCAACACCTTCGCCGAGGCCAAGTTCACGGGCTATTGGGGCTACTACTACCTGGACCCTGAGGTGAACGCCCCGGGGCACTACGACGTCGCTAACGACGCCTACTCGGACTCGCAGGGCTGGTTCTACGCCGCCGACCGCGGCCGCAATCAGCTCAACGCCTCGGTCTCCCGCTACGCGGAGGCGTTTGGCCGTCACGATCTCAAGTTCGGTGTGGAGATCGAGCGGAGCAAGGTGCGCAGCCGCTACGGGTACGTGAACGACATCTTCTACTACGACTACAGCTCCTACTACGACAAGGGACAGTACACCGCCTACGACTACGGCTACGACGTCAACGGCCGCAACCAACGTGAGTCCGCGTACCTGCAAGACTCGTGGAGGGTCAGCGACCGGCTGACGCTCAACCCGGGCGTGCGTTTCGACTGGGTGCGTGGCTACCCGGCGGACAACAGCGCAACGGGCCCGAACGGGGACGCGAAGGTTTACGACACCAAGAACCTCGCGCCGCGCCTAGGCTTCGCCTTCGACCTGACGGGCGACCAGAAGACCGTCCTCAAGGGCTCCTACGGCCAGTACTACGAGGGCGCGTTCTCCCTCACGTACAGCAGCGCGATCCCGGGCACCAGGGACTTCGTGCTGTACGCCTTCGACCCGGCCGGCGAGAAGTGCGGGCCAAAGGGCAACTGCTTCACCGAGTACAGCCGTTCGCCCTTCCTACCCTACAAGGTCGACCCCAACATCAAGCACCCGCGCGTGGACGAGTTCACCGTGGGCTTCGAACGGGCCCTCAACAAGGACCTCCGCCTGGCGGTGACCGGGATCTACCGCAAGGACAAGAACCTTCAGGGGTCGGTCCGCCCCTCGGCGCGCTGGATCCCGACCACCGTGACGACTTCGTCCGGTGTCGATCCCGCCCTCAGCGGTATCCCTGTCGACGCTTACACCTGGGCCAACCCCGACGAGTCGGAGAGCGACGGCTTGCTGACCAACGTCGACGGCTTCCAGTACCTCGACCCCAGCGGCAACGTGATCGGGACCGCCGATGCTTCCCGCAAGTACAAGGGGCTGCTGTTCGTGCTGGACAAGCGACTGTCCAACCGTTGGCTGGCCCGCCTTTCCTACGTGCTCTCCAAGGCGGAGGGCAGCGTGGACAACACCGGCTTCAACTCCTACGGCAGCAGCAACCAGTACGAGACGCCGACCCTGGCCCTGGTCAACAACTTCGGCCGCCTCAGCAACGACGTCCGCCACGAAGTCAAGCTGATGGCGTCCTACCAAGTGCCGAAGCTCGAGTTGTTGGTGAGCACGTACTTCCGCTCGATCAGCGCAGGCTACTTCGCCGCTTTCGAGCGCTTCGGCCGCAGCGCGATCAACTACCCGACCTCGACACTTGGTCGCCAGCCCTTCATCGAGCAGCGCGGAAGCCGGCCCTACGAGACGAGAAAGCTGATCGACCTGCGCTTCGAGAAGGTCTTCAAGGTGAACAACGGCCACGACCGCATCAGCGTCTATGGCGACGTCAGCAACGTGCTCAACGCCGACACCATTACCACGGTCAATGCCCGTTGGCCGGAAGTTGGCATCGCCGGCTTCGACGACCCGATCCAGTTCGGCGCGCCCACGGGCCTCACCGCGCCGCGCCGCGTGACGCTCGGCGCGCGTTGGCAGTTCTAGTTCGTTAACGCCGCATCCATTGGCCCGGGGGCTTCGCGCCCCGGGGCTTTTTTCAGACGACTGGACGCGGGCGGGAACGCAGAATCGCCTCCAGCCTGCGGGCCGTGCTCGCCTCTGCTTCGGCCCTCTTGCCGTCGCCGCGGCGGCTCCACACGTCGGCCAGCACGTAGTGGCCCAGGGGCGCCAGTTCCGAGCCGGGGTCCTTCTGCAACCCGCGCTCCGCAATCTCGAACGCCCCGTCGAGTCCGCCGTTCTCGAGTTCCTCCCGGGCCAGGAAGAAGTAAGACGGCCCGAAGTCGGGCGCCTTCTCCACCGACGCTATCAGTTCCCGCAGGTAAGCGTCCCGATCGCCTTTCTCCCGCAGGATCTGGGCCAGGTTGAAGCGCGCCTTGCCGTTGTCGGCATAGGTCTCGAGTTCCTCCCGATACAGCCTCTCGGCGCTCGCGACGTCGCCACGGGCCTCGAGGATGCGGGCGAGGTTGAAGCGGCCGGTGCGCACATCGGGCTCCAGCTCCAGGGCCTGGCGCGTGAGCTTCTCGGCGTCGGCCGGCTGACCCCGCGCCCAGGCGATGGCGCCCAGGCTGTTGAGGGCGGCGCCCATCTTGGGATTTTGGACGAGCGCCTGCCGGAAGGTCTGTTCCGCCTGAGGAACCCTCCCGAGGTCCAGGTACAGCGTCGCCAGTTGAAACCAGGTCTGCGGCGTTCTGGGATCGAGCTCGAGCGCGGCCTTGTAACCCTCGATCGCCTTCTGGTTCTCGCCGCGATTTCTGTAGAGCCGAGCCAGGTTGGTCATGGCCAGCTCGTGGTCGGGCTTGAGGGCGAGGGCTTGCTTGTACGCCGCTTCCGACTCCTTGTCGCGGCGCAACTTTCCGAGCCAATTGCCGAGCGTGAGATAGGCGTCGATGATCTTGGGGTCCTGGGCCAGGACCTGGCGGATCACGGCAACCGCCTCTTCGGTCTTCTCCTTCTGGGCCAGGTCCCGGGCCTTGTGCATGAGCGCGTACAGGCCGATCTTCTCCTTCGGATCGGGAAGCACCTGGTTCGGATCCACCTCGACCGTGTCGCCGACGTAGCCGAGCGCAGCCAGGCGCTGCAGCGTGTCCGGGTCCAGCTCCCGGGAATCGGGCGCGGCCACGCTGGTAGCGCCTCCCAGCAGATCGCGCAGCCGAACACGCAAGCCTTCGGCCGTCACGCCGAAGGTCTTGTAGATGTTGTCCTTCTCTGCCGGGTCCTTCGCAAGGTCGTAGAGCTCCGGCGTCGGCGCCTCGATGAACTGGTGGTTGCCGTAGTGCAGGCCCTGAAGGTGTTGCCAGCCGTGATGAAAACGCGGGTAGTAGGTCTCGGAGTAGGCCACGTGGCCTGGGTCGGCCTTCGTATCCATGAGCAGCCGCAGCAGCGAGCGCCCGTCGATCCCCGACTCAGGCGGAAGGCCCGCAACGTCGAGGGCCGTGGGATAGATATCCACGGAAGAGACCTGGGCCGGGACACGACCGCGCAGGCCCCAGGGCGTGCGGACGATCAGCGGCACGTGCGTGGTGGCGTCATAGATGAAGAAGCCATGAGTGTTCTCGCCGTGCTCGCCCAGGCTCTCGCCGTGGTCGCCGGTCACGATCACCACCGTGCGCTCGAGTAGCTTCTCGGCCTCGAGCCATGCGGTGAGACGGCCGACGATTTCATCCGTCCACGCGACCTCCCCGACGTACTTGTTGGTGTAGCGCGTGCGGTAGGGTTCGGGCGGGTCGTAGGGCGTGTGGGGATCGTAGAGGTGGATCCAGGTGAAGAACTTCCGTTCCTTGACGCCGCTGAGCCAGCGCAGCGCGTCGCCCATCACTTCGTCGCCCGGCTTCTGGACCGTCCCCAGCGATACCACCTTGAACTTGCTCAGGTCGAACTTGTCGCTGTAGTGATCAAAGCCCTGGCCGATGCCCCACTTCGAGTCGAGCACCCAGGCGCCCACGAACGCCCCTGTCGCATAACCCGCCTTCTGGAAGCGCTCGGCCAGCGTCGTCTCCTTCTCGTCGAGAAAGAAGCCGCCGTTGTCATGCACGCCGTGATGGGGCGGCACGTTGCCAGTGAACATCGAGGCGTGCGCCGGCAAGGTGAGCGGCACCGTCGCCGTGGCGTGCTCGAACAGCACTCCCTCGTTCGCGAGGCGGTCGAGGTGAGGTGTCGCGATGCCGCCGAAGCCGTAGCAGCCCAGCCGGTCGGCGCGTGTCGTATCGAGCGTCACGATCACGACGTTGAGCTCCGCCGGAGCCGGGGCCAGGCGGCCGAGACGAGCGCGCGCAGCGGCGTCGCTCGTGGGCGGTCGATGCCACGCGATGTATGCGCCCGCGCACAGCGCGAGGGAGGTGAGGGCTCCGAGAATCCAAAGCCTCTTCCTGGCTGGGCGTGAGGTTCCCGGCGGAGTGGGCTTCTTCCGAGGCATCGAGGGTCTAACGCGTCACGCGGCGGCGGTAAGCGCCGCTCTTGCCGCCGGTCTTCCTGACCAGAACGATGTCGGTGATCGTCATCATCTGGTCGGCGGCCTTCACCATGTCGTAGACCGTGAGCGCCGCCACGGCCACGGCGTGCAGCGCCTCCATCTCCGCGCCGGTCTTCGCCTCGGTCCGCACCCGGGCCTCGATCACGAAGCCATCGCGCCGGGGGAGCAACTCGACGTCGACGTGCGAGAGCGCCAGCGGATGGCAGAGCGGAATCACGTCGGCGGTGCGTTTCGCCGCCAGGATCCCGGCCAGGCGCGCCACCTCGGTGACACCGCCCTTCTTGAGCTTGCCCGCGCGCACCAGGCGCATGGCGGCGGGGGCGATGCGGATCCGACCGCGCGCGACCGCTTCGCGGGCGGTGACGGCCTTTGCGGAGACGTCGACCATGCGTGAGGCGCCCTGCGCGTCGAGATGCGAGAGCTTTGGCCGCACCTTCATGGCAGGCCGACTCCGTCACGCTCCAGGAAGTTGCCCAGCAACAAGGCCGGGGCGCGCTCCCCCGCGCTGGCCTCGGTCCGCTCCGCTTCCAAGACCAGGAGCGCGTTGGCACGAGCGTGTGCGAGCACGTCGGCCGAGCCCGCCGAGCGCAGCGGCTCGGCCACGAGCCGGCCGGCCTCGAAGCGCACCAGCGCCGGCAGGTGCGCCTCCCGTCCCGACTTGTTGCGCAGCGGGCCCAGCAGCTCGACCTCTACGCGGGGCCGGCGCACAGAGCGGGCGCCCTGCATCCGCAGCAGCGCGGCCCGCACGAAGATGTCGAACGTCACCTGCGCCGAAACCGGATTGCCCGGTAGCCCGAAGACCAGCACGTTCTTGCGCCGCCCGAAGACCAGCGGGGCGCCGGGCTTGATGGCGACCCGCTCGAAGAACACCTGCACTCCCACGTGCGCAAAGGCCGACTCGACCAGGTCGTAGGCGCCGGCGGAGACGCCTCCGGAAACCACGAGGATATCGGCGTCGAGGCCGGCTTCGATCGCCTCGCTGATGCGTGCCGCGTCGTCCGGGACGATCCCGAGCGAGCGCACGTGCGCCCCCGCCCAGCGGGCTTGCGCGAGGACGGCGACGCCGTTGCTGTTGCGGATCCGGCCGGGA
>CAZVOI010000035.1:0-2539 GCA_964628275.1 uncultured Acidobacteriota bacterium | reverse complement strand
GCCAGCGCTCGGCCGCACCCTTCTCGCCTACGGCCTGGCCGCGCGCATTCCGGTCGCGTTGCTGATGCTCGTGGCCATGCTGGGCAACTGGGGCACCCACTACGACGCCCGGCCGTCGTACCCCCCCCAGATGAGCACGCTCGCGTGGTGGGTCACGCTCGGGCTGGTGCCGCAGCTCTTTTTCTGGATCTGGTACACGATCGTGTTCGGTGCGCTGTTCGGAATCGCCGCCGCGGCGATCGCCCGGCGGCGGGGAACGGCAGCAGGCTAGACAGCCGGACGCGCCGAGCGAGAGGTGATGTCGCGAGTGGTCGCGCCCAGCGCCATCCGCGTCCCGATCTCCCTCGTGTTATGAGCGTGTGGCGCACATGGAGCGAGAGCTTCTCGCGGATATCGGCGACCGTCGATTGCTGCCATACATGTCGCTGCACGAGTTCGACGGGGGGTGGAGGCGTCGGGGTTTCTCTTCCGCGAGGCCTTCCTCAATTAGCCCGACGAGCCGGCGATCTTCACGCGCTCCCGGTTCACGTCGCGCAGGTGCGGCGTGCCGCAGGTCTGCATGGCCAGGACCAGCTCGGCCTTCAACATGCGGATGACGGCCGCAACCCCTTCCTGCCCGAAGGCGGCCAGGCCCCACACGTAAGGCCGGCCGATGCCCACCGCCCGTGCGCCGAGGGCCAGGGCCTTGAAGATGTCCGTGCCCCGGCGGAAGCCGCTGTCCACGAGCACGGGCACCCGGCCCGCCACCGCCTCCACCACCTCGGGCAGCGAGTCGAGGGCGCCGCGGCCGCTCTCCTCCGAGCGCCCGCCGTGGTTCGAGACCAGGACCGCGTCCACCCCGTGCTCCACCGACAAGGCCGCGTCTTCGCGGGTGGCGATGCCCTTCAGCACCACCTTCATGGACGTGAGGTCGCGGAGGCGCTTTACGTAGTCCCAGTCCATGCCCAGGTGGATGTTGTCCTGGGCGGACGAGAGGTCGAGGCCGTCGAACATCGGTTTGCGTCGCATGTCGTTCGCGAAGGTGGTGCGGTCGTGGCACGACGCACACTGCCGCGGGTCCTGCCGGGCCAGGCGGGCGGAGGTGTGGCGGTTGGGGCCCACCGGCATGTCGACGGTGAGCAGGAGGACCCGGCTCCCCGCCGCCTCCGCGCGCTTCACGAGCGCTTTCATCACCGTCTGGTCCGGGGTCGGGTAGAGCTGGAACCACACGGGCTCGCCGCGGGCGGCGATCACGTCCTCGATCCCCGAGGTGGTGACCGTGGACAGGGCTTGCGGCGTGCGCTCCGCGCGGGCCGCGCGCGCCGCCGCCAGCTCTCCCTCCGGGTGGAAGGCCCGGAGGCTGGACACGGGACAAAGGAAGAGGGGCGCGTCGAGGCGCTGCC
Organism: uncultured Acidobacteriota bacterium; assembly: GCA_964628275.1. Classification (GTDB taxonomy): domain Bacteria; phylum Acidobacteriota; class Vicinamibacteria; order Fen-336; family Fen-336; genus CAZVOI01. Next base: position 1,157 of record CAZVOI010000035.1, on the reverse strand, counting down.
CAAAGATCTCGGTCGCGGTGTCGACATGAGCAACGTCCACCAGGTGCCGGGCGCGGAGCTGCACGCGGTCGAAGGCCTCGCGGTTGGCCCGCAGCGTCCGGTCGTCGTCGACGCCGGTGGCGAGGTAGCCCCAATGCGCGGGCGGCAGGGCTCGGCGGGCGGCCTCCTCGAAGTCGAACACGTTGATCGCGTCCTTGACCGCCTGGATGGGCGCATCCTGCGCCAGGAGGTCGACCGCGAAGGGCAGGGCCAGGGGACTGGCGGCGAGATAGCGGAGCAGGCGGCGACGGGTCTCGAGGGGGCTCGTGGTCAAGGCTTGTCTCCTCGCCTGGCTCGGACGGCGCCGGCGGCCGGTAGTATGCTCCAGTTGCTCCTGGCTCGTCCGCGTGTTCCGCGGCAGCCACGCCAAGGTCGGCCGGAACCTGGTAGTCGTGTGGGCGTTGGAAAAGCCTTGCAGCCACTCAGATGGTCGGCGCGATCCGAGCACGGTGGTTTACATCGAAAAGGCTTCCGAGTCGATCCGCAGGCGGTGGACAGAGCGCGCCTTGGCAAACCTCGACATCCGCCAGATCCAGGAACTCCTGGGCCACAAGCGCATCGCCACGACAACGCTCTACACCAAGGTCGACATGCGCGGCCTGAGCGCGATGATTCAGCGCTGCCACCCGCGCGAGAGGGTCTAGAATGAGGCTCGTCATGGCCACCGCAGAGAAGCTCGTCTATCCGCACATCACCAAGGACCCATCGGTGTGCAGTGGTAGTCCGTGCGTCGCCGGGACGCGGGTGCGCGTGATCGACGTCGTTTCGCTCCACGAAGATGGCCTCACGCCCGAGAAGATCCTCGAGCAATTCACCTCTCTCAAGGACGCGAGCGACGTGTACGCCGCGCTGCTCTACCACCACGACCACAAGGACGAGATCGAGGCCGACCTCCGCGAAGAGGAACGGCTCGAGGAAGAAACCGAGCGCGGTCGGTCGGTCTGAACCGTGGCTCCCCAAGTCGGGGTGATCACGGACGAGCACGTCTCGAAGGATCTCGTCGAGCAACTCCGCCTTCGTGGCTTCCTGGTCGTGCGCGTCGTAGATGAGCCACGGCTCGGCAAGCAGGCGCTCGATCCGGCGATTCTCGATTTCGCCGTCGAGAAAGGCTACATGTT
>CAZVOI010000034.1:0-5447 GCA_964628275.1 uncultured Acidobacteriota bacterium | reverse complement strand
ACCCGACCGGCGGCTGGGCCGTGGTGCTCGACGCCGACGAGACCGTGATCGACAACTCGGTCTACCAGGTCGAGCGCGAGCGTGCGAACCTGCCGTTCGACGCCCCGAGCTGGTACGCCTGGACCCAGCGTCGCGAGGCGCTGCCTTTACCGGGCGCCCGCGCCTTCCTCCGGCGCGTGCGCGAGCTGAGCGGCCGGATCGCGATCGTGACGAATCGCAGCGTGAGCGAGTGCCCCGACACCGAGGCCGTCTTCCGCGCCCACGACCTGGCCTTCGACGTGATCCTCTGCAAGCCGGACGCGGGCCCTGGCGACAAGAACCCGCGCTTCGAGGCCGTCGCCAGGGGCACGACGCCCGCGGGTCTCCCACCGCTCGAGATCGTCGCCTTCGTCGGCGACAACATCCAGGATTTCCCGTCCCTGAGCCAGGCGATCCGCAAGCAGGGCGACGACGCGTTCGCCGCCTTCGGCGTGCGCTTCTTCGCGCTGCCGAACCCGATGTACGGCAGCTGGGAGCGGAACTAGCGCCCGCGGCCGAGCAGCATCACCTTCGCCGTCTCGAGCACGATCGCGACGTCGAGCAGCAACGACATGTGCTTGACGTAGAAGAGGTCGTACTCGAGCTTCTCCTCCGCGTCCTCGAGCGTCGAGCCGTACGGGACCTTGACCTGGGCCCAGCCCGTGATCCCGGGCCGCACGCTGTGGCGCTCGTCGTAGAACGGGATCACCTCGCGCAGCTGCTGGACGAAGTGCGGACGCTCGGGCCGCGGCCCCACGAAGCTCATGTCGCCGCGCAGCACGTTCCACAGCTGCGGCACCTCGTCGAGCCGCGTCTTGCGCAGCACCCGGCCGAACGTCGTGACTCGCGGATCGTTCTCGCCGGTGGCCCAGACCGGTCCCGACGCCTCTTCGGCGTCCGCGCGCATCGTGCGCCACTTCCGCAGCTCGAAGGTCTTGCTGTCGAGCCCGACACGCGTCTGGCGGTAGAGCACGGCCCCGGGGCTCGACAGCCGCACGCAGAGCGCCGTGACGATCAGCAGGCCCCCCGCCATCACGGCCTCGCCCACGCGCACGCCGGCCATCCGGCAGCGCAGTAGCATGTCGACCGGCAGCCGCTTTGCGGCGGTCCTCCTGCGCCACGACGATGAGCGTGGCGCCCTGCGATTCGGAGAGCTGCGGCAGGTCGGAGAGCGTCCCCAGGATGCTCGGGTTGACGAGCGTGCGGCCGACCTCGCTCTGGTGCTCGGTCAGGAAGCCCAGCACGCGGTATCCGACCGGCGCGCTCTTCAGCATCTCGCGCGCGATTTTCTGGGCCGGAACGCCCGTGCCGAGGATCAGCACGCGGTCGCCGAAGGCGCCGAGCGTGCCCCAGGCCCACAGCAGCAGCAGGCGCCACAGCAGCAGGCCGGACCCGGCGAACAGGATGAACAGCGAGAAGATGCCGCGGCCGACCTGGAGGCCGGGAACCACGAAGAAGACGAAGGCGAGCGCCACGGCGGCGAGCGCCATGCACTGCCCGAGCTGCTGGAACAGCTCGAGCCGCCGCCGCGTGCGGTACTCGTAGAGCTCCGCGTAGTAGAGCGTCAGCTGGACCACGAGCACGCAAGCGAGCGCCTTCGGCACGAAGCTCTCGTAGGACACGAGCTCGCCGACGTTGCCGAAGCGCGCCAGCACCGCCGCCGCGAGCGACAGCAGCACGATCAGCGACTCGGCGAGGATCCCGAGCCAGCGGGCGCCCAGGCTCACCTTGGCCTCAGTGCTCTTCGCTCTTCAGATACCGCTCGCGCTCGTCGCGATAGCCGTAGCCGTAGCCGTAGCCGTAGCCGAGCGGCAGGATCTCGGGCTGGTCGTTGAACACGATGCCGCGGATCTGGTTCTCCTTGAGCCGCGAGACGGCGCGCTCGATCGACGCGCGCGGCGAGCGCCGGGCGCGGATCACCAGCAGCCCGAGGTAGCGCTCGAGCGAGGGCTGGCGCAGGTCGGCCCGGGTTCATCCCCGGCTCCATCGCTTGGCACCTCGGCGTCGACAACGGCTACAAGCTGTACCTGAACGGCACGCTGATCGCTTCAGACAACGCCGAAGGCTACACCTTCAGGTGGGAGTACTCGGGCGGCTTCGGGGGCAGCCTGCTGGCCGGAACCAACACCATCGCCGTGGCGCTCGAGGACCACGGGGGGCTCACCGCGTTCGACATGGAAGTCGTCGGCGATCCCATTCCCGAGCCGGGTACGTTGCTGCTGCTCGGCAGCGGGCTCACGGCCTTGGCGATGCGCCGCCGGCGTCGGAGCTGATCCCATGCGATTCAGGAGGTTTCAGCCGATGTCTCGAGTGCTCCCCACCGTCGCTCTCGTCGGGTTGGCCTGGCTTGCGGGTTCGACTCCGGCTGCTGCCGTACCGGTCTTCTGGGCAGGCAACGGCCACTGGTACGACATCGTTACGCTTAACACCGCGACGTGGACCGCGGCTCGGACGGACGCAACCTCGAAGGTGGACCTCGGGCTGAGCTGGGACCTCGCGACGATCACGTCGCAGGCGGAGCAGGAGTTCATCGCGACCCTGCTCGGGCCACCGCCTGTCGGCGGCATCACCGAGTACTGGATCGGTGGTTTTCAACCGGCCGGATCGGCGGAGCCAGGAGACGGCTGGTCCTGGGTGACCGGCGAGCCGTTCGCCTATACGTACTGGGGCCCGGGTGAGCCGAACGACAGCGGTGGCGAAGACCACCTCGCTCTGGACAACCGCAACTTTGGCCTGAACACGCCTCCGGGCTGCGCACGCACGCAGAGGGCCGGTTCGGACCTCCCTGTCCAGCCTGTCCGCTACCCTTCGGAGCTGTGGACGCTGATCAGCCCCTGAAGCGGCTCTTCCAGGTGCGGACGCGGAGGCTCCTCGGCCTGCTCGGCGAGCGTGGCGCCCTCGTGGTCTCGGCCGGCGTGATCGAACTGCCGGTATCCAGGCGCTCGGTCGATGTCGTCATCCGGCTTCGGCGCGGGCATGAGAGCTACCTGCGCCATGTCGAGTTCGAGATGCGCTACCGGCGGGGTCTCGAGCTGCGACTCTTCGAATACGCGGCTCGGCTCCAGGCGCAGTTCCGCCTTCCGGTCGTCACGACCGTGGTGTTCCTGCGGCCTCCGGCCCCCACGCACCTGTCGCACCGCGAGGTGATCGGCGGGCGGGTCGTTCATGAGAGGCGCTTTGACCTGCTTCGACTCTGGGATCAGGATCCGAAGCAGCTGCTGGCAATGGGGCCCGGACCAGCGGCGTTGGTCGGGCGGGCACGGGGCGCGAGCCCTGAGCACGTTCGCGCGGCCGCGCGGCTGATCAGTCGTTCGACGGCGACGACGGAGCGCGGGGACCTGCTCTACGTCTTGCAGGCGCTCTCCGCTGAGCGCTACACTGCACAGGAACTGGAGAGGATGATCCCGAGAAAGGCTGCCATGGCTTCAGGAATGTTCGCGAAGGAGTTTCGGCAGGCTCGAGCCGAAGGGCGGGCCGAGGGCGTCCACACCTACCGGCAAACCTGCCTCGCCGTCGTGTCTCATCACCATCCGACGGTTCGGAGGCGCGTGACGCCGGTCATCGAGGCCTGCGATAGTCTGCCGATGCTCCGCAAGTGGACGGTGGCGGCGATGCGACTGTCCAGTGCCGAGCTCGTACGGCTCGTGGCGGGTGCGGGAAGGCCTGGCAAGGTCTCGGTCAGCCGTCGGCGTGTGCCAAGGCCCTCGCGCCGCTCGGTTTCGCGGCGCAGCCGCTGATTCGTCCGCTCACTCGCGTACCTCGAACAGCTGCAGATCGGCGTCCACGTGGACCGGACTCAACCAGCGGGGCACGTCGCCGCGAGCGAGTGACTCGAAGAACTGCTGGTTGGAGTTTTCTCCGAGCGCGAAGAGAACCACGTGACGAACGCGCTCGAGGTGCCAGAGCGCGACGAGACTCACGCCGACGTAAGCGAGGGCGACGGCGGGCCCGGCTTCCCGCAGCAGGCGCGTCGCGAGCCCCCCGCGCCACTCCGGACGGGCCGCGAGCGCCAGGCCGACCAGTGCGATGCCGACGGCGATCACGAGCAGCTCCTGTGGACGCCCGGCCTCGAGGCGGCACCGGGAAACGGCCGAGTCGATGGTGCTCGTCCCGTGCGACTCGGCGGGAAGCATAAGGCATACTGGGGCGCCCGCCGGAGAGTCCTCGCGACGCGACCGGCGTCTTGGGGGAAGGCAGCATCCGTGGAGCTCAAGCCGCGAGACCGCATCGTTCAGCTGAAGGTCGTCTACTACGGGCCTGCCGTCTGTGGGAAGACGACCAACCTGCAGATGCTGCATGCGGCGGCGATCGCGCGCCACCGCGGCGAGTTGATCACGGTCAACTCGCAGCAGGAGCGGACGATCCTGTTCGACCTTTTGCCGCTGCAGGGGATCGGGTTTCACGGCTTCGACATCCGCTTTCAGCTGGTGGCGGTGCCGGGGCAGGCGCCCTACGGGGCGACCAGGGGACTCGTGATGCGGGGGACGGACGCGGTCGTGTTCGTCGCCAACTCGGCCGCCGACCGGCGCGATGAGAACGTGGCGAGCCTCGCGGAGATGAACGAGCACCTGAAGGCGAACGGGGTCGATCCCGAGGTGATCCCGATCGTGTTCCAGTACAACAAGCGCGACCTGCCGGAGGTGGCGTCGGTCGCAGAGCTGACCGCCGCGCTCAACTGGCGCCGTGCCCCCGAGCTCGAGGCCGTGGCGTTTCGGGGCGAGGGCGTGCTCGAGACGCTCGGCACCCTGATGGCGACCCTGATGGCCGACCTCACGACGAAGTACCGCAGCCTGGCGCTCAGCCACGACGAGACGGTGCAGACGTGGGCCTGGGGGGCGATCCAGCAGGTCTTCGGGCGCTCGACGCTCGAAGGCGCGGGGGTGCGCCCGGCCGAGGGGCGCGACGCGGAGGACCTGCGCCGAGTGCAGGTGGCGGCGCCGAAGATCCCCCGGGGCGCCACGGGCGCGGAGCTGGACAAGGCGCTCGTGGGCTCCTACGTCGAGACGTCGATGTCGCTCAGCGAGGCGCTCGACGGGATGCGCCAGGAGCGCGACGAGGCGCGGCGCCGCGTCAAGGAGTTCGAGCTCACGGTGCAGGCGATCGAGGGGCTCGGCGACGGCCGGCCGCCTGCGGAAACGCTGACGGCCGCGCTGTCGCACCTGGCGGCCGCGGCGGGCTGCTCGCGCGGGAGCCTGATCGCGCCGGGGGCGGACCAGAAGCTGCGTGTGATCGCGGCGGTGGGCCTGCGGAAGGACCCGTTCGTCACGAACCCCGAGGGTTTCCGCTTCGTCAGGCAGCGCTTCGTGCCCCTGAAGCACGCCTCGCTCGTGACCGTCCCGCAAGCCCCGGAGCTGGCCCAGATCGTCGCGAAGCTCGATCCTCCGGCGACGGCCGTGGTCGTGGTCCCGGTCAGGAGCGGCTTCGGGCTG
>CAZVOI010000033.1:0-6701 GCA_964628275.1 uncultured Acidobacteriota bacterium | reverse complement strand
TCGTCTTGCACGTCGAAGATGTCCTTCATCTCGCGGTCGTAGCGCTCCGACCAGAGTTGGAAGCCGTCCTTGGCATCGGAGAGCTGCGCGGTGATGCGCACGCGGTCACCCGCCCGGCGCACGCTGCCTTCGAGGATCGTGCCCACGCTCAGCTTCTCGCCGATCGAATGTAGATCCTCGCCCTTGCCCTTGAACGAGAACGCGGATCCGCGCCCGGCCACGCGCAGGCCCTTGAGCTGCGACAGAGCGTTCAGGATCTCCTCGGCGATGCCGTCGCAGAACCAGTCCTGATCCTTGGCCGCGCTCATGTCGGTGAAGGAGAGGACGGCGATCGATGCGGTGCGTCCCGACGCGGGGGGCTTCACCACCGCGGGTTGAGGAATGGGCTCCACGAGCAGAGCCTGCGCCTTCTCGAAGCCCTCGATCAGACGGTCGATCAGTTCGTCGTCGCGCAGCCAGAGCGACCAGTGGGAACGCACCTTCCCGGGACTTGAGTGCCCCGGGTGATCACGCTCCAAAGCCTCGAACGCAGTCCTCGCCTCGTTTGCCCGGCCGAGCTGTCCGGCTGCGGAAGCGAGCGAAAGCGCCACCAGCGCGGTCTCGAACGCGTTGGTCCGCTTGGCCTGGGCCAGCGCCTCCTCGTACTCCTTCTTCCGATAGTGCTCGACGAAGAGCACGATGTGGAGGAGGCCCAGGTGGTTCGGATCGAGATCCATCGCGCGGCGCAACATCGGGATGCCGCGGTCCCAGTCGCCGGTGAGCGAGAAGATAAAGCCGGCGAACGCTGCCGCGCCCTGGTTCAGTGGGTTCAGCGCAATCATTCGATCGGCCGCGTTCCTCACCCCGTTCCAGTCGTTCATGTGGAAGTGGTTCGACATGAGTCTTTGCCAGCCGAATTGGCAGGCCGGGTCGGTTTCCACCGAGCGACGCGCGGCCTTGGTGGAGCGGCCGACGGAGTCGGGGAGCGGGTTGAGCCCCAGCGAAAGCTCGTGATCGTAGAGAGCGGCGAGCGCCGCCCAGCCGGGAGCCTGGCCGGGCTGATCCCCGAGAGCCGTCTCGAAGGCCGCGCGCAGCCGGGCGTGTTCGTCGATCCTTGGGCCAGTGCTGTACAAGTGGTAGCGCAGGACGAGTTCGTGGACGGACAGATCCGCGACCGGTCGCTCGCGAAGCGGAGAAGCCATCGCCCTGAGCAAGGGACCGCCGTGGCTCCCGATGGTCGCGACCACGCGGGCGGTGATCTCGTCTTGAAGATCGAAGAGGCTCGTGGCCCCGAGCGCCCGGTCATAGTTATCCGCCCAGACGCTCGCACCGGTATCGGTGTCCACCAGCCGCGCGCTCACGCGAACGGCGCTTCCCGAGCGCCGGACGCTGCCTTCCACGGCGTAACGCGCATCCGCGTCCTTCGATGTCTGGACTGACAAGAACTGGAATCGCGACAGTCCCGTTGCGATGTCCTCCGTGAGACCGCGCGCGAGGCTCTCGCTCTCGGGATCGGAGGCATGCGTCGTGAACGGCCGGATCGCGGCTACGTAGGCGCGATTCACGCCGGCTGTGGTTGTTTGTCCGGAACGAGCGCGTGCGGCCGAGGGTCCGGAGGGGGGACGGGACGGACTTGAATGCGGCTTCTCGGCCGGCTCCGCGCCAGCCACGGCGCACGCGGCTTGGAGCCCCTCGATCAGATGACCAATGACGCCCTCGTCCCAAAGGCACACACTCCAGATCTCGCGGGCCCGCTCCGCCGAGAGGGGCGCGCCCGCGATCCGGGTCAGCGCGGCGAGGGCCGCCCGCGCGTCGCTGGTGGCGCCCAACTGGCCCGCAGCGGACGCCGTCGCCAGGTGGGCAAGCAGGAACGTCTCGATGTTGACGCGCTTCGCCTCCTCGAGTGCCGCCGCGTACTCGCGCGCCACGTAGTGCCCGAAGAACAGAGGCATGCGATACCAGCCGGCGAAGCTCGGGTGGAGCGCCATGGATTGCCGGGCGACCTCGACGCCGCGTTCGATGTCCCCGGCGCCGGTCAGCGCCCACGCGATCCCCGCGAGCTTCGAGGTGTCGAGAGGGTTCATCGTGATCGCCCGATCGGCCGCGGCGCGAAGACCGGAGAGATCGCGGGCCGCGAAATGGGCAAACGCGAGTGCTACCCACGCGCGTTGACAGTTGGAGTCGATCTCGATGGCGCGATCGGCCGCCGAGCGTGACCGGGCGACGGAGTCGGGCCTGGGGTTGTATCCGAGCGAGTGCTCATGCGAGACGAGAACCGACAGGCAGGCCCAGGCTTGCGCGTCGAGGCCGTCACGCTCGATCGCCGCCTCGAATGCGTCCCGGAGCAGCGCGTGTTCCTCGACGCGATAGCGCTGCACATAAGCCTCGAAGCGGATCAAGAGCTCGACCGTGGTGAGCTCGCGCCACGGCCGATCCTTCAAGGCGGCGCCCATGGATCTCACCAGCACGCCGTTGGAATCGGCGACGGTCGCTATCACCCGGTGGGCGATGTCGTCCTGTAGTGTGAAGACACCCTCAGAGAGCCAGCGCTCGTAGGTCTCCGCCCACAGGTGGGTTCCCGTGCTCGCATCCACCAGGCGTGCGCTGACGCGGAGCGACGTCGAAGCCGTGCGCACGGTCCCGTCGACCAGGTATCGAGCGCCGAGCTGCCCGGCCAAGCCGGCGTCGGCCGCCTGCCCCTTGACGCGGTCAACCTCGGGGCGAGAGACGACGCGCAGGTTCGGAAACCGCGCCAGGCCCGCCGTGATGTCCTCGGTCAGGCCGTCGGCCAGCGCTTCGGCGTCGCCGCTCGCGGGGCGCGGAACGAAAGGCAGGACGGCGATCCGCAGGTCGCTGCCGCGTGGAGTTTGTGAAGAGGCAGGCGCCGGTGAAGCTGGCCTCGGCGAGGCCGCTCCCGATTCCCAGGCGCGGCGGAGGGCCCGGAGCTCCACCAGGATCTCGTGCGCCGTCTGCACGCGATCCCGCGCGTTCTTCTCGAGGCACTTGCCCACCAGGCGAGACACCTCTCCGGGAAGGTCCGGGCGCAGTTCTGAGGCGGGCCTCGGATGGTCTTTCATGATCGACGACATCAGCGCGGGCGAGGTCTCGCCATGAAACGGGCGAGTTCCGGTCGCCATCTCATAGAGCACGATGCCAAGCGAAAAGATGTCGCTCCTCGGGTCGAGCGGCTTCGCCTCGATCTGCTCTGGAGACATGTAAGGCATCGTGCCGAGGATCGTCCCCGCCTGCGTCAGCTTCTGCCGCGTCTCGCCCTCTTCGACCGGAGCGGGGCTCGGCTCCGGTTCGGCGGCGCGCGAGAGGCCGAAGTCCAGCACCTTGACGCGGCCGTCGTCCGAGACCATCACGTTGGCGGGTTTCAAGTCGCGGTGCGTGATCTGCTTCTGGTGGGCGGCGCTCAGCGCATCGGCCAGGGCGAGCGCGACGTCGAAGAACCGGGTCAGCGACACGCCGCCCACTGGGATCATCTGATCCAGCGTGCGGCCTTCGATCAGCTCCATCGTCAGGAAGCGGACGCCGTCGGCCTCCTCGGTCGAGTGGATCGTGACGATGTGGGGGTGGTTGAGGGCGGCGACTGCACGGGCCTCGCGCGTGAATCGCGCCAAGCCCTCGGAGTCCTTCGCCAGCGCCGCCGACAGCACCTTGAGCGCCACGTCGCGGCCGAGCTTGGTGTCGCGCGCGCGGTACACCTCGCCCATCCCGCCGGCGCCGATCGAGGCTGTGATCTCGTACGGCCCAAGGCGGGAGCCGGGAGCGAGCGTCATGTGTGAGCCCGCTACGGGATGTTCGCCCAGGCCGCGCAGCGCGTGATCGCGGGCTTGTCCTGGTTCGAGATCAGCCCGTCCTTGCGCAGCTCGTTGGCGAAGTGCGTCGTACCGCTCACGAACTGACCGTGGTTCCGGGCGCCGCTTGCGATCCCGAGGATCGACTCGGTGATCGAGCAGCCGGACGCGAGCACCCTGTCCGCGACCCCGGTGTCGCAGGAGTCGATCACCACCGTCGCGGGCGTCGGAACCGACAGCCGGCAGGCGTCCGCGCCGTCCAGGACGCCGTCGTTGTCGTCATCGGCGTCGCAGCTGTCGCCGACGCCGTCGCCGTCGTAGTCCTGCTGGCTGGGGTTGGGATCGACGGCGCAGTTGTCCACGTCGTCAGGGATGCCGTCGGCGTCATGGTCGGTCATCACGAACAGGACCTCGCCGTCGTGGTCGGACATCCGCAGCGGCGTGCCTGGCTCGGCCTGTAGCGAGGCGGGCGCATCGGCGTTGCCACGGGCGTACTGGAGCGCGCGCACGTAATCGTTGAGATTGCCGGTGGTCAGCATGTGGTCGAGGACCTGGGCGCTGCCGCCGAATACGAACGAGTAGCGCTCGGCGGGGGGAAGACCCAGTACCTGATCGATCAGGTTCGGCTCCACCCAGTCCGCGTGGCCGGCCTGGATCGCGCCGTTCGGGTCCAGGTTGCCGCTGATGATCCCGACCACATCCACGTAGCCGTCGCTGAACTCGAACGCGTTGAAGTCGCCGGTCACCACGATGCGCCGCGTCGCGTCCGACGTTTGCAGCGACTGGATGTGCTGCGCCAGTTCGGTCGCCTGTTCGAGCCGCTTCTGGCGCACGCGGTTCGCGCTCGCGCTCGATCCCTCGATCCCGCTCAGCGACCGGCCGTGAACCCCGATCACGGTGACCGGGAACGGTGCGCCGTTGGCTGCGTACTCGGCCTGCAGCACCAGCGGCGGGCGGTCGTTGAGCAGGCTGCCGTCGAGGCTGAGCCGAGTCGCGAGGCCGACCTGGGTGACCGGCGCCGTCACCGTAACGGTGTCAAGAACCAGGAACCCGGTGTCGATGCCGCCGATGTCGTTGCCTTCCAGGAGATGCGCCGTGTAGTGGAGCGACGGATCGTCGGCGGCGATGCGCGCCGCCAGACTGTCGAGCACTCCCTGGTTCTCGACTTCCTCGAGCGACAGGATGTCGGGCGCCTGGAGCACGCTGCGGATGTGGAGCGAGGCCTTCGCCAGCCGGTCCTGGTACTCCGCCGGCGTGACCGGTCCGTCGTCGGGGCCGTTGGTCGGATCCGCGTCGAAGAAACGCAGCATGTTCTGGCTCGCCACGCTCATCTCGCCGGGGCTCTTGGCACGCACCGCGCGGGGCAGGGCCGCCGGCGTGTACGAGAAGCTGGTCGGCCAAATCTGGTAGTCGCTGAACGAGAAGCTGAGCGGGCCCTCCGCCACCTGAATCACCGAGCCCGCCGGGAGCGCTACATCTGGGAGGCCGGCGCCGTCGGGGTTGATCTCGAAGATCTCCGGGTTGCCGTCCCAGACCCGCGGGTGCCCGGCGTTGCCCGGATACTCGATGCCGGGCTCGCGGAACGCGCGCGTGTTGTCGGCCACGACCGACACGTCACCGAAGCGATCGCTGGGTGCGGTGGCGCGGCCGTCCTCGATGCGCACCCGCATTCCCTCGAAGCGCTCGAACTCGTTGGCCGGAAACGGCTGGTCGTGGGAAGGCACGAACACGCCAGGCGCCACCTGCGTCAGCAGGACCGCGGCCGGCAGCGGGTTGCCCGAGGAGTCGACGCTGACCATGGCGCTCCCGAGCTCCGTCAAACCGAAGAACTCGACCACGGTGGCGGTGACGTCGACTTGATCGCCCACGCTGACGCCTGGGGCGCTGCCGGTGAACACGTAGATTCCGTTCGAGGTCTGGTCGGAAGTGTCGGCCCGCGCGTCGGGTGTCTGGATGAAGAAGCCGTTGGGCGTCCCGCCGCTGTAGCTCAGGGCGGTCACGATGTTGTCTTCCGTACGGGCGAATTGGCCGACGTCGGGTGACGCGATGCCGCTGCCTTGGATCTCCCAGATCTCCTTGGGCGAAACCACGCTGATCGCCAGAGTGCAGGTGGCGGTCTGAGGGCTGGGGTCGTTGTTGGACGCGGTCAGCAGCGCCGCGTACGAACCCGCCACGACGTTCGCGTCCACGGTGACCGTGGCCGTCGCGATCCCGCCGACGCCCGCCGCGGGGGTGAACGCCGTCCGGCTGATCGAGCCCGTTGAGGGCGCGGGCGTCACGCTGGTGAGGACGAGGTTGGTGACCGTGCCGTCGGTATCGGTTGCGGTGACGGAGCGCGAGGCCGCGCTGCCCTGGAACGTCGAGAGCGTGGTACCGCACGTGACGCTGACCGCCGCGTTCGGAGCGCAGGACGTCGTGTGCGAACCGAGACCGCCGAACGTGTCGGTGGCAAAGCCATCCCACTCGATGGCCGGACTGAACGCAGCGGCGGCATTCGAATCGCCCCCGCAGAGCGTCGGCTTCCGTCGCAGCGTGTTGTCGGCCGCGGACGCGAGCCCCGTGCCCCACTCCGGGCCCGGATCGAACCCGATCTGGCCGACGACATCGAGGATCGTCGTCCCCTTGCGGAGCACGACGGCGTCATCGCCGTTGAACCAGCCCGAACTGTTTGTCTGATCGGCTTGGGCGAGGATCGCCGCGTTCGCCGATGACTGGGCGACCACGTACACGTCACCCGCGGCCACCGTGCCCGTGAGATTGATCGTCAACCCCGCGCTGAGGCTGCCGTTGAAGAACATCTGCACGTTGTACCCGCCGGTCGCGAGGTTGATGGCGGCGCCGGTGCCGTTGTAGATCTCGATGGCTTTGTTGTTGGAGCTGCCCTCGATGGTCTCGGAGATGAAGAGTTCGGTCGGCTGGGCC
>CAZVOI010000032.1:0-1595 GCA_964628275.1 uncultured Acidobacteriota bacterium | reverse complement strand
ATGCTGGCGGCGGAGTTGATCTGGTTCGCGATCTCGATCAGGCGCTTTCGGTAGGTGAGCTCGCGCTGGGTCGCGTCGGCCAAGGAGCCTCCTGCGGGGGTGCTTTGGGCCCCCGGCCGCCCCGAGGATAGCCCACTTCGGCGGGGTTTTCGCTTAACCTTGGCGCAGGGAGCGAGGAGCGCGATGCGAGGCATGGCGATGCCGTTGGCAGTGGCGGCGGCGGTCCTGGGTCTGACGAGCGGGGGGGTGGCCGACGAAACGTATCGCGTGGCGGTGCAGAAGTGGCGAGGCGAGCGCGAGGCCCGGCTCAAGGCGGACGGCGGCTGGCTGAGCGTCGCCGGGCTCGCATGGCTGAAGCCGGGCGAGAACCGCTTCGGGACGGACAAGGCGGCGGCGGTCGTGTTGCCCGAGGGCTCGGCGCCGGCCACCGCAGGAGTCTTCGAGCTCAAGGGCACGGAAACCACGGTGAGGCTGGCCGAAGGCACGGTAGCGCGGATGGCCGGCCTGCCGCTCGCCGGGCCCGCGGTGCTGCGGCCCGACAGCGGCGACGTCATCGAGCTCGGCTCGGTGAGCCTGCAGGTGATCGCGCGCGGCGGGCGCTACGGGATCCGGCTCAAGGACAAGAACGCCGCCGCGCGCCGCGAGTTCACGGGCTGCCGCTGGTTCGAGATCCAGGAAGCCTATCGGGTCGAGGCGAAGTGGATCGCGCATCCGCAAGCGCAGCCGCTCAAGGTCCCGAACATCCTCGGCCAGACGGAATCGATGCCCAGCCCCGGCTACGCCGAGTTCTCGATCGGAGGCAAGCTCGTGCGCCTCGACGGCGTCCTCGAGACCCCGCAAAGCACAGAGCTGTGGTTCATCCTGCGCGACCAGACGAGCGGCAAGGAGACCTACCCCGCCGGCCGCTTCCTGTACGCGGACCTGCCCAAGGCCGGCAAGGTCGTGCTCGACTTCAACCGCTCCTACAACCCGCCCTGCGCCTTCACGGCCTTCGCCACCTGCCCGCTGCCTCCACCCCAGAACTGGCTGCCGGTAAGGATCGAGGCCGGGGAGCTCGACTATGGAAAGCACTGACGCAGGCCGAGGTTCGGGGTCGCTCAGCCCCCCGTAACCTCGTCCCGGAGAACCCCGGCCCGTCGTCAGGAGCTTCGGCTGAGCGGGTCAGCCCCGGATTGACACCAGGGGGATCACGCGAGAGGCCCGCAGCGTGGGGTCTCGGGTGACCAGGGGAACGTTGTGGACGACGCTCGTCGCCCCGATCAGCTCGTCGGCCGGGTCGCTGCGCACGTCGAGGCGCGTGCTCGTCTTCGCAATCTCGGCCGTGATCGGCCAGACCTGGACCGCGGCCAGGGTGCGGACGACTTCCGGATCGTCCAGGTCGAGCTCGATGCGGCCGAGCTGCGCGAGCTTGGCGATCTCCCACAGCACGATGGCCGAGATGCTCCAGCGGTCGCCGGCGAGAAGCTCGCGCTCGCGCCGCTTCAGACTCCCCGCCAAAGCGTGCAGGAGAATGTGGGTGTCAAGATTGAGCATGCCACCGGGTCCCCGTCGAGAGGATGTCGCCCTTGATCTTGAGCTTGCCCTTGAGCGAGCCG
>CAZVOI010000031.1:0-1949 GCA_964628275.1 uncultured Acidobacteriota bacterium | reverse complement strand
TGACGCTGCCGATCGCGCGCGAGCTGGCGTCACTCGGCATCCGTGTCATGACGATCGCGCCCGGTATCTTCGACACGCCGCTCTTGGCCGGCCTGCCCGAGCCGGCGCGGCTCTCGCTCGGGCAGCAGGTGCCGTTCCCGTCGCGGCTGGGACGGCCCGACGAGTTCGCCGCCCTGGTGCGCCACATCGTGGAAAACGAGATGTTGAACGGCGAGGTCATTCGTTTGGACGGCGCCCTCAGGATGGCGCCAAAGTAGTCGGATCCGTTCACAACCATTTACCATGCCGTTCCTTGCGAGCGTCGCGGCCGCTCGCGCATACTCTCGCGGGGAAATCCCGGAGGATCCATTGATTAGGCCCCAGACGAAGGCCCGCGCAGCGCTGCTCAGTGTGACGCTGGCGCTGCCGATGCTCGCGGAAGACGAGAAGCCCAAGCCGGCGACGTCCCCCGAGCCGCCACGTTACGAGGAAAGCGTCGACGTGCTGGGGCGCGCGACGTTTCCGGCGACGGCCAGCACCGCCACCAAGCTGAGCGTGCCGCTCGAGAGCCTGCCGGTCAGCGTGAGCGTGATCTCGAGCCAGGTGCTCGAGGCCCAGGACGCGCGTGTTCTGGGCGACGCGCTCCAGAACGCGCCCGGCGTCAACGTGGCCACCGGCTTCGGCGTGTTCGACTACTTCACGATTCGCGGCTTCGATTCGCTCTCCTCGAGCCTGGTGCTGGTGGACGGCGCCGGCGAGCCCGAGTCGAGCTTCTACCACCTCTACAACGCGCGCCGCGTCGAGGTGCTGCGCGGACCCGGCGCCTATCTCTACGGCGGCAACCCGCTCTCCGGCGCCGTGAACATCCTGCGCAAGCAGCCCGGCCCCGGACGTTTCGCCGACCTGCAGTTTTCGGGCGGCAGCTTCTCGACTTTCGAAGGCCAGCTCGACGCGAACTACGACAGCAAGGGCGGCAAGGGTTCGTATCGGCTGAACGCGCTGGCGCAGTCCTCTGACCAGTATCGCGACGACAAGAAGAGCAGGGTCTTCGCGGTCAACCCGTCGGCGAGCTGGAAGCTCGGCGAGCACACGCCGTTGTCGCTGAACGTCGAGTACGTGGACAACTCGTTCGAGCCCGACGCCGGGCTGCCGCTCGTCGGCAACGCGATCCCGTCGGTTCCGCGCACCCGCTCGTACCAGAGCCCGTTCGACCGCTCGGAGCAGGGCCTGCTGAGGGTGCGCGCCGACTTCCAGACGCGGCTCGGCTCGAACGGCACGCTGCGCAACAAGCTCTACTACACCGACCTGGATTGGAACACCGACGGCACGCTCCTGGTCGGCACTTTCCCGGCGTTCCCGGGTGAGTTCGCCGTGGCGCGCACGATGACGTTCCTCGACGACCGCCAGAAGCTCCTCGGCAATCAGCTCGAGGCGTCGTGGAACCTGAAGACCGGCTCGGTCAAGCACACGCTGCTGGTCGGCTTCGAGGCGAGCCAGTTGAAGGACGACTTCACCCTCGTCGTGGGCCTGCTGCCGGTGATGCTGTTGAACAACCCGATCGAAACCGCGAGGGAGCCGGTGCCGTTGATCCCCGGCCAGGCGCTCGCCGCCAATTCACGCGCGAACGTCTTCGCCCCCTACGTGGTCGACCAGATCGCGATCAGCGACAAGGTTCAACTGCTGGCGGCGGGCCGCTTCGACTCCTACCACTTCAAGGACGAGGTCTTTCTGACCGATCGCAAGGAGAGCCAACTGAGCCCGCTCTTGGGTCTCTTGATCGCGCCCAGCCCCAAGCTCTCGCTCTACGGCAACTTCGGCAAGGCCTTCGCGCCGCCGTCGAGCCTGACGGTCGGACCGCGCGAGCCGGAGAAGACGACACAGTACGAAGCCGGGCTGAAGTCGAGCCTGCGCGGCGGCAAGCTGACCGGGACGCTCGCCTACTTCGACGTCGAGAAGGAGAACATCGCGAT
>CAZVOI010000030.1:0-11693 GCA_964628275.1 uncultured Acidobacteriota bacterium | reverse complement strand
AATGCTGAGACGCGCCTCCAGAATAATGAGGAGAATGAGGATGGCTCACCTGACACGCTTGACGTTCCGAGCAGCCGTGGCGATCGCGATCGCCGCCGCATTGCTCGCACCCCTGCCGGCCGCTGCACAGACGCTGTACGGCTCCATCGTCGGCACCGTGACCGACCCGCAGGGCGCGGCCATCCCCGGCGCGACGGTCACCGCAACGAACACCGGAACCGCCCTCCAGGTCACGTCCGTGACTGACACGGATGGGAACTACGCGTTCCGCAACCTGCTTCCGGGCACCTATAACCTGGGCGCATCGCTGCAGGGCTTCCGGGAGCTGAAGCAGACCGGGCTGCGGGTCTCGGCCGGTAACCCTGTCCGCGTCGAGCTGAAACTCGAAGTCGGCGCTCTCGCCGAGACGGTGAACGTCATCAGCGAGACGACACTGCTGCAGACCGAGAAGGCCGACCTCAGCACCGAGATCGGGTCCAAGGAGATCGTCAATCTGCCGCTGAACTCCTTCCGAAACTACCAGAAGCTGATCGACCTGGTTCCCGGCGCGACACCTTCGGGGCTGCAGAACGCCGAGATCGACACGCCCGGCCGCGCGCTGACGACGAACGTCAACGGCACGCAGCGAAACGCGAACGCGTTCCGCATCGACGGCGCGGTGTCGGTCAACGTCTGGCTGCCGCACCACGTCGGCTACGTGAACCCCGCCGAGTCGATCGACACCGTCAACATCTCGACCAACAACTTCGACGCCGACCAGGGCATGGCGGCGGGCGCGGCGGTCAACGTGGTCACCAAGTCGGGGACCAATGAGTTCCACGGCTCCGCTTTCTTCTTCAGGCAGCAGGACGAGCTCAACGCGAACACGTTCGCCAACAACGCCAACAACCTGGCGAAGCCGAACCTGTCCAACAACATCTACGGCGGCACGCTCGGCGGGCCGATCATGAAGGACAAGCTGTTCTTCTTCGGGTCCTGGGAGCGCTACCAGGCCCGCCGCGGCGTCCAACAGACGTTCACCGTCCCGACCGCCGCGATGCGCGCCGGCAACTTCAGCGAGGTCGCAGCGGCCTACCCGGCGTTCCGCCTCTACGACCCGAACACCGGCGGCGCGGGCGGCGTGGGCCGCACGCAGTTCCCGAACAACACGATCCCGGCGAACCGGCTGAACCCGGTCTCGCAGTCCATTCTGAGTTCTTGGCCGGGACCCAATACCAGCACCGACATCAACCGCAACGGCCTGTCGGACGACTACGTGATCCCGCGCACGATCACGAACGATCGCGACAACTTCGACGTCAAGCTCACCTGGCAGCGCACGGGCTCGCACTCGATCTGGGGCAAGTTCTCGATGCTCGACGCCGAGGTGCAGGACGTCTTCATCCTCGGATTCGACGAGGGCAGCATCGGCGACACGCGCGTCTACCTGGGCACGGTCGGGCACACTTGGACGCTCAGCCCGAGCCTGGTGCTCGACAGCAACTTCGGTTTCAACCGTCAGGACCAGTCGGTGACCGGCCCGGACTACGGCAAGAACTACGGTCTCGACGCCGGGATCCCCGGCACGAACGGCCCCAGCCTCCGCGAGAGCGGCATCCCCCGCCTCGAGGCGGGCTATGTTTTCGGCACGACGCCCGGCTGGATGCCGCTCTTCCGCAAGGAGTCGAACTACACCTTCAGCACGGGTCTCACCAAAGTGCTCCCCAAGCACGAGCTGCGCTTTGGCGTGGACGTCGTCAAGCTCGAGCTGGACCACTGGCAGCCAGAGTTCGGCTACGCCATTCGCGGCAGGCTCGACTTCGGCGGCCTCGGTACGGCGACCCCCGGCTACACGGCGCTCCAGTGGAACAACTTCGGCACCTACCTGCTGGGCCAGCAGACGTACCACGCCAAGGACGTCCAGGAGATCGACATGTCCGGCCGCGAGTTGCAGGCGGCCGCCTACATCCGCGACCGCTGGCAGGTCAGCCAGAAGCTGACCCTCAGCCTGGGCCTGCGCTTCGAGTACTACCCGCTCATGACCCGCGCGGACGGCAAGGGCCTCGAGAGGCTCGACTACAACACCTACGAGGTCCTGCTCGGCGGCTACGGCGCGACGCCCAAGGACGTGGGGATCCAGCACAAGAGCTTCTATATCGCCCCGCGCCTGGGTGCTATGTACCGGCTCACCGACAAGACGGTTCTTCGCGCCGGCTACGGGCGGACGTTCAACCCGGTCCCGTGGTCGCGCCCGCTCCGAGGGTCCTTCCCCTACGACATCTTCTACAACAACACCGCGGAGAACTACGCCGCCCTGGGCTCCATCCAGCAGGGCATCCCGCCGGTACCGGTGCCCGATCTCAGCAGCGGGCGCACGAAGCTGCCGCCCAACACCTACATGCGCTCGCCCAACCCGAACGACGTGGACAAGGGCGTGATCCAGCAGTGGAACGCGGCGGTCGAGCACCGCTTCCCGGGCGACATCGCGGTCGAGCTCGCCTACGTCGGCACGGCGACGGACGGCGGCTACGCCGACCTGAACCTCAACTATGGCCAGCCGGGCGGCGGTCAGACGAGCCGCCAGTACTTCTCGGTGGCAGGCACCACCGACGTCGTCGACTGGGCGGGCCGCACCAAGAGCCGGTACAAGGGGCTGCAGGTGGCAATCAACCGGCCGTTCAAGAACGGCCTGTTGCTGAAGGGCGCCTACACCCTGAGCGAGGCCAAGAACGAGGCCGACGACGACGGCTGGGTCGGCCTCACCTGGAACCACCCCTTGAAGGTCGGCGACAACTTTGCCCTCGCCGGGTTCGACCGGACCCACGTGTTCCAGATGGGCTTCGTGTACGAGCTGCCCTTCGCGAGGGAGTCGAAGAGCGCCCTGGCCCAGGTCGTCAAGAACTGGCAGGTAAACGGCATCGTCAGCGCGTACTCGGGCTCTAACTACTCGATCGGCGGCTCGAACCCCGCGCTCAACTGCCCCGGCTGCGGATCGGTTTTTATCAACGTGAGCGGCAATCCGAGCCCGAGCGGAGCAGCAGGATCGAGCACCGAGCCGAACTACGACAAGTCGCTCTTCTCGCAGCCGACGGGCACCGGCATCGACGGCTTCGGCACCAGCGCACGCAACCAGTTCCGCCGTCCCGGGGTGACAAACGTGAACCTCGGGGTGTTCCGGGCCTTCCCGGTGGGCCGGCTCCGTCCGGAGCTCCGGGTCGACATCACCAACCTGTTGAACCACACGAGCTGGGGCGCTCCCGTCACGGGCTTCACCGACCCGCGCTTCATGACCTTCATCCCGAGCGGCGCGCACAACGGCACGCAGACCGTCGAGCGTCAGATCCAGATCGGTCTGCGGCTCGAGTTCTAGCCGTTCCTCAGATCCCGCCGGCTCGGCCCGTTGCTTGAGCCGGCGGGTCGGACTACGGGCCGGGGCGCCACGAGGCGCTCCGGCCCGTTCGCTTTTCGGCGCCGTTCGCCAGGCCCGGATCGCAGTCCATGAGCCGAACGGCTATCGACTCCGCCCGCTGGTCCCGCCCGCGCGGGCGACGGCCCCAGGAAGTGGCCAGGTGGTACGATCCGCTCAGCCATGATCCCGCACCGCCCGTGGAAAGGCATGGCCTCGTCCGTCCGGGAGTCGCGTGTTCGGTGGACTGCATTGCCTGGCCGGACTCGTGCGCCGGCCCTCCTGATGCACTGCGGAGCTCGCGACCGGATGTGCCTCGCGGCGGCGGCCTTCGTCCTCGCCGCCGGCCTCCTCGACTGCGGTGGAAGCGCGGGGCCTCGGGCGTCCCCTGCGGACGTGGCGGCCAAGCCGCTGCCGGGTGGCGTCACGATCCCCGAGTACGATTCGGTCCGCGGGGCACGCTTCAAAGGCGCCAACGTCGTGATGATCTCCATCGACACCCTGCGGCGCGACCACCTGGCCCCCTACGGTGCGTCTTTCGAGACCCCCGCGGCCTCGCGGCTGGCCCGGGAGGGGGTCCTTTTCGAGCACGCGGTGTCGCAGAGCCCCCTGACTCTCCCTTCTCATTCGTCGATCTTTACCGGCCTCTACCCTCCTCACCACGGGGTAAGGGACAACGGCGGCTTCGTGCTGAAGCCGGACGTCACCACCCTCGCTGAGCGGTTGAGCGGGCACGGCTACGAGACCGCGGCCTTCGTCGGCGCCTACGTGCTCGACTCGCGTTGGGGCATCGCCCAAGGCCACCGGACCTACGACGATGCCTTCGACTACTCCGGGCTCGAGAGGCGCGACCTCACCGACGTGCAGCGATCCGGGGGCCGGGTGGTGGACGCTGCCCTCGCCTGGCTCCGCGGCCAGCGCCGCGGCGAGCGTCCCTTCTACCTCTGGGTCCATCTCTACGACCCGCACGAGCCCTACGCGCCGCCCGAGGAGTATCGGCGTCGGGCCCCCACGGCCTACGCCGGAGAGGTCCTCTACGCCGACGCACAGGTCGAGCGCCTGCTCGCCGCGCTAGACGCCCTCGGCCTGCGCCGGACGACCGCGGTCCTCTACCTCTCGGACCACGGCGAGGCGCTCGGCGACCATGGCGAGCCCACCCACGGTATCTTCCTCTACGGCGCCACCCTTGACGTGCCGATGATCCTCTCGCCCCCATCCGGCGCCGAGCGCGGCTTCGCCGGGGGCGCCCTTGCCGGAATGCGTGTGCGCGGCCTGGCCCGGCTGGTGGACGTCACCCCGACGGTGCTCGACCTCGTGGGCCTGGACGTGCCGGATGGCCTCGACGGCCGGAGCCTGCTGCCGCTCGTGGTCCACGAGGCCGCCCGGACCGCCGCCCGGGACGCGGTCGACCCACGGGCCGAGCCCACCGGAGAGGCCGGCGCCCGCGCGGAGGCCCTCGTGGGACCGGCCTCCTACGCCGAGACCTACTATCCCCGCTTCCACTACGGCTGGAGCGAGCTGATCGTGGTGGAGACGGAGCGTTGGAAGCTAGTCCTGGCGCCACGGAGCGAGCTCTACGACCGCCGGGTGGACCCGACGGAGCGCCACGACGTGTCCCTCCGCCACCCGCGCATCGCTGCCACCCTGGTCGGCCAGCTCGAGGCGATGAAGCTGCGGGCAGCCGGAAGCGAGCCGACGCCAGAGAAGATCGATCCCGAGGCCCTCGAGCGCCTGCGGGCATTGGGGTACGTGGGGGGGACGGACACCGCCGGCAGATCCGCATCCCGGGGCAAGGGACCGCGGCCGGATCCTAAGGACCAGCTTCCGCTGCTGCAGGAGCTTCTGCGGGCCCAGGCCCTGCGGGATGCGGGACGGCTCGAGGAAGCCGCACGCCGGCTCGAGGAGCTGTCGCGCCGGGACCCCGAGAATCCCGCGGTGCATCTCGCCCTCGCATCGGTCCACTTCCACCTCAAGGACGCGGCGGCCGCGATCGCAGCGGGTCGTCGCGCCCTCGAGCTGGACCCGGATTCGGCCACCGCAGTGCTCGACCTGGCCTTCGCGTATCAGGCGGCCGGCCGCATCGGCGAGGCGACCTCAGGCTTCCAGCGGGTCCTCGAGCTGGACCCGGACAACATCAAGGCACTCGTGAACCTGGGTGAGATTCACTCCGCCCGCGGCGACCTCCCAAAGGCCTTCGACTACTACCAGCGTGCAGCGACCGTGGCCCCTCGCCTCCCGCTGGTGCAGGTCAACCGCGGCAACATCGCGCTTCAGCTAAACCGGTTCGACATCGCAGAAGAGGCCCTGCGGGGAGTCCTGGCCCTGGGGGAAGAGCACCCCGGCCTGCATTTCAACCTGGCGGTGATCGCCGAACAGCGGGGTCTGCTCGCGACCGCCTCGCGCGAGTACCGCGCCGAAGTCGCGGCTCATCCCCAGGCCTTCAAGGCCTGGGTGAACCTGGGCTTGCTGGAGCGGCAGGCCGGGAGGGTCGAGGCGGCGCTGCAGGCCTTCGAGCGAGCGGCAGGCGCCAAGGCCGACGACATGGCCGGCCCCTACCTGCTGGCCGAGACGTTGGCCGATGTAGGGCGCCGGCCGGAGGCCGAGCACTGGGCTGAGGAGGCGCTGAAGAGAAGCCCCCGCGAGCCACGCGTTCTGCGCTTACTGCAGCGCATCCGCCAAGCGCGCGTCGGTAGCTGACACTTCACCGGGTCGTGCGTGGCCCATTCATCAATGCACCGCGCTATCGAAGCCCGGGCTTGGGGGTTGGCCCGTGCCCTGGCGTAGCGTGAGCAGCCGGTCGAAGCCCGGGCGAAGCCATGCTTCGCGCCGGCCGCTGGGCCATTCGACGAGCACGGCCTCGACGTCGGTGTCCTCCCCCAGGCCGAAGTGGATTCGGGGATCGCTCGCTGAAAGATAGCTGCCGTCCGTGTGGGCTCGGCGCCAGAGCGTCGGTGCGCCAGCCCGGACGACGCCGACCTTGGCCCCTATGCCATCGGCGTTGTCGCCCGTGCCTCGCAGCCGCACCTGCAGCCAGTGGTCACGGCTGCCTGCGTCATTCAGCAGCAGCCGCACCGGGCCGTTGTTGTTCGTCACCAACACGTCGACATCGCCGTCGTTGTCGATGTCGCCGAACGCTGCACCCCGGCTCACCTCGGAGAGAGCGAGTGCGGGCCCGGCCTCCTCGCTCGTCTCCCGGAAGGGCGCGCGGCCGGGGTTCTTGAAGAGCTGGTTTCTCTCCTGGAAGGGATAGGCGCTGCCGCGGAGCTTCTCGACGATCGTAACGGCCCCGTTCGCAACGAACAGGTCCAGCCAGCCGTCGTTGTCGTAGTCGAAGAACTGCGTGCCGAAGCCGGTCCGCGTGGCGCTCGGCAGGCCGAGGCCCCAGGCGTCTGTCGCGTCCTGGAAGAGGCCCTTGCCCTGGTTGAGGTACAGGGTGCTCGTCTCGCGCGGCAGGTTGGTGACGAACAGATCCTCGTCCGAGTCGCCGTCGAAGTCGGCGGCGGCAATGCCCATGCTCCCCTCGGGCAGGCCCTCCGCGTTGTAGGCCGTCCCCGAGACGAGCCCCTGATCCTCGAAGCGGCCGTCGCCCCGGTTGATCCAGAGCTGGTTCGGGGCGCCGTCGTTCGTCACGTAGAGGTCGATCCAGCCGTCGGCGTCGAAGTCGGCGGCCACCACGCCGAGCCCGGGACCGTCCGCCTTGAGGATCCCGGCCGCCTCGGTGACGTCGCTGAAGCGCCCGCCGCCCTCGTTCCGGTACAGGCGGTCCGGCACCGCCCGATACACCGCGGGCAGGCAGTAATCGCGCGCCCCCACCGCGTCGAAGCACTTCTTGTTGCCGGCCACCGTGAAGTCGATGTACCGCGCGACGAACAGGTCCAGGTCGCCGTCACGGTCGTAGTCCAAGAATGTGGCGCTCGTGCCCCAGCCGTCGCTCCCACTGCCTGAAGCCGCCGTCACGTCGCTAAAGCGGCCGCCTTCGTTGCGGTAGAGGGCGCCCCCCGAGAGGCCCGTCAGGTACAGGTCGGGGTCACCGTCGTTGTCGTAATCCCCCACTGCCACGCCCATCCCGTAGGACGGCGCCTGGATCCCCGAACGCTCGCTGACGTCGGTGAAACGTAACCCGCCTCGGCCCTCGAGGTCGTTGCGGAACAGACGGTGCCCACGGGGCTGGCCCGGCGCCGGCGGGAAGCGCGACTGCTCGGGGGCAAGGCCGGGGTCCAGCATCAAGCCCTGGAGCAGCAGCACGTCGAGATCGCCGTCGCCGTCGTAGTCGACGAGCGCGCCGCCCGCGCCGAGGATCTCGGGGATGTAGTACTCCCCGCTCGAGCCGGTGAAGTGCTGGAAGCTGAGGCCGGTCTGCGCAGCGACTTCGCGAAAAAGCGGCATCGCGGGCGGCGGGGCGGATCCCGGCCGAAGGGCTGCTGCCGTAGTGATGGCCACGGCCAGCAGCACGCTGGCGCTCGCAACGGTGCGCGCCGGCTTCATCGCGGCACGGCCGGGGGCCCTTGACGCAGCTCACGCTCGAAACCGGCCGCGAGCTCGGCGAGCTCCTGCTGGCCACGCGCCTCGGCCTTGCGGCGCGCCTCCTGTGCGTGGCGCAGGGCGGGCTCGCGCTCGCCGGCGCGCGATTCGGCCACGGCCAGCGCGTAGAGATAGAGCGGAGTCTGGTCGTCCTCGGTTGCGACAACCTGCTCGAACTGCGGCACGGCTTCGCGGGGTCGGCCGAGCGATACGAGGACGCGGCCCAGGTTGAAGCGGGCCGCCCGGTAATCGGCCTGGTTGGCGGCGGCGAGCCGATACTGCTCCGCGGCGTCCTCGAGCCGGCCGTCGAGCTCGAGCAGCGCTCCTAGCGCGTTCTGGGCCGGGGCATGGTGTGGGCTCAGCGCCAGGACGCGGCCGAACGCCGCCCTGGCCTCCGAGGAGCGCTTCTGCTGCTGGAGCGCCAAGCCGTAGTTGAAGTGGACCTCCACGAGACCCGGAGCCTGGGCGACCGCGGCGCGATAGTGCTCCTCCAGCTTGTCCCATCTCTCGGCCTGGCCATGGAGCGCCATCAGGTTGGCGTGGGCCTTGGTCAGGCCCGGATCGAGCGAGAGGGCCCGCAAGTGCTCCCGGATCGAGCCCTCGGTGTCGCCGTCCTCGCCGAGGCGAACGGCCTCGCCCAAAACGGCGGCAGCGTCCTGCTTGAGGCCGACCGCTCGGTCGAGCACCGGGTCGTCGAGCGGCGGCGCTTGCATGAGGTGCTGCTGGTAGAGGCGCAGGTGCTGCTCCGCCTCCTCACCGCGCCCGAGATCGCGGTACACGAGGCCGAGCGCGTAGTGCGCGGCGCCGTAGGCTGCGAAGAGTTTCGTGGCCGCCAGGTAGCTGTCAGCCGCCGCCGCGGGGTTCCCGCTCGCCGCTTGCGCGCGCCCGAGCCCGTAGTGCGCCTGCGGCGCGTCCCCCTGCTGAAGCAGCAGCTCGCGGTAGTGGCTTCGGGCCGCCTCGGCCTGCCCGGCCGCGAGCAGGGCCTCGCCCAGGCGCACGCGGGCCGCGAGCGCTCGGGGCTGCAAGGTCAGGGCTCGCCGCAGGATCGGCACGGCCTCGTTGGCCCGGCCCATTCGAAGCCGCAGCAGGCCGGCGAGGTAGGCCCATTCAAAGGCAGCGGGGTCGAGCGCACGCGCCCGCTCGTAGGCTACGGCGGCGGACGCCAGCTGGTCGTAGGCGTGCAAGAGCATGCCCAGCTCCCCTGCCGCCGCCGCGCGTGCTGGCTCCTGCCGAGCGGCGGCCATGGCCGTGGCGATGCGTTCGCGCAGGCCGGCCGGGAACTGATCCAGCTCGAGCGCCGGCAGCGGCGGAGCCTCCGCGGCGCGAAGCAGCACGAGCAAAAGCACCAGCGAGGACATCGAGTGATCTTAGATCAAGGCGTTTCGCTGACCGTCAGGACCCGGTCGGTCGCCACGTTCTCGAGCACCTGAAGCGTGCCGCTCGGCCAGCGGATATCGAGGCGATCGATCGTCTTCGCCTGGCCGGTGCCGAAGTGCAGCGGGCCGGCGCTCGCCGAGGCGTATCCGAAGGCCGTCGGTACGTGGTTCCACTGCTCGCGCCAGCGGGGGTCGGAAGAGGCGGCGATCTTCACCACGGCGCCGATCCCATCGCGATTGCTCTTCGTGCCGACGAGCCGCAGTTCGAGCCAGTGGCCGGCCGCGGACTCGTTGCGCCACAGCTCGGCCGGCTCCCCGAGCGCGCTCACGACCACGTCGACGCGACCGTCGCCGTCGAGGTCGCCGAAACCTGCGCCACGGTGGGCGCGGGGCGGAGCCGAGGCGAGCCCCGACGCGGCCGAGAGGTCGACGAACGTTCCGTCGCCCTGGTTGCGGAAGACGCTGTTCGTCTCGCGGTAGCTCCTGGACTCGAAACGGTCGATGGCGTCGTTGACGTGGGAGTTGGCGGTAAACAGGTCCTTCCAGCCGTCGTTGTCGAGGTCGACCAGGGCGTTGGCCCAGCCGCTGCGTGAGGCGACCGCGGCCGCCAGCCGTGAGCGCCAGGTGACGTCCTGAAAGAGGCCCTGGCCGAGGTTGCGGTAGAGCGGGAAGCTCTCACCGGCGAGTGCCGTGACGTGGATGTCGGGCCAGCCGTCGTTGTCGTAGTCGCGGAAGTCGGCCCCCAGCGCCGCGATGTCCTGCCCGGCTTCGGGGAGCGCTGTGCCCGACAAGAGCGCCGTCTCCTCGAACGTGCCGTCGCCGCGGTTGCGGAACAGGAAGCTCGGCAGCTTGTCGCCCGTCACATAGAAATCGGTGCGGCCGTCGCGGTCGTAGTCCGCGAAGGCCAGGCCCATGCCCCGGCCGCGGTGGCGCGCGATCCCGCTCGTGCCGCTCACGTCCTCGAAGCGCCCGTCGCCGCAGTTGCGGTAGAGCGAGAGCGGGACGGGCTCGAAGAACTTCGGGTGACAGTAGACGCGGACGCCTCGGGTCGCATCGCCGCAGTAGCGATCCATCTCGGCCAACCAGGCGGTGTAGTTGACGGCGAGGAGATCGAGCCGGCCGTCGTTGTCGTAGTCGAAGAAGCCGGCTCCCACTACCCACGCACCGCTCACGAGACCCGCCTCCGCGGTCACGTCCTCGAAGCGACCAGCGGTGTTTCGAAGCAGTTGCTGGCGGTGGACGCCCCCCACGTAGAGGTCGGGATCGCCGTCGTTGTCGTAGTCGGCGACCGCGACGGCGACGGCGTAGCCCTCGCCGCGCAGCCCGGCCGCCTCGGTGACGTCGGCGAAGCGCAGGCCACCGAGATTGCGGTACAGGCGATTGGCGTGGCGCGGGGCGCTCTTCAGCAGGCTCGGGAGCTCCGCGCCGTTCGTGAAGAAGACGTCGAGGCGCCCGTCGCCGTCGTAGTCGAACAGCGCCAGCCCCCCGGGCATCGTCTCGACCAGGTGCTTGCGGGGCGTCGGCGAGTTCTCATGGACGAACTCGAGGCCGGCCGCTCGTGACGCGTCCCGGAACGCGAGGGCCGGCGCAGGCTCGGGCTGGGTCGGGGGTCCCTGCGCCTGCAGCGACACTCCCGCGAGCGCGGGCACGAGAAGCAGGGGAAGCAGGGGTCGCGCCATGTCTTGGCCGCCTCAGGGAGGCGTGAGTTCCGGCTTCGTGGGCGCGGCGGCTTCGGCCGCGGCCTTGCGGAAGCGCTCCCACTCCGCGAGCGCGCGATCGGCGTCCGCACTGCGGCCGGCGGCGCGGTAGGCGCGGGCCAGCTGGAGGCGGAGGCTCCCGTCCTCGTCCACCGGCAGGGCCTGCTCGAGATGCGGGACGGCGTCCGCGGGCCGGCCCACGAGCGCGTAGGCGCGCCCGAGCGCGCCGTGCGCGTGGGCCAGGCTGGGATCGAGGCGCACGGCCTTCTGGAGATGCGGGATCGCCGCTTCGGGCTGTTGCCGGGCCAGCAGCACGTCGCCGAGCAGGTAGCACGTGGTCGCGACGTCCGGCTGGTCGCGCAGGGCCTCCTCGAGGGCGGCCTGCGCACCCGCCAGGTCCTGGTTGAGGCGCAGCGTCACGGCCAGCTCCGGGCGCAGCCGCGCGGCGGTGGCTGGCGCCAGGGCCATGGCCTGGCGCCACTCCTCGGCCGACTCGGCGAAACGCCCCTCGTCGCGCAGCATGCCTGCCCGCCACTCGTGCAGCGGCGCCGAAGGCGGCAGGGCCTCGAGGCGCGCGAAGGCCTCGCCCGCGAGCTCGCCGCTGGAACGCGCCAGCCAGTACGCCGCCGCGAGCGTCTTCGAGGCGGAAGCGGCCACGACCACCTCGCGGTGCTTCCGCTCGGCGAAGCGGCACTCCAGGACCTCGCGCGCGCA
>CAZVOI010000029.1:0-6229 GCA_964628275.1 uncultured Acidobacteriota bacterium | reverse complement strand
CGCTTCCGAGGAGGCACTCATGAAGAAAGTCGCTATCGCCGTCGCCCTGGGCGCGCTCAGTCTCGCGGCCGCCGCCGCCGACACCCAGACATTCGGCAAGCCGCTCGCGGGCCTGGCGCCCGTGGCCTTGGCCGACGTGCTCGCCAAGCCCGAGAACGGCAAGCAGGTCCGGCTCGAGGGCACGATCGAGCGCGTGTGCCAGAACAAGGGCTGCTGGCTGGAGCTGAAGCAGGGCGACAAGGGCGTCCACGTGACGTTCGAGGCGTACTCCTTCTTCGTTCCGAAGGACTCGATGGGCAAGCGCTGCGTTCTCGAGGGACGCGTGGTGGTGCGCGACCCGATGCCCGAAGAGGTCGAGCACAAGAAATCCGAAGGCGCGGCCGCGGCGGCCCAGAAAGTGTCGTTCGAGGCGACGGGAGTCGAGATCCGCGACGTTCGGTAGTCGTGCTGAGCAAGGAGGATCTGGGCCGGCTTCTCGAGTACACCGCGTGGGGGAACCGCCGCATCGTTCGCGCGGCGGCGACGCTCTCGGTGGACGACTTCAAGCGCGAGCTGGGCGGCAGCCACGGCGGCGTGCGCGGCACGCTGACCCACATCCTGGGCGCGGAATGGATCTGGCTCGAGAGGTGGAAGGGCGTCTCGCCTTCGCAGCGCCTCGATGAAGGCGAGTTCAAGGACGTGCTGGCGCTGCGGGCGCGTTTCAAGCTGGTCGAGGCGCACCGCGACGCCTGGTTCGAGAGCCTGAAGGAACGCCAAGTCGGGGAGATCATCGCGTACAAGAACTTGGCCGGCGCGGCGTACCAGAACCCGCTCTGGCAGCTCGTGCAACACGTGGCGAACCACAGCAGCTATCATCGCGGCCAGGTGATCAACATGCTGCGCGCGCTCGGCGCGAAGCCGGTGGCGACCGACATGGTGGTGTGGGACCGCGAGATCGTGCCGAAGGGCAAGAGGAGTAAGTCATGAAGCGAGCGTTCGCGTGCCTCGTGATGCTCGCGCCGGCATGCCCCGCCGGCGCGGCCGAACCGGATTGGACGCGATTTCGCGGCCCCAACGGAACCGGCGTGTCGGGCGTCGCCAACCTGCCGAACGAGCTGGATCCCGCGAAGGCAGTCTGGAAGACGCCGCTGCCGCCGGGACATTCGTCGCCGGTCGTCGCCAAGAGCCGGATCTACCTGACCGCGTTCGAGGGCGACAAGCGCCTGGTGATCGCGCTCGACCGAGCCACTGGAAAGGTTCTGTGGCAGCGCGAGGTGCCGCGCGAGCACAAGGGCCGGCTCGAGAACGTGAACGGCCCGGCCTCGCCGAGCCCGGTCAGCGACGGCGAGAACGTGTACGCGTTCTTCCAGGAGTTCGGCCTCGTTTCCTACGACGCCGCCGGCAAGGAACGCTGGCGGCTGCCGCTCGGGCCCTTCAACATGTTCTACGGCTTCGGCGCGTCGCCGATCCTGGTCGACGACAAGCTGATCCTGTCAGTGGATCAGGATGGGGGGGCCTACCTGATCGCGGTTGACCGCGCCAACGGCAAGGTGCTGTGGAAGGTCGACCGGCCGTACGTGATCTCCGGCTACTCGACGCCGACCGTTTACGAACCGAAGAACAGCGAGAAGCAGGTGATCGTGCCGGAGTCGTTCCAGGTCTCGGCTTATTCCGTGAAGGACGGCCGGCGCGTCTGGTGGGTGCGCGGCCTGGCGTGCGAGATGAAATCGGTGGCGAGCCTCGACGACGACTCGCTCTACATCAATGGCTGGGGCTTTCCGCAGAACCAGCCGGGCCAGCAAGTGGCGACCGCCCCGTTCGAGGAAGGCCTCGCGAAGTACGACGCGGACCGGGATGGCGCGATCCAGAAGACCGAGGTCGCAGGTGTCGAGAAGGGCTCGCCCGACAAGATCGGCCTGATGCTGAAGAACGCGTTCGAGGCCTTCGACGTGGATCGCGACCTGAAGCTCGACGCCAAGGACTGGGCGATCTTCCGCGCGATGATGGCCTCCGAGAACGGCTTGCTCAAGGTCAAGCTCGGTGGCGAGGGCGACCAGACCGAGGACGCGATTCGCTGGAGGTACCAGCGGCCGGTGCCGCAAGTGCCGTCGACGCTGCTCTACAAGGGCGTCCTGTTCATGGTGAACGACAGCGGCATCCTGATCTCGTTCGATCCGGCGACCGGAGCGGTGCTGAAGCAGGGTCGGCTCAAGGGCGCCATCGACAAGTACTTCGCGTCGCCGATCGGCGCCGACGGCAAGGTGTACCTGGTCAGCCAGGACGGCACGGTGTCGGTGGTCGAGGCGAAGGGCGAGTGGGAGATCCTGGCGGTGAGCCCGCTGGGGGACGAAGTATTCGCGACGCCGATCGTCGTCGACGGGCGACTCTTGATCCGGACCAAGAGCGCGCTCTACGGCTTCGCCGCGCCGAAGTCCTGACGGCTAGCTGAGCTTCGCGTACTCCCGCTTGGCTTCCAACAGGATCGGGATCTCGGGGTCAGCGTCTTTCCAGATCGCGAAGAAATCCTGGTAGGACTTCCGGGCCTTGCCGGTGTCGCCGCTCCGGACCGCGGCTCGCGCCACGCCGAGATGGGCCAGCGGATACAGGACGTTGACTCGGCTGGTGCCTCGATTGTCCAGGATCTTCTGGAACTCGCGGGCGGCTTCGGCCGACGAGCCGGCCTTTAGGTACGCCTGTCCGCGCAGGTAGATGCTCAGGTGGTTGGCCCGCTCATACGGGGCTGAGGCGCGCAAGACCTCGATCGACTTTGCCGCCGCGCCCCCGCGAAGCTCGATCGCTGCGTCCACGCGTGGCGACTGCACGTTCTGGATCAACGTGTCGGCGGGGAACTGGGCCACGACCGCCGACATCAGCTTCCTGGCCTGGGCGATATCCCCGGCCTGCGCCAGGGTGGTGGCGACGCCGAGCTGCCGGTCCACGCTCGGGTCGAGGACCAGCGCTTCGGCCACCAGCCGCCGCGCTTCCGCGTCGTAGCCCACCAGCACCTCACGCGCCGCCTGAGCCGCGAGGTTGCCGGCGGTGTTCTGCTTCAGGCCCGCGCGCCGCGCCATCTCCGAGGCATCGTGGGCCGCGACGCGCGCCTCCTTGTACTTTCCGACGAACGTCGCGACGGCCGCCTCGGACGCGCGCAGGTTGCGCTCGGCGGTCTTGCCGCGCGCGGCCTCGACCTCGCGCTGCATCGCGGCGGCGTCTCCTTGCACGAACGCGATCTGGTACAGGTTGGGAATGCCGCGCGCCACGACCTTGTCCGCGATCGCCTTTTCGTAGACGGCCTTGGCCTCCTCGAAGCGATGGAGCCCGAGGAACGCGGCCGCGGTGTTGGTGCGGGGGAATTGGTTGTTAGGGTTCCGCCGCACCGCCTCCTGCGCTTCCTCGAGGGCCTTTTCGAACTGCCCGAGGGTCAGGTAGCGGACCGCGAGGTTGTTGGGGGGGCGCTCGTCGCTCGGGTAAGTCTGCTTCCACAGCTCCAAGATCTCGATTGCCTTCGGAGCGTTGCCGGTCACGACGCTGTGGTACTGGCTGTCGATCGCCAACTTCTCCATCTCGCTCGCGCGCTCACGGCGCTCGAAGGCCTGTCTCGAGAACTCGCGTGCCAGCTCGAGCTCGCCGCCGTTGCTGTAGACGAAGGCCAGGTTGTAGTAGGCGAGCGCGAAGTTGGGATCGAGATCGATCGCCTTCTTGAAGTAGGGAACCGACTTCGTCTCGTCACCCCGTTGCCGCAGATCCCGTCCGGCGCTGTAGGCCTTCAACGCTTCGAGCGACGAGGTCGTGGCGCGCTCCACCGGCGCGTCGTATTTCTGGATCGAGGCCAGCGACTCGCCGAGCTTGCGGCGCAGGTTGCCGGTCGCCTCACCGAGGGCTTTCAGCACGCCTTCCTTGCTCGACGCCTCGGCCTGCTGGCGCGCGATCGAGTCGCCGGTCCGACAGTTGACCGCGTCGAGCGAGACCACGTACTGGGTGCCGAGGCTCGAGATCGAACCGGTCAGCATCGCCTTGATGCCCTGGCGCTCGCACAGGTCGCGAGCCAGCGCGCCGGTCAGGCGTTCCTCGGGTGAGCGGTTCATCAGCCGCAGCGTCTCGCGAACGCGCTGCTCGCCGAAGACCGACAGGAACGGCGTCTGCTCGAGCTGGACCGCCAACGCCTGCTTCAGCGTGCCGTCGAAGACGGGATCGCCGGTGGTGTTGACGAAGTCAGCCAGCAGGATCGCGTCTCGCTCGACCAGCGCGGGAGCGCGCCGCGAAACGAAGAAGCCGACGCCACCGAGGACCAGGGTCAGGACTCCCCCCGCGAGCGCCAGGTTGCGGCGCTTCGGCGCGAGCCGGGGGAGGGTCGTCTCGGCGCTGGTCGCGACGGCGCTGGCCGAGCTCGACAGCGCGGCCTCGGTTGTCGTGGGCGCGGCCGGCCGGCTCATCGCCGACTCCTTGCCCGAGCCCGAATCGCGCTTCAGTCGCTTCAGATCCGCACGCAGCTCCCCGGCATTCTGATAGCGCAGGTCGCGGTCCTTCTCGATCGCCTTGTCGATGATGTGCTCGAGCGCCGGCGGAAGCGCCGGGTTCTGGCGCGACGGGGGGATCGGAGCCTTGTGCAGGATCGCGTCGAAGATCAGGGCCGAGGTGCGTCCCAGGAACGGGTGTTGGCCGGTCGCCATCTCGTAGAGCACGATGCCGAAGGAGAAGAGATCCGACCGCGCGTCCAGCTCCTCGCCGCGCGCCTGTTCGGGCGACATGTAGGCCACGGTGCCCAGTGTCGTGCCCGGGCTGCTGAGAGGATCGCCGGTGCGCGCGATCGTCGGCAGGCTCGAGACGTTGTCCGGCACCGTCACCGGCGCGAGCTTGGCGAGGCCGAAGTCCAGCACCTTGGCTTGTCCGCGCCGCGTGTAGAAGATGTTCGGCGGCTTGATGTCGCGATGCACGATGCCCTTGGCGTGAGCGGCCTCGAGCGCGTCGGCCACCTGGATCGCGATCTCCAGCAGCTTGTCGGTGTCGATCGGCTTGCCGCCGATCACGTGCTTCAGGGTTTCGCCCTCCATCAGCTCCATCACCAGATAGTGCTGGCCGTCGTGCGCGCCGATGTCGTGGAGCGTGCAGATGTTCGGGTGGTTGAGCGCCGAAGCCGCGCGCGCCTCGCGCTGGAAGCGCTCGACCGCCTGGGCGTCGCTGCTGAGCTCGGGGGGCAGGAGCTTCAACGCGACGTGGCGGCCGAGCCGCGTGTCCTCGGCTTCATAGACGACGCCCATGCCGCCGCCGCCCAGTCGCTGCAGGACCCGGTAATGGGAGACGCTGGTCCCGATCATCGCAAGATCTCTCTCCCGGCTGCTGTTGGCAGAACGGTACGGCCGGCTTACTGAGGGATGCGGCTGAGGTTACCGCCGGCGCGTCGCGCTCGCAACGCTACTTCGCTCTGTCGTTCCGGAAGACCTTCCCGCCCTTCATCACGAAGGTGACACGCTCGGTGGCCTTGACGTCAGCCAGCGCGTCGCCCGGGACCGCCACGATGTCGGCCTGCGTGCCGGCCTCGAGCGTGCCGAGCTTCTTGTCGAGGCCCAGCAGAGCGGCGGCCGCGGGGCCGGTGCGCAGCGCCGCCGCGGCGGTCATGCCGTGCTCGACCATCAGCGCGTACTCCTCTGCGTTCTTGCCATGCGGGCTGACCGCCGAGTCGGTGCCGAACGCGATCTTCACGCCCAGCCGCAGCGCGCTCTTGAAGGAGGCCGAACGCGCTTCGACGGCGGCCTTGGCCTTGGCCGCGATCTCGGGTGGGTACTGCCGCTTCGCCTTGCGGCCGCCCGCGTACTCGCCGGCCATCAGCGTCGGAACCAGGTACGTGCCTTTCGTCTTCATCATCTGCAGCGCCTCTTCGTCGAGGAAGCTGCCATGCTCGATCGAGTCGATGCCAGCGCGTACTGCGACCTTGGCGCCCTCCGCGCCGTGAGCGTGCGCGGCCGTCCGCAAGCCGAGGCGGTGCGCTTCGTCGACGAGCGCGCTCATCTCGTCCTGTGTGAGTTGGGGCGTATCCACCGCGTCGCCCAGCGACAGCACGCCGCCGGTCGCGCATACCTTGATCACGTCGGCGCCGTACTTGTGCTGGATTCGCACCGCGTCGCGGAACTGGTCGGCGCCGCTCGCGATGCCGTCGATGATGCCGCTCTCCTTGCCGAACAGCATGTAAGGGAAGCCACCCAGGTCGCAGTGGCCGCCGCGCGCACCGAGCGCGCGTCCCGCGGAGAGGATG
>CAZVOI010000028.1:0-13396 GCA_964628275.1 uncultured Acidobacteriota bacterium | reverse complement strand
CTCGGTGAGCTGGCCGCCCTCGTCATAGCCGATGTATCCGGGAGGCGCGCCGATCAGGCGCGCGACCGAGTGCTTCTCCATGTACTCGGACATGTCGATGCGCACCATCGCGTGCTCGTCGTCGAACAGGAACTCGGCCAGGGCACGCACCAGCTCGGTCTTGCCGACGCCGGTCGGACCCATGAACAGGAACGATCCGACCGGACGCTTGGGATCGCCGAGACCGGCGCGCGAGCGCCGCACCGCGTTGGCGACCAGCAGCAGCGCCTCGTCCTGGCCGACCACGCGCTGGCGCAGCCGGTCCTCGATCTTCAGCAGCCGCTCGACCTCGCTTTCGAGCATGCGTGAGACCGGGATGCCGGTCCACTTGGAGACGACCGCCGCGATGTCCTCGGCGTCGACCTCTTCCTTGAGCATGCCGCCGTTGCGCTGTTGCTCGGCGAGTCGGCTGTTCTCGCTCTCGAGCTCCTTCTCGAGCCCGGGCAGCGTGCCGTAGCGCAGCTCGGCGGCCCTGCCGAGGTCGCCCACGTTGGTGGCGCGCTCGGCTTCGAAACGCGTCTTCTCGATCTGCTCCTTGAGGCTGCGGATCTTGGTGATGACCTCCTTCTCCTTTTGCCACCGCGCCTTCATTGCGCCGGAGCTCTCCTTCAGGTCGGCGAGCTCCCGCTCGAGCTTCGAGAGCCGCTCTTTCGAGGCCTTGTCCTTTTCCTTCTTCAGCGCCTGGCGCTCGATCTCGAGCTGCACGCTCTTCCGCTCGACCACGTCGATCTCGGTCGGCAGCGAGTCGATCTCGATCCGCAGCCGGCTGGCGGCTTCGTCCATCAGGTCGATCGCCTTGTCGGGCAGGAAGCGGTCGGCGATGTAGCGGTTGGAGAGCGTGGCCGCGGCCAGCAGCGCGCCGTCCTGGATCCGCACGCCATGGTGCACCTCGTAGCGCTCCTTCAGGCCGCGCAGGATCGCGATCGTGGCCGGAACGTCCGGCTCGCCCACGTATACCTGCTGGAAGCGCCGCTCGAGCGCCGCGTCCTTCT
Source organism: uncultured Acidobacteriota bacterium (assembly GCA_964628275.1). Lineage (GTDB taxonomy): Bacteria > Acidobacteriota > Vicinamibacteria > Fen-336 > Fen-336 > CAZVOI01. The sequence continues at coordinate 12,365 of CAZVOI010000028.1, read as the reverse complement.
CGATGTGCTTCTTGTACTCGTTGAGCGTGGTCGCGCCAACGCAACGCAGCTCGCCGCGGGCCAGCGCGGGCTTCAGCATGTTGGAGGCGTCCATCGCGCCTTCGGCGGCGCCCGCGCCCACGACGGTGTGCAGCTCGTCGATGAACAGCACGATCTCGCCTTGCGCCTGCTGCACTTCCTTGAGGACGGCTTTCAGCCGATCCTCGAACTCGCCACGATACTTGGCGCCCGCAACCAGCGCGCCCATGTCGAGCGAGAGCACGCGCTTTCGCTTCAGCGATTCCGGCACGTCGCCCGAGACGATCCGCTGCGCCAGGCCTTCGACGATCGCGGTCTTGCCGACGCCGGGCTCGCCGATCAGCACTGGGTTGTTCTTGGTACGGCGCGACAGGACTTGAATCACACGGCGGACCTCGTCGTCGCGGCCGATCACCGGATCCAGCTTGCCCTTTCGCGCGAGCTCGGTGAGATCGCGGGCGTAGCGTTCGAGCGCCTGGTAACGATCCTCGGCGTTCGGGTCGTTCACGCTCTGGTTGCCGCGGATCTCGCGCAGCACCTTCAGGAGCGCATCGCGAGTGACGCCGCCATGCTTCAAGACGTCGGCGGCGCCGCCCTTCGTCTCGAGCAGGGCCAACAGCAGGTGCTCGGTGGAGACGTACTGGTCCTTCAAGGCCTCGGCCTCGCGCAGCGCCTGCTTCAGGACGACGTCCAGCTTCGGCGAGACCTGGGTCTGGGCCCCCTGCGTCCGAGGCAATGCGCCGAGCGCCTTCTGGATCTCTTCGGAGATGAGGCTCGCGTTCGCGCCGAGCTTTCCAAGCGCCGCCGGGACAACACCGCCGTCTTGCGCGCAGAGCGCCGCGAGGAGGTGCTCGGGTGTGACCTCGGGGTGGTCTTTCTTCTCGGCTTCGGTTTGGGCTTGAGCCAGCGCCTCCTGGGCCTTGACCGTGAACTGATCCAGACGCATCTCAGCCTCCGGATCACAAGATAGTATCTGCGCGTGCTAATGTCAAGTAATCTGAGTGTCGCTCTGCTCACTAGAAAACCGATACTTGACTCAACTCGCGGTCTGTTAGGATCTTAGCCCCTAGTCCGGAGGCCTCGATATGATCTACGACAGCATCCTCGGCACGATCGGCAACACCCCGGTCGTTCGAGTCAATCGCATCGCGCCGAAGCACGCCACGATCTACGTGAAGTGCGAGGCCTTCAACCCGATGAGCTCGGTGAAGGACCGCCTGGCGATCGCGATGATCGAAGACGCCGAGCGGCGTGGCGTGCTGAAGCCCGGCATGACCGTGATCGAGCCGACCTCGGGTAACACCGGGATCGCGCTCGCGATGGTGTGCGCGGCCAAGGGCTATCCGTTCGTCGCGATCATGGCCGACAGCTTCAGCGTGGAGCGGCGGAAGCTGATGAAGGGCCTCGGCGCCAAGGTCGTCCTGACTCCCGCGGCGGAACGCGGCTCGGGCATGGTGAAGAAGGCCGAGGAGCTCGCGAAGAAGCACGGCTACTTCCTACCGCAGCAATTCGAGAACCCGGCGAACCCGGAGTATCACCGCAACACCACAGGCCCCGAGATCCTGCGCGATTTCGCCGGCAAGCGGCTCGACTACTTCGTGAGCGGCATCGGCACCGGCGGCACCATCACGGGCGCCGGCGAGATGTTGAAGAAGGCGCGCCCCGACATCAAGATCATCTATACGGAGCCTGCCGGCGCGGCGATCGTCACGAAGGGGGAGTGGCAGCCGCACAAGATCCAGGGCTGGAACCCCGACTTCGTGCCGAAGGTGTTCAACAAAGACATCTACGACGAGGCGGTGCTGGTGACGGATGTAGAAGCGCGCGACGCGGCCCGCGAGCTGGCCACCAAGGAGGGGATCTTCTGCGGGATCTCCTCGGGCGGAACGTTCGCGGCGGCGAAGAAAGTGGCCGAAAAGGCCGCGCCCGGCACGGTGCTGCTCGCGATCCTGCCCGACACCGGCGAGCGCTACCTGTCCACGTTCCTGTTCGAGGGGATCACCGAGGAGTCGGATAAGCTGCCGGACTGACGCTCCGATAGCTTTCGGAGCACGAAGCACTTCAAGTAGTAAGTCTCGGGAACGCCGAGCAGCACCGGGTGATCCCGGCCCTGCCGGCGCTTCTCGACGATCGTGACCTGGGCTCCGGCGTCGGCCGCAGCGTCTTCGAGGATCGCCTCGAGGTCGGCGTCGTGGATGTGGTACGAGCAGGAGCAGGTGATCAGGCAACCGCCGGGATTGAGCAACTGCAACGCGCGCAGGTTGATTTCCTTGTAGCCGCGCGCCGCTTTCTCGGCCGCGCCGCGCGTCTTCGCGAACGCGGGCGGATCCAGGATCACCGTGTCGAAGCGCTGGCCACTCGACAGCAGGTCGCGGAGCAAGTCGAAGACGTTGGCCTCGCGGGCCTCCACGTTCGAGAGCCCGTTGCGCGTCGCGTTCGCCTGGATCCGCGCCACCGCATCCGCCGACACGTCCACCGCCAGCACCGATTCCGCCTGGCGCGCGGCATGCAGCGCGAAGCCACCGTTGTAGCTGAACGCGTCGAGAACGCGGCCACGAGCATAGAGGCGTGAGCGTTCGTGGTTCTCGCGCTGGTCGAGAAACAGGCCGGTCTTCTGGCCGTGGCGGAGGTCGACTTCGAAGGAGATGTCGCCCTCTCGCACCACGACGCTCTCCGGAATCTCCCCGGCCAGCACGTTCACCACGCGCGGCAGGCCTTCCAGCTCCCGCACCCGAGGATCGTTGCGCTCGAGAATGCCCTTCGGGCGCAGAAGGTCGGTGAGCGCGTCCACCAGCGCCGGCTTCAGCGCGTCGGTGGACTGCGCCAGCGTCTGGAGCACCAGGTAGTCGCCGTAGCGGTCCACGACCAGCGACGGAAGCCCGTCGCCTTCGCCGTGAACGAGCCGCACCGCCTCGGCGTCCGGCGCGATCGCGCGACGCCATTCGATCGCGGCCTGCAGGCGTTCGCGCAGGAAATCAGGCGACAGCTCCGAACCCCGCTCGATCATGCGCAGCGTGATCTCGGACCGCGAGGAGAAGAACGCGAAACCGAGCGGACGGTTTCGCGGCGACAGGACGCGAACCACGGAGCCGGCGTCGGCGCCCTCCCGCCGCGCGATGTCCGAGCGGAAGATCCACGGGTGGCCGCGCTGGATCCGGCTCTCGCCCTTCTTGGTGACGCTGACGCGGCCTAGGGTCATGGGCAGGGATTATGCCAGCCCTGCCCTGTCGGCTTCCCGTCGGGATTCCAGTTCATCAGCGCGTGATCGGCGCCGCCGTAGCGTCACTCAGCACCGTGTTGATCAGAAAGCGCTGCTGCGGAGTCGACGCGACACCAATCGGCGGGCGCGTAACCAGAGGCCGGGCCACCTCGGATCACGTAGGATCGTGCGCATCAGCAGGACGCGCGCCCGTTCGAGAACTGGCCCTCGCACCGAGTCCTCGCTGGGGAGCGGAGCCAATGAAGCTAGTTGTCTCAATCGAACGCGATGAGACAGGCATGCTGGTCGTCGAGTGCCCGGCAATCCCTGGCTGTATCTCGCAGGGAGCCACCGAGGCCGAGGCTCTCTCGAATATTCGCGAAGCGATCGCTGCATGCGTCGAGGCGCGGGCGGCGAGTGGGATGCCTGTAACCGTGGCGACAAGGGAGGTCGAGGTCGCTGTCTGATGACGCGCCTGCCTGTGGTCTCGGGCGCCCAGGCGGTCAAAGCACTTCGAGCGAGCCGGCTGGCGAATCGACCGGCAGCGCGGCAGCCCCGTAATCCTGCTGAAGCCCGGACACATCGCCCAGCCGCGCGCCCGCAGTGAGCGTCATGGGCGGCACCCCGCGGTCATGGCGCTGCGGACTGCCCCGCAGAGCGCGTCCTGATGACCTCGCCGAGCCCTAGGATGACGACGATCGGCGATCCGGGGCTCGCCTTGCTGAGGTTCACGATGAAACGCCGCCCGTCCCTGGCGACGTCGTACGCCCGGTTCCCCGATGCGTCGAATCGGGCGGAGAAGAGAGCCTGCGGCGCGCCGGCGGTAAAGGTCGATCCGAGGGTCGTCGCGACGGCCTGCAAGCGCCCGCCCGGGGCGACGTAGAAGAGCTCCCGCCCGTCGGGCCTCCACCTCGGCTCGTTCCCGCCGGCGATGGAAACCTTCCAGGAATTCCCGGTGCCCGAAGCCGGCACGACGTAGACGTCTTCCCGTCCCCCGACGTCGCTGACGTAGGCGAGCCAGCGGCCGTCGGGCGACGCCTCGGCCGAGTGTTCAGCCGCGAGCGTCGCGACAACGGCCCGCAGTTCGCCGGAATCGCTCAGTTCCCAGATGTCGCTGCCGGTTTCTGCCCCAATCCTGCTGAGCAGGACGCCACGGTCCTCGGCCGCCCATGAGTCGACGGACGAGAGACCAGGTACGGCCTTCCAGACGCGCGCGGACTGCGGCCGCTCGGAGTCGGCCCGAAGAACCGCCGGTTCGCCACCCGCCCCAAAGCCGAGGATCGCGAGCTCGCGGCCCGCCCGCGACCAGACAGCCCCCTGGTTGTCCCCCTCCCGGGTCATCGGCGTCTCGCCGTTCCGAGCCGGATCGAGGACCCAGATGTTCCCCGTCGAGTTCTGCCGATAGACGGCGAGGGCGACCCTTCGCCCGTCCGGGGCGAGGCGCGGGAAGAAGATCCAGTCCGCCGCGCGGTCGTAGACGGCTTGTTGCTCGACGCCGGCGCGATCCACCCACACCAGCCGATTCTGGGACGGGGCCCCGAGATGAAAAGCGAGCGCGTCCCCTCCCGCCGAGAAGGCTCGCTGGCCGGACGTGCCGACATTCGAGGGGAATTCGGGGCCGAGGGGAATCGGGTTGCCGACCAACTTCCCGGCCGCAGCCTCCAGGCGCTGGGCCAAGAGCGCCTTTCCGCGCACGAACAGGAGGTGACCGGAAGCTGTTGGGGTTCCCGACGAGCTCGAGACCCCGAGGCACCGGTGTTCGAGCGAACCGAGCTCGCCGAGACAGACCTCGCCAGGTTCGCTCCCCGCCCCGGGCGACGCGTAGAACGTGAAGTGTCTCCCGTCCGGCAGGAAGCTCGGGATACGGTGGGTGCCCTCGCCCCCCGCCACGTCGAGACGCGACGCGGGCTCGACGACTCCTCCCTGGGCCGGGACCTTCAGGAGCCCACCCGAGTACCGCGGATTGAAGACGATGACGCCGGTCGGACTCCAACTCGCTCCGCGCGCCTCTGTGTAAGAGCCCGCGCGGGTCACCGTCCGTTGCGCGCCGCTGACCGTGTCGAGTACGCGCAACTCGCCTCCGGCGAAGAAGCCCAGCTCGCGGCTGTCGGGCGACCAGAAGGGAAAACGCGCATCCTCTGTGCTCTCGAGTCTCGTTGACTCGAGGGCATCGAGCGGTCGAATCCAGAGGGCGCGAATCGCGAGGGCGTCGTCAGCCGCGGAGAACACGATGGTCCGGCGATTCGGGGACAGGGCCAGATCCCCCTGAAAAGAATGCGCCACTGGCAGCGGGATTTCGTACCGGATCGTGGAGGCCGGTGCGCGATCCTGAACGCGCATACCGCCAACGAGAACGCTGCTCACCCATCCGACTGCGGCGCCGAGTACGAGCCACGCCATTCGCGAGGCCCAGATCGAACGGTTCCCGGAGCGTGCCAGGGCGGCCGACCGGGTCGTCTCCCCTGGATCGTCGCTTTCGTCGACGTCGGCATCCTCGAGCGCGATTCGAGCGTCGGCGGCGTCGTGCAGGCGTTTCTTCGGGTCTCGTTCGATGCAGCGGCGGAGCAGGGACCTCACCCCCGCGGGAGCGTCCGCGGGAAGCGCCTTCCAGTCCGGGGATTGCGTGAGGACCGCTGCGAGGACGTCGCTCGCAGTCTCTCCGGAAAACAACCGTGTGCCCGTCAGCATCTCGTAGAGGACGACTCCGAACGACCAGATGTCGGCGCGTTTGTCCACGGGTCTTCCCCGCGCCTGTTCCGGGCTCATGTACGCGGCGGTGCCGAGGATCAATCCCGCTTCGGTCGCGTGCCGCGACAGGGTGGGAGAGTGGGAGAGTTGGCCGCTAGCGGCGGCATCACTGCTCTCCCCTTCGAGGGCTTTGGCGAGACCGAAATCGAGGACCTTGACCGCGCCATCGGTGCGAACCTTGATGTTCGCGGGCTTGAGGTCTCGATGCACGATGCCCTTCTCGTGCGCTTCTTCGAGGGCTTCCGCGATCTGCTTCGCCATCGCGATCGCTTCGTCGACCGGGATTGCGCCGCGCTTCAGTCGCTCGGCGAGGTCTTCGCCGGTGACGAGCTCCATCGCGAGCGCCACCACACCGCCGCTCTCTTCGAGGCCGTAGATCGCCGCGATGTTGGGGTGATTCAGCGTGGCGAGGATCTGCGCCTCGCGACGGAAGCGCGCGACTCGCTCGGTATGCTGCGCCAACATCGCCGGCAACACCTTGATCGCAACGTCGCGGTTGAGCTTCGTGTCCCGTGCGCGAAAAACCTCGCCCATCCCGCCTGCGCCAATCGGGGCCAATACTTCGTACGAACCGAGTCGGGTACCCATGGACAGGCTCATCGCGAGGGCACCTTGGCCTTCAACTCCTCGAACCAGTTCAGGACCACGTTGACCTGCGTCGGGATCGCGCGCGGATCGAGGAGCAGGACGAGGAAGCGCCCGTCGGTCGCGGCCGTCGGCGCATCGTTACTGACGAAGGTCTCTCGGAAGATCGGCACCCAGCGCGCGCTCAGTTTGTGGGTGACGATCAAGCTCGTGAGGTAGGACGCCCCGGCGGAGCCCGACGCGGGATCTTCGAGGAAGGCCATCGTTTCGTCGAGGCGCACGACCGAGCCCGGCATTGCCGGCCGGAGCAGCCAGGGCAACGAGTACGGCGCGGCCGCCGGCGCCGGGGACGGCGCAGGCGAAGCAGCGGCCGGAATCGCCGGCGCTTGCGCTTCGGCGCCGCCCCAGAGAAGCGAAGCCAGGGCCAGTCCGGCGAGAAGACCGAGGCGAATGGCCTGAGACATCTCGAGCACCTCCGCGAATGATACGCGGGTCCGGAAGCTAGCCGCCGGGGCGAATTTCGCCCCGACGACGGCTCCGCGAAATGCCAGGCTAGAAGCGAAGAGACCGCCCGAGAACTCGAACTGGTTCGCGTACTGGGCGTTGCCGGTCACGTAGCAGCCCAGTACGGGTCGCACCACCAGCCCGACGCATCCGACTTGATATAAGCCAGGTGGTGGAGCTCCGCTCGAGTCTGATGCCCTGCTACCGGCAACTGCCCCTGTGTAGCCTCGGCTTTGGCTGGAGCGACGAGCCAAGGCCCGCGGCGCCTTGCTCAGCTTCGCGGCGGCGGGAACCCCATGCGGCGGACGATCGCCGCGTAGCGCACGTTGCCGGCGAGTTCCGGGAACATGCGGCTCGCGCCGGACGCGTAGACCATGTTCGGCGTCCGATCCTCGAAGGCCTTCTCGTACCAGCGCAGCGCCTCGTCCATCTCGCCGAGGGCGCCGTGCACGGCGGCAAAGGTGACCGGGTCTACGTACTGCTTCTGCGCCAGCGCGCTGAGCTCGTCGAGCTTCTTTCGGGCTCGCGCGCGCTCCCCGCACAGCGCGTAGTTGACGCCCAGCCAGGACCGCGACAGCGGTGCGGCGCCACCGGCGATCCTCGCCTCGGCGATCTCCATCTGGGCGAGCGCCTCGGGGCACTTCTTCTGGCGGGCCAGCACCCGGGCCAGCTTGATGTAGCCCCAGGCCCAGTTGGCGTCGATCTCGATCGTGCGGCGGAAGTTGGCGGCCGCCTGTTCGAGGTCGCCGCGGATGAAAAAGTTGAGCCCGATGTCGTGGACCGGTCCGACCGAGAGCGGATCGAGCCGTGCCGCCTCGCGGCTGTGCTCGAGGCCCTCCTCGAGGCGCCCCATCGCGGTCAGGAAATTGCCGTACTCCTCGTGGACCGAGCGGCTGCCGGCGTTGAGCACGAGCGCTCGGCGGAACTCGGCCTCCGCCCCCGCCCAGTCCCACTCGAAGTAGAAGTGGACGAGACCGAGCGCGGCGTGGGCTTCGGCCAGGTCGGGGTCGAGCTCGAGCGCGCGGCTCACCGCGGCCCGAGCCTTCCCCACCGCCTCCTTCCGGCCCTCCCCGCGCAGAAACGCCTGGCGTGTGTAGGCTTCGGCGAGCCCCGCGTGGGCGAGAGCGTAGCCCGGCGCCCGGCCCACCGCTTGCTGCAGGAAATCGACGCTCTTGTCCATCTCCTGAAGTGTGCCCACCAGCGAGTCGCGGCCCTTCAGATACAGCCGATAGGCCTCCGGGTCGTCGGTCGCGCCGCGGGCGAGCTTCTGCCTGTCTTCTCCGCTCAACTGGCGGCGCAAAGTGCCCGCGATCGTGGCCGCGATCTCGCCTTCGACCTGGAGCACGTCGTCCGCCCGCCGGCTGTAGCGTTCGCCCCACAAGTGCGTATCGTCGCGCACGCTCACGAGCTCGGCGGTGATCGCCAAGTTCGAACCGCGCTGCGCCAGGCTGCCGAGCAGCAGCGCGTCGACACCCAGCTTGCGGCCGATCTCCAAAGGCGTCAGCGTCTTCCCCTTGAAGGCGAAGGCGGACGTCCGTGAGATCACCCGCAGCCCGGGCAGGGTGGAGAGCTTGTTGATCAGGCTCTCCGAGATTCCGTCGCTCAAGTACTCGATCGCGGGGTCGCCGGTCGTGTTGGCGAACGGCAGCACTGCCACCGAGCCGACCGCGGCTGCGCGCGGCGCCGCGCGGCTGACCGCCCAGCCCACGGCCAGGACTGCGATGATTCCAGCCGCGCCGAGAACCGGCAGCAGACGCGGCGTCCGCTGGCGTGGCAGGGTCGCCGCCAGACTCTGTCCGGAGGCCCGGTCGCGCTGGAGGTTGCGGAGGTCCACGACCAGATCCCGGGCCGAGGTGTAGCGGCGATCCCGGTCTTTCTCGAGGCACTTGCGCACGATGCGCTCGAACTCGAGCGGCACGTCCGCGCGCGAGGCCCCGATCGGCCCCGGGTTCGCGTGGCAGATCTGGTCGATCGTCTGGGTGGCCGTGTCGCCGCTGAAAGGGAGCCGGCCGGTGGCCAGCTCGTAGAGCACGACCCCGAGGCTGAAGAGGTCGGTGCGCGCGTCGACTTCCTTGCCCAACGCCTGCTCGGGGCTCATGTAGGGCACGGTGCCCATCACGACTCCAACCTGGGTGCGGGCCTCGGTGGCGCGCTCGCTATCGAGAGCGCTCCCCGCACCCTCGCGAAGCTGGCGGGCCAGGCCGAAGTCGAGCACCTTGAGCTGGCCCTTGGGCGTCACCACCGCATTCGCGGACTTGATGTCGCGATGGATCACGCCCCGCGCATGAGCTTCCTCCAAGGCCGAGGCCATCTGGACGCCGAGGTCCACGACCAGGTCCAGCTCGAGCCGGCCGCGCGCCGCCAGGACGCGCAGCGTCTCGCCCTCTACGTACTCCATCGCGATGAAGTGCGTGCCGTCCTGCTCGCCGACGTCGTACACGTGGGCGATGTGCGGGTGGCTGAGCGCCGATGCGGCGCGCGCTTCGCGCTCGAAGCGCTGGCGATACCGCTCGTCCGCCGCCAGCTCGGCGGGCAGCACCTTGACCGCCACGCTGCGTTCGAGGCGCACGTCTCGAGCCCGGTAGACCTCGCCCATGCCTCCGGCGCCGAGCGCGGCGACGATCTCGTACGGGCCGAGACGACACCCGGCGGGCAGGCCCATTTGGATTGCGATTCTAGGACCAAGGCGGGGTGCCGGCAGAGGCAGGTGCTTGGATCAGCGGGCCGCTCGCGACGGATCCGCCGTGTTCCAGCCGTCGAGCACGAGGATCTCGCCAGGGGTCGGCGAGGTGAGCTGGCGCTTCACCACCACGAAGCGACCGTCGGGGCCGACGTCGTAGTTCCGCTGGATCACGGTGCGTAGCTCGTAGGGACCCGTGAAGAGAACCCGCGGCACGCCCGGGCGAAAGACACCGCGAATGTCCACGTCCACGACCATCAGCGACTGACCGGCGACGAAGTAGAGAGCCCGCCCGTCGTGGGACCAGACCGGAGTCATTCCACCCTCGGTCGAGATCTGCCATTTCCCGCCACCGGGAGGGAACGTCTGCACGATGACCTCGTCGGTCCCGGTCTCGGTGGAGGTGTAGGCGATGTAGCGACCGTCGGGCGAGAACGCGGCCGCGGACTCCCCGGCCGACGGATTGGCGAAGAGTGGCGTGAGCTTGTTGCCAGCACCGGTGTCGAGGATCTGGATGTCGATCGACAGCTGCGAGCTCGTGATGGCGAGGCGTCGTCCGTCCGGGTGCCACGAGTCCGAGAGTCGCTGCTCGCCGCCCTTCACGAGCGCGACATGTTCGCCACTGCCATCGGCCGCCCTGATTCCCAGGCCGGTTTCTCCGGTGCGACCATTGGTGAAGACTATCCGCCGGCCGTCGAGGGTCCACAACGGCATGGCGTGTCCCTGCCCGAACGTCAGGCGCTGCATCCGCTCCGAAGCCAGCTCGAGAACGTAGATATCGTCGTCCCCGGCGCTTCCCGTGCCGATGGCAAAGGCGAGCCTGCGACCGTCCGGCGAGAAGCGCGGATGATTGAACGACGCGGGCGGCGCTCGCAGCGCCGTTTCGCGTCCCGCGTGGTCGACCAGGACGAGCACTCGACTCTTGGGGATCGAAGTCTCCGGCGCAATCGCCACGACGCCGGTGTCGCTCACGCTGAAATAGCCTGCACCGCTGCTCGAATCGCCGCCGACGCCCTCCTGAATCGTGAACGGTTCGCCAATGGATTCGAGACGTTTGGCGTCGAACTTCACCGCCAGCAGCGTCTTCCCGCGCTGATAGACGAGATAGCCGAGGGCGGTGTAGCGCGCCATCCGCGCGCCCTTGATGACGGTACGCCGCTCACCGGTGTCGAGGCGCTGCGCGTCGATCCTCGAGCCGTCGTAGTCGCCCGGGCTTTCCGTGAGCCCAACCGTGAAGATCACGGTGCGGCCGTCCGGCAGGACCTGCGGCCAGCGGTGGGAGCGCTCGACCTTCGGGTCACCGAGCTTGGTAACGGCCACCGGCGCGCCACCGGTGGCCGCCACCCGAAACAGGCCGGCCGTGTAGAGCGGCGAAAAGACGAGTGACCCGTCGGGCGTCCAGCTCGCGCCGCGCGGGGCCGGCGCCGCGGCAACGTTCACGGCGGTGCCCCCGTCGGCGGACACCTTGCGGAGCATGCCGCCGGAGAAGAAGGCGATCCAGCGGCCGTCAGGCGAGAGCATCGGGTGCTCGGCGCCCTCGGTGCCTTCGATGCGGTGATCGCCATCCGGTCGAACGAGCGGCGAAAGATGCTGGAGGATTGCTTGCTTTCGGCGACGAAGAGGAGCGAACGACCATCGTTCGAGAGGCCGAGCAGGGGAGACTGGGACGACGACAGAAAGCGCTCCTCGGGCATCAGGATGCCGAAGGCGGTGAGCGGCCGGGACCCGGTCGGCAGCGCCGTACCACCCCGCAGACCGAGGCCGATCGCGGTAGCGACGGCGAAGGCTGCCACTGCCCACGGAAGAGCGGTCCGCCACCCGGGCGTTCGCTGGATTCCAGCCGGATCGACCGCCCCGGTGTCGCCGCGCAGCACTCCGTCGATCGCCACGCGCGCCTCTCCGATGTCGCGCAGCCGCTGCTTCGGATCGCGCTGGAGGCAGCGACCGAGTAGCGAGCGCACAGCCGGCGGAATCGTGGCCGGCAGGGCGTTCCAGTCGGGGTCGCGGGTCAGCACCGCGGCGAGGACGTCGCTGACGGTTTCGCCCGCGAACAGGCGCCCGCCGGTGAGCATCTCGTACAGCACCACCCCGAAGGCCCAGATGTCCCCGCGCTTGTCGACGGCTTTGCCGCGCGCCTGCTCGGGGCTCATGTACGCTGCCGTGCCGAGGATCATCCCCGCCGCGGTTCCCTGGCGCGTCAGCGTCGGTGAGTGCGAGACTCGGCTCCCGCCGCTGTTCGAGCCCGCGTCGCCTTCGAACGCCTTCGCCAGGCCGAAGTCGAGGACCTTCACCTTCCCGTCCGGCGTGACTTTCACGTTCGCGGGCTTCACGTCACGGTGGACGATGCCGTGTTCGTGGGCTTCCTCGAGGGCGTCCGCGATCTGCTTCGCGATCGCGATCGCCTCTTCCTGGGGGATCGCGCCGTGCGTCAGGCGCTCTGCGAGATCCTCGCCATCGATGAGCTCGAGAGCGAGAGCGAGAGTGCCATCCGCTTCCTCCAGGCCGTAGATGGCAGCGATGTGGGGATGATTGAGCGACGCCAAGAGCTGTGCCTCGCGTCGGAAGCGCGCGACGCGCTCGGCATCCTGTGCGAACGCCGCCGGCAGCACCTTGATGGCCACGTCGCGGTTG
>CAZVOI010000027.1:0-2659 GCA_964628275.1 uncultured Acidobacteriota bacterium | reverse complement strand
CGCAGGATCTCGGCTGCCGGCACTCCGCGAGCGATCGCCACGGCGGCCGCGAGCAGGACGGCGAACGTCCAGGCGAGCACGCCGTGGTCGAGCGCGACGGGCGCCTTCCTGACGGCGCGCCACCCTCGCTTGAGGCTGACTGCGATGAGCGGTAACGCGAGAATTTCGGCCGGCTGCACCGGCAGCGGCAGCGCTTGAAACGGCAGCGCCAGTGCCGCGAGCCAGACTAGCAGTCTCACCAAGCCTCCTCCGCGCAAGCCAGTCTAGAAGAGCGGTGCGGCGGGCGCGCGTTCAAGCCGATGCACAGATGCCGATCGAGACATCTTTTTTCTCTCCAGGCGCTTGATCACGGGGCCTTCGTTCAAAAAACCCCGAGAGCAGTTCCGTCGCACCCCACTTGGCCGCGCGAGCGCTTCCGCGGCCGCATGGAACCAGCGCTCTTCAATGCGCTGGTTCGAGCCAGGCGGGGCCGCCTAGGGTCGTGAACTTCCTCCGCAGCACGAGCGTCCTAGCTGCACATCGAGCGGAGGGAGAATCCAATGCGAGTCTCGACTGTCAGTCGGCTGTTGGGCGCGGCGGTGGTACTGGGCGCATTTGCGGCGGCGGCCGAACCTCGCGAGCCGAAAGCTGAATCGACGCCGCGCGCTAGCGGCGTGCCTTCGGCGGATCTCCCGCGCCGCGCGCCGGGGCTGACGCTCTACTTCTTCGACGTCCATAACCAGCTCGATGGCCAGTTCTGCGAGCTCGCCGCGGAAACCAGCGCCATCTTCCGCGAGATGGGCGTGGAGTTGACCTGGCGCCAGGGCGGCTTGGGAACCACTTACGGGAACAGCGGGGCGCCGGAGATCCCGATCATCGTCCTGGACACGCCTCCCAAGGGCGTCGCGAATGGCGCCAACGTGCTCGGGCTGGTGCCACGGAACACGGCCGGGTCGAAGGCGATCTGGATCTTCGTCGACAACCTCCGCAGCACGCTGGGGTCGACACTCGACACACCGCGAGGCTTGGGCCTTGCTGCCGGAAGAGTAGTCGCGCACGAGGTGGTTCACACACTCGCACCAGACCTGCCGCACACCAAGGACGGGCTGATGCGTCACGCGCTGAGCCGGACCGCGTTGACCGAACCCGTGCGACCGCTGCAAGATCGTTACGTGAGCGCGGTTCAAGCCGCCCTGGGGATCGCACCCCGCAATGCGCCGGCTCTGACGACCGAGTCCGGCCTCTTCTTCAGACCGCCGATCTTCTAGCGTTCTTGACCAAACGCGCGCTTGCTGCTCATATCTCCCGAAGCGAGGGAGACAGCAATGCACAAGTTGGTTCTGCTGCGTCACGGTGAGAGCACCTGGAACCTGGAGAACCGCTTTACCGGCTGGACCGACGTCGACCTGACGCCCAAGGGCGTCACCGAGGCCCATGAAGCCGGCCGGCTGATCCGCGAGGCCGGTCTCGGCTTCGACGTCGCGCACACCTCGCTCTTGAAGCGTGCGATCCGCACGCTGTGGATGGCCCTCGAAGAGCTCGATCTTTGCTGGCTCCACGTGCACAAGAACTGGCGGCTCAACGAGCGCCACTATGGCGACCTGCAAGGCCTGAACAAGGCGGAGACCGCCGCCAAGTTCGGCGAACAGCAGGTGAAGATCTGGCGCCGCAGCTACGCCGACCCGCCACCCGCGTTGCAACCCGACGACTCGCGCCATCCCGGGCGTGATCCCCGCTACTCGATGCTCACGAAGAGCGAGCTCCCGGTCTGCGAATCGCTCCAGGACACCGTCGCCCGCTTCCTTCCCTACTGGAACGACGCGATCGCCCCGAGCGTCCGCGCCGGCGAGCGCGTCATCATCGCCGCCCACGGCAACAGCCTGCGCGCCCTGGTGAAGCATCTGGATGCGGTGTCCGACAACGCGATCGTCGAGCTGAACATCCCGACCGGCGTGCCGCTCGTGTACGAGCTCGACGCCGAGCTGCGGCCGATCAAGAGCTACTACCTGGGCGACGCCGAAGCGATCAAGAAGAAGGCCGAAGCGGTCGCGAAGCAGGGCTCGAAGGCCTAGGTTCCGCGGCACCCACCTCGACTGATCCCGATGCCCAGCGGGAACGCCGATCGGGGCACAGCGATGCTACCAAGGTGTTCGAAGAGCCGTCTCGGTGGCCAGGAGCTGGAAGGCGAGCATGAAGGCGACCCAACGCAGCGTGCCGGAGTGGCCATCGCGTTCCGCCGCCTCGATGAGGTAGTGCGCCGCCGGCAGCACGACAAAGGGCGCCGTGAACAGCCAGATCCGTTCGACCTCCAGCTTGAAGATCGTCGAGAACGCCATCACAAGAAGCGTCGACGCGAACCCCGCGACGAACTCGTCGCAGGGCCGTCCGCCGTCTAAGCGCCTCAGGCTGGCCGAGAGCTGGCGCGCCCATGTCACGGCCATCGGGAGGCCGATGCAGAACGAATACGCAGCCAGGTTAGCGAAGCTCACGTTCAGGTACCGCCCCAGCGTCTCGTAACCGGCGCCCATCACCTCTCGGTGGTAGCTCATCGCTTCGCGCAGCGCGGCGATCGAGTCGAAACCTGTCAACTGGAAGAGCGCCCCGTAGAAGCCCAGGAAGACTCCCGAACCGACGGCGTGCGAGCGAGCCATCGCACACAGGCGCGAAGGCGAGCTTGAGC
>CAZVOI010000026.1:0-3594 GCA_964628275.1 uncultured Acidobacteriota bacterium | reverse complement strand
ACCGAGCACAACGCCTTCGAAGGCCCGCACAACCCGCGGGATTTCATCCGCAACGGCACCCGGGTCGGCGAGCTGCAGGGCTGGTACTGCGACGTGATCGTCGCTGAAGCGCTGGATTGGCTGCGCCGCCGCCCAGACCGGGAACGGCCATTCTTCATCTACGCGTGCAGCCACGAGCCGCACACGCCCCTGTCGCCCCCGGATGGCTACGCGGACATGTACCCGGCGTCGGAGCTCGATCGACAGCAGGGGAAGATCCAATACGGTGGCGTTCCGCGCCCCGAACAGGACTTGTCCCAGAACCGCAAGTACTACCACGGCACGATCACCCAGCTCGACGACGCGTTCGGCCGCTTGCTCGAGGGTGTGAAGGCCTCGCGCCCCACCGACGAACCGGTTGTGTTGTTCACCAGCGACAACGGCCCGGAATATCCGGTGAACTCGATCGAGTCGCAGGGACTTTGGCAGGATCCGCTTCGGGATCGTTCCCTTGGTACGCCCGGCCCATTGCGCGGAATGAAGCGTTACACGTACGAGGGCGGCCACCGTGTCCCGCTGATTCTCCGCTGGCCCGGGCACGTGCGCGCCGGCACGGTCTGCGACGACCTCGTCAACGGGACCGACATCCTTCCCACCCTGTGCGAGCTTTCGGGAGCTCCGGTTCCGACGGACCGCATCATCGACGGGGTCAGCATCGTACCCGTGCTCGAAGCCCGTCCGGTCACGCGCCCGATCCCGGCGTGCTGGACATCTCCCGTCGGCTATCCGTTCATTCCGAACCTCGCGATGCGGGAGGGCAGCTACGTCATCATTGCGTGGTTCGCGCCCAAGCTGGAGGGGCAGCTGTGGATCGACTACATCAAGACGGCGCGCCCCCTCAGCCACGAGCTCTACGACCTGCACACCGACGTCGGGCAACGAGAGAACCTGGCGACCCGCGAGCCGCAGCGCGTGGCGCGGATGGCCGAAACGCTCGCCAAGCTCTGGGCCGGCATCCAAGCCGAGGCCCCGCGCTGGAAGGAGTGGGATCGCCGATGAATCCCGATTCTCGGGAGAGAGGCAGACATTGCTGACTGCTACGAAGAAGCCCGCGAAGCACGGCAAGCCCCAGGAGGGCCTGGGACGCGACGCCTACGAGCAGATCCGCGACCTGATCGTCGCCCTGAAGCTGTCTCCCGGCGCGCCCTTGAGCGAGTCCGATCTCACGCAGCGGCTGGGCGTGAGCCGCACGCCGATCCGGCAGGCGCTCCACCGTCTGGAGCAGGAGGGGTTCGTGGTGGCCCAGCGCCACGGCTCGACCTCCCGCTTGTGCGTGGCGCCTTTGACGCTCGAAGACATGCGGGAGCTGCACGCGATTTTCAGCGCGCTCGAGGGGCTGGCGGCGCGCTCGGTGGCGCAGCTGCCCGAAGCGCCGCGGCTGGAGCTCGCCACGCGCCTGCGGCAGATCAACCAGGATCTGCGCGTCGCCTGGCAGGCCAGGGCCGGCCGGATGCGCGACGCGCAGGACCTGCACGTGCGCTTCCACCGCACGCTCGACGAGGCAGCCAGCGGCCGTCGCCTCTCGGGTGAGCTTCGGGCGCTTCAGCCGCAGGTCGAGCGCTACGAGCGGGTCTACACGTCGGCGCTCGTGACCGATTTCGCGGAGGCATTGAAGGAGCATGACCAGATGATCGATGCAATCACCGCTGGCGACGCGGACGCGGCCGAACGCTCGACGATCGCCAACTGGAGGCTTGGCAGCGAGCGCTACGCCCGGATCGTCCAGGACCTCGGCGAGCGAGGCAGCTGGTGAGCGCCCGAAGCGGCGTGCGCCTGGCCCTGGGCCTGCTCTTCATCCTGCCAGCCACTCACCGGGTGGGCGCGGAACCCGCCGCCGCCTCCGACCGGCCCGTCGCGTGGTGGTCCTTCGACGCCGACCCCGAGGGCGGCGTGGCGCGCGATCAGGCCGGTGGCATAAGCGACGCGATCGAGGGACGCTTCACGCGGGTGCCAGGAGCGGTCGGCCGCGCGATCCGCCTCGACGGTTTCACCACCGTGGTGCGACGCTCCTCAGGAGCCGCGCCGTCCCTGGCCGGCGCCTTCACGGCGGAAGCCTGGATAGCACTCGCCACCTATCCCTGGAACTGGGCGCCGATCCTCGACCACGAGCGCGACTCCTATGCGGGCTTCTACTTTGGGATCGGACCGCTGGGAGAGGTCGGCCTCGAGATGTCGGTCGCTGGCCGCTGGCAAGCGTGCCGCAGCGAGCGCGCGATCGAGCTGCGGCGCTTCACGCACGTGGCGGGGGTGTTCGATCCAACAGCCGGGATCGCCCTCTACGTCGACGGATCTCTCGTTCACCGCTGCGAGCTCGACAGCCGCGTCGCGCCAGCGGCTGGCCTCGAGTCGGCCGGCGGCTTCGCGTCGGGCCGCGCCGAGCCGGACGCCGGCCTCGACCTGCTGATCGGGATGAACCACGAGAAGCGCGTACCCTCGCATCCGGTGCGGCCGCAAGCGACCCTGCCCGCGTGGTACACGCTCGACGGGATCCTCGACGAGGTGAAGCTCTACGCGGCGGCGCGGACCGCTGAGGCGATCCAGAGCGCCGCGAAGAGCGTGCAACCGCCCGCGACACCCGAGATCCCGCCGCGCGTGATGCCCTCGGGGCCGGCAGGGCCTGGACGTTTCGGCGCGTTCTACACCAGCCTGTCGTACTACCCCGAGTGGGACGCGCTGTGGCGGACGAGCGAGCACGCGGATGTGGTGGTGCAGTTCGACGGCTCGCCGCTCCGAGTCGTGTTCTGGCGCGGGACCCGCTACTCCCCGGCCTGGGTGATGGAGAACGGCATCTGGATGGCGGACCAGAGCGCCGAGCACTTCACCAACCACGAAGGCTGCTTCGAGCACATGCTCGACCCCCAGAACCGCTACTCGCACGTGCGCATCATCGAGAACCACGCGGCGCGCGTCGTGGTGCACTGGCGCTACGCCCCGGTGAGCGTGCGCCAGGAGTTCTCGCAGCCGGACGAACGCACCGGCTGGTCGGACTGGGTCGACGAGTACTTCACGTTCTTCCCCGACGGCCTCGCCGTGCGCAAGGTCGTGATGTGGACGAGCGGCCGGCCGCTGGGGCCCTCCGAGTTCATCGTGCTCGCGCACCCGGGAAGCCGCCCCGAGGACATCATCCACCTCGACGCGCTCACGCTCGTCAACCTGGAAGGCGAGTCGCAGGTCTACTCCTGGGCCAAGGAGATGCCCGACTTCACGAAGCAGGAGCGACCGAAGGCGCCCGTGATCCAGGTCGTGAACTTGAAATCGCAGCACAAGCCGTTCGAGATCTTCGAGCCTGGCGCGCAGATGCGGGTGTTCCGGATCGAGGCGCGCAGGGACGTCTCGCACTTCCCATGGTGGAACCACTGGCCCGAAGCCCAGATCCCCTCGGACGGGCGCTACGCCGTCGCTCCCGACCGGCCCTCGCACTTCTCGCTCTCCTGGGGCGGGCCCCCGATCCACAAGCGCGACGACGGGGCGTACTACGCCACCTGGCTGTACGGGGCGACGACGAAACCCGCGGCGGCCGACCTCGCGCGCCTGGCGCGCTCCTGGGCACAGGCC
>CAZVOI010000025.1:0-11017 GCA_964628275.1 uncultured Acidobacteriota bacterium | reverse complement strand
GACTCCGCCCGCTCAAGCGCAACCTTGCGCGCTTGCGCCGTCGCCAGCTTCGGCCTGCTGGGAGCGTGGGCGCTCGGTCCGGAGCTGACGCTCTCCGCCGGGCGCGGAGACTGGGCAGCCGTCAGCGATGGGCTGCGCCCGACACTCGACGGCAGAGCGCTCGGCTCGAACTCACGAGCGCTGCTGCACGTCCACGATCTGGGCTTGGATCCGGCGCAACTGGTGCTGATCGTCTCGGGTCGCGCTCGACGCCCGCCCTCGGTACTACGGATCGAGCGCGACGGCCAGTCGTTCCTCGATCTCCCGCTCGCGCCGGAACCACGGGCGATCACGGTGCCCGTGCTCGCGCAGAGCGACGGGGTGGACGTCGTGCTGAGCCTCGAGGCGCAACCCGGGGCGCAACTCGCCGCCTTCGACATTCATGCGTTGCGGCTCGAGCGCCGGGTTGGGCCGGCGCGGCTGGCGCTGCGGCTGTTGCCGCTCCTCGCCTCGCTCGCCGTCTTCGGCTGGCTCGTCGGGCGGACACCGGCTTTCGAGGCCGTGGCCTGGGCGGCAGTCGCGGCGTTTGCCACGACGGCGGGCGCGATCGTGGCCTTCGACCCGGTTCTTTCCCTCCGGTTTGCGCCGAACTCCCGCCTGTTTCTTCGCCTGGCAGCGCTCGTGCTCGTCTGGGCGCTGGCCCTCTGGAGCGACGCCCCCCGCTGGCGTGGCCCGCTCGCGGTCGGGCTCACGGTGGGGATCTTGTATTTCCCGGCTCTCAACTTCGGGTTCGTGACGGACGACTTCCTGTTCGGCCGGACACTCAGCGCCAGCGAGCTCCTCTCGACGCTCTGGAATCAGTGGGACCCGAAAGGAAAAGCCAACGCCCACTACCGTCCGGTGCTGGCCTGGAGCTTCGCGCTCGACTACGCGCTCTGGGGCGCTCGCACGATCGGCTGGCATCTCACCAACCTGATGGTCCAGACGGTTGGCGCCGTGCTCGCCGGCGGTTTCCTGCGCCGGCTGGGCCTTCCGCCCCGGGCGGCGCTCGCGGGAGCACTCGCCTGGGCGGCGCATCCGTTGGGCGCCTGCGCCGCCTCCTGGTCCAACGAACGTACCGACGGTCTGCTGAGCGTGTTCTTCCTGGCCACGCTGATCATGCTGCTGGCCCCGCGCCTCACGCGCGTGACGCTCGCGGCGACATGTTGCTACGGCCTCCTGGCGCTCGGCTCCAAGGAAGCCGCGGTCGTTCTGCCCGTGTGCGCGGCGCTGGTCTTGGCGATGAAGGCCGCGACCGCCGCCGAACCGGTGGCCGCCGACCCGGGCGAGACGCGCCGCCGTCGTGTGGCCGTCGGGCTCCTGGCGCTCCTGGCCGTCCTGCACGCGAGCTACTGGATTCGACTTTTTCCGACGAAGGCAGCGAGCGGGGCGGGACTCTCCCAGCGCCTCGCGGAGCTCAGCGGGCGAGGCGGTCTCGATGCCGTCGCCTCGTGGCTGGTGCCGGTGTTCCTGCCGCGCAGCTATGCGGATTGGAGCGGAACCACGATCGACCAGCAGCCCTTGGCGTATCTGCTGCTGGGCAGCGTGATCGGCCCGCTCGGGCTCTTCTGGCTGTGGCGCTCCGGCGCGCCGCGTCGCCTGCTTGGGATTGCGGCGCTCGGTCTCGTTTGGCCGCTCGTGAACCTGACGCCGTTGCTACCGCTCCGCGGCGGTCTCGATCTCTACCGGCTGGGGCTTCTGCTGGCCCTCGGCTTCGGCCTTTGGTTCGGGGCGATCTTCGCCGCGCTCGAGGCGACCCGCCCGCGGATCGCGGTCGCGTTGGCGCTCGTGCTCAGCTGCGCGTTCGGCCCGCTCGCGATCGACGCCTCCGAGGCCTGGGGCCCGGGCGGCTTCGCCTACCGGGCCGGGCTCGCCTGGAAGCGCGGCGACCCGGGCTGGCGCGGCACGATCGGCGAGGAGATGTGGCGCCTCTCCGAGACCGAAATCGAAGCCGAGGAACACACGCGGCGTCATTAGAAATCGTCCGCTGTCCGATACGCCTCGGCACAGCGCAGGAAGCCCTCCATGCCCGGAACCGACCAGCCGTGCTCCATGCCGACGATGCCGCGATAGCCCTTCTCGTGGATCGCCTTGAACACGTTGCGGTAGTTCGTCTCACCGGTGCCCGGCTCCTTGCGGCCCGGGACGTCGCCGGTCTGGATGTAGCCGATCAGGTCGTAGTACTGAATGAAGTCGCGGATCAGGTTCCCCTGTGTCACCTGCAGGTGGTAGAAGTCGTACAGCATCCGCACGTTGGGCGAGCCGACCCGGTCGATCACCTCGGCCAGCTCGTCAGCCCGGGTCATGAAGAACCCCGGGTGGTCGATCTGGTTGAGCGGCTCGACCACCAGCGCGAGATCGGTGCCCGCGAGGATCTCGGCGGCCTTCCTGAAGCCCAGCACGCAGTTCCGGCGCTGGGTGCTGCGCGACACGCCGGGCAGGGCCGGTCCGGTGAGTGTCGTGACGGACTTGTTGCGAATGACCTTGTGGTACTCGATCGTCTTCTTCACTTCCTCGAGGAACGCCGGGTGCTGGGCCGGGTCGACGACCCCGGCGGTCTTCCAGCCCCCCGGGTTCGCGACGAAGATGCCGAAGTCCATGCGGCGTGCGTCCAGCTCCTTGCGGATCTGCTCGACCTCCGCGAGCGGATGACGCAGCAAGCCGTTGTATTCGACGGCCTGGAAGCCGTGCTTCTGGAAGAGATCCAGTCGCTGCGGGACGCTCAGCTCCTTCTCGAGCCAGTTCAGCTCGCAGCCGTAACGGAGCTTGAACGGCCGGACCGCGGTGGGTTGCGGCGACTGGGCGGCCCGCACGCCCTCGACCGCCAACCCGCCGGCGGCCGTCGATGCGATTTGCAGAAACGCGCGCCTTTGCATGAATCCTCCTTATGGCTCCACCCGTGATAGCTCCGCCCACCGGCTCGAGGCGGCGACCTCCAGCCCCGACGCCGCTTCGTGCACGATCAAGGCCGCGACTTCGCGGGACTTCTCGACCAGCGCCAGCCCGCGCTCCGCTCCAAGCACGCTCAGCGCGGTGGCGAGGGCGTCGGCGAGCATGCCCTGTTTCGCCACCACCGTGACGCTGCGGCGTCCGACCAGCGCCTGGCCGGTGCGCGGGTCGAAGATGTGGGAGTAGCGCACGCCGTCCGCCTCCAGCCACTGCTCGGCATCGCCGGAGGTGGACACCGCCGCGTTGTGGATCACGATCGGCGCGGGCTCCGGCCCGGGCGTGCGCACGGCCACCGTCCATCCGCGGCGGCCCGGCGGCGGCGCGCCCGCCGCGACCTCGCCACCCAGCGTCACGAGCGCGCTCGCCAGACCGCTGCTCCGCAGCACCGCCAGCGCCTGATCGACGGCGTATCCCTTGGCGATGCCGCCGAGGTCGAGGCGCATCCCCGGCCGCGCCAGCCGGCAACGGCGCGCGGCGGGATCGAGCAGCAGCCACGCGTGGCCGACCTGGGCCCGCGCCGCTGCCACGTCCTCCGGGCTCGGCAGCTGGTTCCGGCGCCGCGCCGTCCGCCACACGCGTGACAGCGGCCCCACCGTGACGTCGAAGGCGCCGTCGCTGCGCTGCGCGACATCCTGAGCCTGCTCCAGCACAGCGAGCAGGTCCGGACTCACGCGGCGAGGCTCGCCGCCTGCGGAAAGGGCCAGCGCCTCGAGATCATTGTCCCGTCGGTAGTCGCTCAGCCGCTGGTCGAGCTGGCCGATGCGCGCGAAGGCCGCGCGCGCCGCGCGCTCGGCGGCCGAGCGCCCGGGCGCGTAGACGACCACGCGCGCCAGCGTGCCCATGTGCGGCGCTTCGAACTCGTAGCGCTGCGTAGCACCCGCGGCCAGCGACGTGGCCGCGAGCGCTACCAGCGCGACCGACGGCATCAGGCGCCGGGCCGCGGGACTTCGGGCATCGGCAACGGCCCCCAGGCGAGCTGCTCGGGCACGAGCCGGTCGGTCGAGGCGAGCGCGTCCTCCCAGGTGACGAGCTTGCCCGTGTAGGCGGACATGCGCCCCATGATCGCGGTCAGCGTCGTCTCCGCGATGTCCTTGAGCTCGTTGTAGGGACGTCCCGCGCGGATGCTCGCGATCAGGTCGGTGTGCTCCTGTCGGTAGGGAGCGTTGGCCTCGCCCTCGAACTTCCAGGCCCGCGGGCCGGTGAGGCGCCAGCGCTTGGCGCCGTCGTTCAGCTCGGCGCTGCCCTTGGTTCCCTGGAGGCCCTCCATGATCTGCTTGGCGCAGCCGTCGATCTGGCGGCACATGCTCATCAAGTGCAAGCCGCTCGCGTACTCGTAGTCGACGCTGAAGTGGTCGAAGATGTGGCCGTACGCGGGATCGGTGCGCACCTGCCGGCCGCCCATCCCCTGCGCGCTGATCGGGTGCGCGCCGAGCGCCCAGTTGACCACGTCCAGGTTGTGGACGTGCTGCTCGACGATGTGGTCGCCCGAGAGCCATGTGAAGTACAGCCAGTTGCGCATCTGCCACTCGAGGTCGCTCCACTCGGCCTGGCGCGGCTTGTTCCAAAGCCCGCCCTGGTTCCAGTAGCAGCGGGCGGCGACGACCTCGCCGATCGCGCCGTCCTGGATGCGCTTCATCGTCTCGAGGTAGCCGGTCTGGTGACGGCGCTGCGTGCCGACACCGATGCCGAGGCCCTTGGCCTTGGCCTCTTCGTAGACGCCGAGCACGGCGCGGATGCCGGGACCGTCCACGGCCACGGGCTTCTCGGCGAAGACGTGCTTGCCCGCGGCCACCGCGGCCCGCAGGTGTTCGGGGCGGAACGCCGGCGGCGTCGCCAGGATCACGTAGTTCGCGTCGGTCGCGAGGACCTTCTGATACGCGTCGAGGCCCACGAAGCAGCGCTCGCTGGAAAGCTGCGCCTTCTCGCCGAGTGTCTTCAGGTTTTCCCGAGTCTCGGCGAGACGGTCAGCGAAGGCGTCGCCCATGGCGACGAGCCGAACGCCGTCCGCCGCTTGCAGGGCATCCTTGATCGCGCCGCGGCCGCGGCCCCCGCAGCCGACGAGCCCGACCTTGATCTCGTCGCTACCCGCGGCCCAGGCGCCGGGAAGCACCGGAGCGGCGAGTGCGCCACCCACTGCGGCGGCGGATGTCCGCAGGAAATCGCGTCGCGTGGCCTGGTCGACCTTGTCTTCAGCCATGGCTTCTTCCTTTCGTGATCTAGGGACTGTCTCGGGTCAGCTTGGAGCGCAGGCCGACGAGATCTTCTTGCTCCTCGAGCGCTCGCACGACGCGGAACCCGACGTGGGTCGCGTCGGTGAGCCACCAGATGCTCTGCGGCCGCTGGGGATCGCGTCGGTTCCAGCTCGGATCGGACGCGCGCCGCGCGGCGCAGCGCTGCACGGCCGCCGCGTCGTCCCACGAGCCGCCGCGAACGCTGTTCGGGTAGCGGCTCTGGTCCGGCAGCAACACCGGTCCCGGCGGGCCCGGCTTGGCCGCCCAGCGCGCGTAGACGTCGCGCTCGTAGCGGTCGAGCACCCACTCCGCGACGTTGCCGTGGATGTCGAAGAGACCCCAGGCGTTGGCTTTCTTGCGTCCGACGGGCCGCGGCCGCTCGTCGGCGTTGTCGCGAAACCAGGCGTGATCGGCGAGCGGCTCCGCGTCGTCGCCGAAACCGTAGCGGGAAGTGCCGCCGGCGCGGCAGGCGTACTCCCATTCCGCTTCCGTCGGCAGCCGATACGTCCGGCCCGTGCGCTGCGACAGCCAGCGGCAGTACTCCATCGCCGCGTGGTGGGTCATGCTCAGCGCCGGCTGGCGTCCCTTGCCGTAGCCGAAGGACTCGTCCGCGTAGGGCGGCGTCGGCCGCGTCACCGCGTCGATCCCGGAAGCCGGGGAAGCTGCCGCCTCGGACGCCGATTTCCGCTCGATCGCAAAAAGGTCGAACTCGTTCCAGGTGACCTCGTGGCGTCCCATCCAGAAGGCGCCCAGCGAGACGCGGACCTGCGTGCCCTCGTCCGCGCCCCGGCCGGCCTCGCCGGCAGGGCTTCCCAGCAGCAGGCTGCCAGCGGGGATCGCGGCCATCTCGAAGGCGACCTTGGTGCCGGGGATGGATTCGCTGTAGGGCTCGAAGGCGCCCGAGCCGGCCTGCGCCCGGGCCACCGACACCGCGAGCACGCCGAGCCCGAAGGACACGACGTTCCGAGTCAAGCGCCGAGGCATGGGTGCTCTGGGCAGTGTATGCGATGGGGTGCGTCGTGTCGTCATGCGGCGTTCATCTCCGTTTCGATACGATGTAAGCGAGCCGGCGTCGTCCTGCGTCCCTGTATCAAGAAGATAGCCCTGAAAAGATGCGGATCCTGCTGGTCGAGGACGAGCCCGACGCGGCGCGGATGATCGCCAAGGGCCTTCGCGAGCAGACGTACGCCGTGGACGTCGTGGGGGATGGCGAAGCCGCCTGCTACCAGGCGTCGATCGCCGACTACGACGCGATCGTCCTCGACGTGCTGCTGCCGCTCAAGGACGGGCTGGCGGTGTGCCGGCAGGTTCGCGGTGAGGGTGTAGCGATCCCGATATTGATGTTGACCGCCCGCGATTCGGTCGAGGCGCGGATCGCGGGCCTCGACAGCGGCGCCGACGACTACCTCACCAAGCCCTTCGACTTCGGCGAGCTGCTGGCGCGGCTGCGCGCGGTGATCCGGCGCGGGTCACGGCCGCTGCTGCCGGAACGGCTTCGCATCCAGGATCTCGAGCTGGACACACGGGCGCACCGCGTGTTCAAGCGCGGACATGAGGTCCCGTTGACCGCGCGCGAATACGCGCTGCTCGAGTACCTGGCTCGCCGCGGCGGCGAGGTGGTGGGCCGGGCCGAGATCGCCGAGCACGTCTGGGATGAGAGCTATGACGCCTTCTCGAACGTGATCGAGGTGTACGTTCGCCGCCTGCGCAAGAAGCTGGACGATCCCGGTTCCGAGTCCGTGATTCGGACGCGGCGGGGCGAGGGTTACGCGCTGAATGCCGGCCCGGAGCTTTCCGGGGCGGCTCCGGCAGATGTTTCATGACGCTGTCGATCCGCGCCCGGCTCACGTTCTGGTACGTGACCGTCCTGAGCCTGGTCCTGGTCGTCGCCGCGGTCGCCGTTCATAACGCCTATGCGCGCTCACGGCTCTTGCGGATCGACGAGGAGCTGGGACGCCTGGGCACCCAGGTCGCGCGGATTGTGGGCGCCGATATCGAGGAAGGGCTCTCCCTGCCCGAGGCCGCCAACGATGCTCTGGAGGACTTCGGGACGACCGGCCGATCGCTGGCCATCTTCGACGCGAGCGGCCTGCTCCTCTCGGGGAGATGGGAGGGCCTGCCTCGGCCGGCCGGCAACCCGCTCGTCGCGCGCGACCCGGCCGAAACCACCGTGGACGGAGCCTTTCGAACAAGCCTCAAGCGTCACCAGCACGCGCAAACGAGCTACCAAGTGGGAGTGGCGGAGTCCCTCGCTCCGCTGCAGGTCGAGCTCAGGGGACTCACGCAAGCCCTGGTTGGGAGCGTGTTTCTCGCACTGGTGCTGGCCTCGGCGGGCGGATGGTGGATCGCCCATGCCGCGCTCCGCCCGCTCAGCTCGATGGCGGACCAGGCGCGGCGGATCGACGAGCGCACGCCGGGCTTCCGCCTCGCCGCCAGCAACCCAAAGGACGAGCTGGGCCTCCTGGCAGGGGCGTTCAACGAGCTGCTCGGGCGGCTGGAGTCGTTGCTTCGCGAGCAGCGGCAGTTCATGGCCGACGCCTCCCACGAGCTGCGCACGCCCGTCTCGGTCGCGCGCACCGCGATCGAGGTGACGCTCGCCCGCGAACGAAGGCCCGAGGAGGAATACCGGGATGGCCTGGCCGTCGTTCGTGACCAGATGCGCCGGCTGACCCGCCTGGTCGAGGACATGTTCACGCTGGCCCGCGCGGACGTGGCTGGCCTGCCGCTCGACCTGGCCCCGCTCTATCTCGACGAGCTGGTGGCGGACTGCGTGAAAGAGGCGAGCTTGCTCGCAGAACCGAAGGGCATCGCCCTCGAACGCCAAGGCGCAAGCGACGTCGAGGTGACCGGCGACGAGCGACGGCTGCGGCAGATGCTCTTGAACCTGCTCGACAACGCGATCCGCCACACGCCAGGCGGCGGGCGCGTGCGCGTGGAGCTGGTCGCGGATCCCGAGACGGCGCTCTTGACCGTCACGGATACTGGCGCCGGCATTCCTGCGTCGGAGCGCGAGCGCGTCTTCCTCCGCTTCGTTCGGCTGGATGCCTCGCGGCACGGAGACGGCGCCGGTCTGGGCTTGCCGATCGCGCGGGCCATCGCGGAAGCCCACGGCGGCACGCTGGTCCTCGCCAGTGGCGACGGATCGGGGAGCACGTTCCTGGCACGCCTGCCACGGCGCATGGCGCCCCCGAATTGAAGTCGTCGAGCGTGGCCGGGCCCGGGCGCCCTCGTCCTGGTAGCGATTCTCGCCGCGTCGCCCGCCCTCGGCGCGGACGAGCCCCGGCCTCGGCTGGTGGCCGGCGTGCTGCCCGAGGGGCTGCGGCTGGACGGGAACCTCGACGAACCCGCCTGGACCGCGGCGCCCGCGATCGAGAACCTCGTGATGGTGGAGCCGCGGCAAGGCGATTCCCCGACGAGCCAGACGATCGTGAAGGTACTGGCGGGGCCGAGGGCTCTGGTGTTCGGCATTCGCTGCCTGGACCCGGAGCCGCGCAGGATCGTCAGCTACACGAAGGAGCGCGACGGAGACTTCGAGTTCGAGGATCACATCGTGCTGGTGCTGGACCCGTTCCAGGACGGCCGCTCCGGATATGTGTTCGCCGTGAACCCCGGCGGCGCGCGCCTGGACGCGATCGTCGAGCCCGGCGGCGAGGACATCGACACCAACTGGGACGGCGAGTGGGAAGCGGCCACGCTGCGTGACGACATCGGCTGGACGGCGGAGATCCGGATTCCGGTGCACACCCTGAGCTTCAAGCGTGGCCTCGACGAGTGGGGCTTCAATATCCAGCGGCACGTGCAGCGGCTCCAGGAGACCGACCGTTGGGCCAGCCCGCGGCAGGACTACACGGTGTTCCAGCCGAGCCGAGCCGGGCTGCTCGCCGGACTGCCGGCGTTCGATCTGGGTCTCGGCCTGGGCGTGCGGCCGTCGCTGGTCGGCGGCTTCCAGAACCCGTCGCCCGGAGCTTCGGTCGACGGCACGCTCGAGCCGAGCCTGGACGTGACTCAGCGGCTGGGCTCGAACGCGCTGACTTGGCTGACCGTCAACACGGATTTCGCGGAGACCCAGGTCGACACGCGCCAGACCAATTTCACCCGCTTTCCGCTGTTCTTTCCGGAGAAGCGCTCGTTCTTTCTCGAGGCGGCGGACATCTTCTCTTTCGGCCTCGGCATCGGTGACGAAGCCCTGGTGCCGTTCTTCACGCGGCGCATCGGTCTGGTCGAGGGTCAGGAGGTCCCGATCCTCGCCGGACTGAAGACCACCGGACGAGTGGGCGGGACCAACTTCGGCGGCCTGGTGGTGCGGACGCGCGAAGCGATCGCGCTCGCCCCGGCCACGACGATGGGCGTGCTGCGCATGAAGCAGAACCTGCTCGGCGAATCGCGGGCCGGGTTCCTCGCAGCTTTCGGCGATCCGCTCGGGAGGAGCGGGAGCTACGAGCTCGGGGCCGACTTCACCTACCAGACGTCGAGCTTCCGCGGCGACAAGAACTTCATCGCCGGGGCCTGGGGTCTGGTCACCGGACGCGAGGACCTCGCGCGGTTTCGGGAACGCACCGCGTTCGGCTTCAAGGTCGACTATCCGAACGACCTGTGGGACTGCTTCCTGCTCTATCGCCGGATCGGCGACGGCTTCGACCCCTCGCTCGGCTTCGTGCCGCGGCGTGGCATCAACACCCTCTTCAGCGGCTGCACGTTCGCGCCGCGGCCCAAGGACAGTTTCATCCGCCAGATGTTTCACCGTCTCTACGCCAACGTGACGACGGATCTGGACAGGCGCTGGGAGAGCTACGCGGTTCCGCTCACACCGCTCCGCTGGCAGCTCGAGAGCGGGGGCCGAATCGGCCTGCAGATCGAGGCCACGGGTGAGCGGTTGGCCGAGCCCTTCGAGATCGCCGAGGACGTCGTGGTGCCGAGAGGAACGCACCACTGGCGCCGCTATCAGATCGAGCTGGAAACCGCCGCCAAGCGCAAGCTGTCCGCGGAGGCACGCTGGTCGTTCGGCGGCTTCTACACCGGCCAGCTCCAGCAGTTCGAGGTCGAGGCCGCCTGGACGCCGTCGCCGCTGGTGACGCTGCTCGTCGAAGCCGAGCACGACCGCGGCCGCCTCGCGGAGGGCGATTTCGACCTGACGCTGCTGGGAACCCGGATCCGCCTCAACCTGTCGCCCGATCTCCAGCTCGACAGCTTCCTCCAGTACGACGGAGAAGACGGCAGCTTCGGCGCCAACACGCGCCTGCGCTGGACGTTCCACCCGCGTGGCGACCTGTTCGTCATCTACAACCACGACCTGCGCGAGCTGGATAACCGCTTCAGGCGTGAATCGAACGGCCTCTTGGTGAAGCTGCAGTACATGTTCCGGCGCTGAGCGGCGTCATCGTGCGTTCATCTGAGCCTGCGTAGTGTTCGTCTCGCAAGAGGTGAACCATGAATCCAGCGCGCAGCTTCGTGCCGTGCCTCACCCTGACCCTGGCGGCACTGGCCCCGATGATCGCCGCCCAGCAGCAACCCGCGCCGGCCCCGCAAACGTCCGACTCGGCTTTGCCGGTCTACCTCAGGGACCGAGGCACCGGCGTGGCGTCGTCGATGTTCGGCACCTACATCCGCCGCGGCGACCTGATCGTCTACCCGTACTGGGAGTACTACGTCGACAACAATCGTGAGTACAGCCCGCACGAGTTCAACTTCGCGGGCGCCCAGGACTTTCGAGGAAAGTTCCGCGAGAGCGAGGGCCTGTTCTTCCTCGCGTACGGTCTCACCGAGAACCTCGCGTTTCAGACCGAGATCGCCGGAGCCAAGGCCTCGCTCGAGAAGGCTCC
>CAZVOI010000024.1:0-7780 GCA_964628275.1 uncultured Acidobacteriota bacterium | reverse complement strand
TGGCCTGTGGGGCCTGTTCCCGATCTACTTCAAGGCGCTCGCCTCGGTGCGGCCGCTCGAGGTCCTGGCGCACCGCATCGTCTGGGCTGCGGCGATCCTGCTGTGCCTGGTCTGGTGGCAGGGCCTGGGCGGCCATTTGCTCGCCGCGCTCCGGTCGCGGCGAAGCGTGAGCGTGCTGCTGTGCAGCACCGCGGCGCTCGCGTTCAACTGGTTCGTCTACATCAGCGCGGTTGTCAGCGGTCAGATCCTCGAGACCAGCCTCGGCTACTTCATGACGCCGCTCGTCAGCGTCCTGCTCGGGGTCGTCGTCCTCCACGAACGGCTGGCGCGCCCGGTGATTCTGGCGGCCGCGCTGGCCCTGGTCGGCGTCTCGTGGATGGCGTTGCAGGCCGGCCGCGTTCCGGCGATCGCGCTGGCGCTGGCGTTCTCCTTCGGCAGCTACGGTCTCTTGCGCAAGATCGTGCCGGTGGGTGCGGTGGTGGGATTGGCGATCGAGACGCTGCTGCTGCTGCCGCTCGCGGCGGGCTACCTGATCTGGGCCGGCACCGCTGGAGAGCTGGCTTTTCTATCGGGCGCCTGGACGCGCGATGCGCTGTTGCTGGTGAGTGGGCCGCTGACGGCGGGCCCGCTGCTGCTCTTCGGGGGAGCGGTCCGGCGGCTGCCGCTCTCGACGCTCGGGTTCCTGCAGTACATCTCGCCGACGATTCAGTTCCTGCTGGCGGTTCTCGTCTATCGCGAGGCGTTCTCGAGCGGCGTAGCGCTGGCCTTCGGATTCATCTGGAGCGGGCTCGCCATCTTCGCCGCGCACTCGATGCGCGGCGCCGGCCGCTTCACGGGGCTTTCGGCTGCGCCCGGTCGTACACCAGCTTGAGATCGAGCGGATGCTCGAGCAGCTCCATCTCGTAGTGGAACGCCACGATCACCTGGTCCCGCTCCGTGTAGCGGGTCAGGGTCTCGGCGGTCTTTAGCTTGCCGCTGGACGACTCGAGCACGAGCTGCTCGCCCTTCCAGCGCGCTCGGCGGGTGACCTTGTCGCCGGTCAGGACGGCCGTTCCGGTGCTGGCACGCCCCAGGTTGAAGATCCGCACGCCCGCATCGCCGTGGATCGTCTTGATTTCGGTCGCCGTCTGCTCGATCTTCAGGTCCGCGAGCGCGGCCACGCCAGCCAGCAGCACGTCGCGGAACATGACCCGTTGCCCCTCGCTGAACTTCGAACCCCACGGCAAGACCGTGACGCTGCCCCACGACGGGGCGCCGGACATGGACTGCGAGCCCGCCGCCTGCTTGGCCTTGGCCTCGACGTCGTCGCTGGCCTCGCGATCGAGCTTCCACTCTCCCGAGAAGTCGGGTGGGCCAGCGGCACCTGCGGGAGCGGCGACGAGCAGCAGGGAAGCGAGCGCGGCCAGCGCCGCAGTGCTGTGTAATGGACTGAACATGAGGGCCTCCCCAGGTCACGCGGACGAGCTAGCGTACCGCAACCTCCGGAGCCGGCGCCGATGCCGCAGGAGCCGGCCCAGCCTATGCCCGACCATTTGTCGTTAAACTGCACGCACCATGAACTCCATTCTGAGCATCGGCACGTTGCTGGTGGCGCTGCTTCAGGCGCCCAAACCGGAAGCTGGGTTCACCCAGCTTTGGAACGGCGAGGACTTCACCGGCTGGAGGGTGGCCAACCCCGATTCCTTCAAGATCGAGGACGGCGCGATCGTCGCGCATGGCACGCCCGGCCACGCCTACTACGACGGGCCGTTCCTGAACCACAGCTTCCGCAACTTCGAGCTGAAGGTCGACGTGATGACCCGCGCGAACTCCAACGGCGGGATCTTCATCCTCACCGAGTTCCAGGAGAAGGGCTGGCCCGCCAAGGGCTTCGAGATCCAGGTGAACAACACGTACGCCCGCGATCCGGTGCGGACCGGGAGCCTGTACCACGTCAGCGACGTCACGGAAGCGCCCGCCAAGGACGACGAGTGGTTCACCCAGCACATCGTAGTGAAGGGCGACACCATCACGATCACGGTGAACGGCAAGCAGACCGTCGCCTGGACTCAGCCAGCGGAATGGGCCGGCAGCCCGGACTTCGCCAAGCGCGTGATGAGCGCCGGCACGGTAGCGCTGCAGGCGCACGACCCGAACAGCACCGTCTACTACCGGAACATCCGGATCAAGCCGCTCAACTGAAGACGAGGCCTAGCGCCCGCCGAAAGCGCGCTTGACCCAGTCCTCGAGCGAGGTCGGCTGCACGCCGAGCACATGCGTCCAGTCGGTCGGGACCAGGTCGCCGCGTGAGGCCGCGTCGAACAGGCCGAGAAACGTGGCCGTCATCGGGTCGGTGGCGGCGGCACGGGCGGCCTTGATCTGCTCGCTGGTCATGTGCTCGCGCGCGAGCGGCTTGCCCGTGCGACTCGACCAGCTCGACCGCCTCGAGCTGCGAGTACCCGAGCGGCCCACCCATCGGAATCGCCTTCCGGCTGGCGGCCGGGTTGTCGACGCACGCCACCACACCGAGGCGACGTCTTCGAGGCTGATGTAGCTGATCTTCGAAGTACCGTCGCCGTAGATCCGCACTTTTCCAGCGGCCACGTCGAAGCCCACCGCCGGCGAGAGCCACGTTTACATGAAGCAGGTCGGAAGCAGGATGCTGTGGTCGAGCTTCGAGGCTTCCAGCCGCCGCTCGGCGGCTCGCTTGTACTCGGCCAGCGGGAAGTCGCTCGGCATGTTGCGGCTGAAGGACACGTAGATGAAACGGCCGACTCCTTTGCGCTCGGCCATGTCGATCAGCGACTGCACTCCTTTGCCGTCCACGGTTTCGAGCGAGTCGCCCTCGCGGCGCGACAGCGTGGAGCTGGCCGTGCAGATGATCGCATTCACGCCCTTCAGCACCCGTTCCAGGCTGGGTGGGGCCTTGAGATCGCCGACCACCAGCCTCGCTCCGGCCGCCAGCAGAGCGCGGGCCTTCTCCGCCCCCGCATCACGCACCACGTCGACGACCGTCTTGCCCCTCGCGCTGAGCTTGTGCACGGCCGAGGCGCCGACCTGTCCCGTGCTGCCGACCACCAGGATCATGGACTCTCCTTCAGTGAGGCGCCTTCTTGAGCGTGATCTCGACACGGCGGTTCTTCTGGCGGCCCTCCGGATCGTCGCTGCCGTCGGGTTTGGCGTTCGGCGCCACAGGCCGTGTCTCTCCGCGGCCGTAGGTCGAGATGCGCCCGGCGTCGATGCCGGCGTCTCGGGCCAGCCAACCCTTCACCGAGGCTGCACGGCGCTCCGAGAGCTTCATGTTGTAGTCGTCGGCGCCCTTCGCATCGCTGTGTCCCTCGATCCGGACCGGCAGGTTCGGGTAGCCGTTGATCACGGCTCCGACTTTCTGCAGGCTCGGGATCGCCTCTTGCCGAAGCTCGGCCTTGTCGAAATCGAAGAGCACGTCGGCCTGAAGCTCGATCCGAATCTCCTGCTCGGTGACCTTGGCTCCGAGATCCTCGAGCGCGGCGGTCAGGGCTTCGGTCTTCCCCGACACCCCGGAAGCCAGGCCCTTGAGCTCGGTCACCTTTCCGGCGAGTGCCAAGACCTTCGCGGTCGCGCCGGGAGGAATCGGATCGTCCGGCCCGTACTTCTCCGCCGCCCACGCTTGCGCGGCTGCCAGAGCAGCCAGGACCAGCGTCGCTCGGGCGCGGCGTGCGCCGCTCATTGTTGTCGCCTCCCTACTGCGAAACCGGCACGTCCTCGAACGGTGTGAACTTGGGTATGGTGACCGTGATCTTGGTCGAGCTTGGGGGCGGTGCCGGGAACTTCGCCCACTGCGCCAGCTGTTCCCCAGCCTTGAAGGTGTGCCCGTAGACAACGTCCAGGATGCGCTTGCCCTCGCTGTCGGTGAGCGATTCGTATTTCTTGTTCTCGGCTGGATCGATGTAGTACAAGCTCTCCCAGCCGCCCCAGTTGTATTGAATGCTCTTGCCTTCCGTGGTCATCGTCTTCTCGGAGGTATTCACGAGGCGCCACTTGATTCGGACGGCGCCGCCGCTGACGCGCCTCACCTCCAAGAGGTCGCAGCGCAGTCCGGCATCGGCCGAGTAGGTCTCGCTCGCGATCACCGGCAGCGCCGCTGCGGCCGGTGCCGCGGCGGCAGGCGCTGTCGCCGGAGCCGGCGCGGCCTGAGCCGGAGCCGCGGCCGCGGGTGCGGCTGCTTGCGGCGCGGGGTTGGCGGCCGGCCGAGAGCACGCGGCGGCGCAAACGAGGGCCGACAAGAAGACTCCGACGCACGTCCTTCCGATCGGCTTTTTCATCAGCGTCCTCCTCGGGAGGTCGATCCTAGCGCTTTTCCCGAGGTCAGGCGGCCGTCTCCCCCTCGGCTTCGAAACGCAGCGCTCGACGGTCTCGGATGAGGAGATGAGCCGCACGATCGATTCGTGGCGCGAATAGCAGGCTGCGGCAAAACCGGCATCGAGCACACTTGGAGCAACTCGTTCTGGAACGAGTTGCGGGATCTCCGCGCTAGGGCCTAGCGCAGGATCAGCGCCGGACAAAATCGCATTCTCGCGAGATTCGATGTCGGCTCGCGCGTCGATCCTCTATCATTCGCGGTAATGACATTGCGGTCGGTCATCGTCGGCACCGGGAGCTACATCCCCCCGCGGCGCGTGCTCAACGAAGAGTTGCTCGCGCGCGAGTTCTGGGGAGCCGACGGCAAGAAGATCGACAAGTCGAACCGCCAGATCGTCGAGCAGTTCGAGGCGATCACCGGGATCCAGGAGCGCCGCTACGTCGACGACGCGCTGGTGAACTCGGACATGGCCGCCGAGGCGGCCCGCGACGCTCTCGAGTCGTCAGGCATCGACAAGGAAGAGCTCGACACGATCATCGTCGCCCACAATTTCGGCGACGTGCGCGCCGGCACCCACCAGTCCGACCTGGTGCCGTCGCTGGCCGCCCGAGTCAAGGCGAAGCTGAAGATCAAGACGCCCGCGACCGCGGCTTTCGACCTGATCTTCGGCTGTCCCGGCTGGCTTCAGGGAGTGATCCAGTGCGACGCGATGATCCGCGCCGGCGACGTCCGCCGGGCGATGGTGATCGGCGCCGAGACGCTGTCGCGCGTCTCCGATCCTCACGATCGCGACAGCCTCATCTACTCGGACGGCGCCGGCGCGGTGATCCTCGAGGCGCGCGAGAGCGAGAAGCCGGTCGGGATCCTGGCGCACGCCGTCCGCTCGGACACGCTCGATCATTCGGCGATGCTGAGCATGGGCGCGTCGAACAAGGACGCCGTCTTCCTGGACGCGATGTTCCTGAAGATGGAAGGCCGCAAGCTGTACAAGTACGCGCTCCAGAACGTGGCCGTTGCGATCCGCCAGTGTCTGGAGAAGGCCGGCGTCGCGATCTCCGATGTCCAGAAGATCCTGATCCACCAGGCCAACGGCAAGATGGACCAGGCGATTCTCAACGCGCTATACGACCTCTACCAGACGACCCCCGCGGCCGACGTGATGCCGATGACGGTCTCCTGGCTCGGCAACAGCTCGGTCGCCACGATCCCGACGCTGCTTGATCTGATCTCGAAAGGAAAGTTCGAGGGTCAGGCGATCCGCGCCGGCGACACCATCGTGTTCGCGTCGGTCGGCGCCGGAATGCACATCAACGCCGCCGTTTACAGGGTGCCCTAGCCGGCGGAGGGAAGCTGTAGCCGGGCCCGCACGCCGCCCGCTGGCGAGCCGCTCAGCGCGACGGTGCCGCCGTAGAGTTCCGCCAGATCGCGCACGATCGCCAGACCGAAACCGGAACCGGGCGCCGCTTCATCGGCGCGCACGCCGCGCTGCAGCACCGCGTCGCGCAGCGACGGATCGAGGCCGGGGCCGTCGTCGTCGACGTCGAACATTACTGAAGACGCGACCAGCGTCGACTGGACTCTGACCGCGGACCTGGCCCACTTGCAGGCGTTGTCGAGCAGGTTCCCGAGCATCTCTTCGAGGTCCTCGCGCGGGCAGCGGACCGCATGATCGGCAGGGACGCCGACGTGGATCGTGAGTCCGCGCTCCGCGTGCAGGCGCAGCAGCGTTCGTACCAGGCCCTCCACCGGCTCGGCGACCGAGGTGCGCGCGCCCAGCGAGGACCCCGAAGCCGCGGCGCGCGCGTGGGCCAGGTGGTACTCGACCTGCCGCCGCATCCGATCGACCTGCTGGCGGATCCTGGCGGCGAGCTCGGCGTGGCCGGCCGCGGCAGCGCTCTCGGCCTCCTGCGACAGGACCGCGAGCGGGGTCTTCAGCCCGTGGGCGAGATCGCCGGCCTTGGCGCGGGCGCGCGCCACGCTCGCGTCGCGATCGTCGAGGAGCGCGTTCAGGTCGCTGACCAGCGGCTGCACCTCGGCCGGATACTTGCCGTCGAGCCGCGCCTGATCGCCCGCGCGCAAGGCCTTGAGCCGCGTGCGCAGCTTCTCGAGCGGCGACATCCCGCGCCGCACGTGCGTCAGACCCGCCAGCAACAGCAGCACGGCCAGGGTCGCCATGCCGCTGACGTGGAAGACGATCCTGCCGGAATTGCGCGAATTGAGCCCCAGCGCCAGGAGATGCGTCACCAGCCCCGAGCCGAGCGTCCACAACACCGCTCCGATCAGGATTCGCGAGCGGAGCGAGGTCACGACGTGGCTCCCACGCGGTAGCCGAGTCCGCGCACCGTCTCGATCAGCGAGGCGCCCAGCTTGCGCCGCAAGCGCGCGACGAACACCTCCACGGTGTTCGAATCGCGATCGAAGTCCTGGGCGTAGATGTGCTCGGTCAGCTCCGACTGCGACACCACGCGGCCGCGGTGGTGCATCAGGTAGGAGAGCACCCGGAACTCGTGGCTGGTCAGCTTCACCGCCACGCCGTCGCGCGTGACCTTGGAGAGGCGCGAGTCGAGCGCCACGTTCCCCGAGCGCAGCTCCGGGCTGGTCTGTCCCTTGGAGCGACGGATCAGCGCGCGCAGCCGCGCCAGGACCTCTTCGATCTGGAACGGCTTCGAGACGTAGTCGTCCGCGCCCTCGTCGATGCCTTGGACCTTCTCGTGCCAGCTCCCGCGCGCCGTCAGCACCAGCACCGGCACGGCGCGGCCGGCCTCGCGCCAGCGCCTGAGCACCGACAGCCCGTCCAGCTTCGGCAGGCCCAGATCCAGCACCACCGCGTCGTAGTCCTCCGTCTGGCCGAGGAACTCGGCGCGCTCGCCGTCATTCGCGCAGTCCACCGCGTAGCCGGCCTCTCCCAGCGCGCTGGCCAGCCGCTCCGAAAGGAGTGCTTCGTCTTCGACGACCAGAACTCGCACGCGTCCTTCTTATTGGATCTCGGCTGAACCCTCGCTGAACGGCGCGTTCACGCTGTGTTCAGCGCGGCTTCCCTAGTCTCCGCATTGTGAGGCGTCTTCGAGATGGCGCCAAAGGGAGGCCATCGTGGCTCAGGAACCGCTGATCGCGCTGCGCAAGGTCGGGAAAAGCTACGAGACCGCGGCAGGGCCATGCCCGGCGCTGCAAGAGATCGATCTGGAGATCGCCCAGGGCGCATTCGTGGCGATCCTGGGGAAGTCGGGCAGCGGCAAGTCGACGCTGCTGCACCTGATAGGCGGCATCGACCGGCCCAGCACCGGCGAGGTGGTGGTGGGCGGGGAGGCCGTACACGCCGCGTCCGAGGAGGCGCTGGCGCGCTGGCGGGGCCGGAATGTCGGCGTCGTCTTCCAGTTCTTCCAGCTGCTGCCCACGCTGACGACGGCGGAGAACGTGATGCTGCCGATGGACTTCGCCAACCTGCGCCCGCCGAAGGAA
>CAZVOI010000023.1:0-9112 GCA_964628275.1 uncultured Acidobacteriota bacterium | reverse complement strand
CGTCACCCTTCCACTCGTAGCTCACCGCCTGCGGCGCGTCGGCGTCGGCCACCGCGACTTCCTTCAGCACCCGTCCGCCGTGTCCGATGAACAGCACCCGATAACGGCTCCGCGAGCGCGCAGCGAGCGTGAGCGTGAGCGCGCGCTCGGAGACGGCGACGTCGACGAGCTCGACGCCGGTCGAGGCGTAGAAGTCGCCGCGCTCCAACGCCGCCACGATCGCGTCTGCCGTGAGGCGCTCCGAGCGCACCATTACCCAGCCGCGGCCCGGCGCGGCGACCACAGCGGGCAGCGGCGAGGTCTTGAACGAGTGAGCGTCGTCCGAAGCGACACCATAGATCGGCGTCCCGGCCGAAAGCACCGCGTCCCAGATCTCCTCGACGCTCGGCGCGCCGCCGCCGCCCAGGTTGTTCGTCTGCATGTGGCCGTTGAAGAGCTCCAGCAACGACACGTTGCGTAGCCCCGCGATGTCGTGCGCCGTCAGCGACCAGAGGAAGTTCGGATGATTGACGATCGGCAAAGCACCCGCGGCGCGGACCGCGTCGACGTTCTTCTGCAGCGTGTCCGCGACGCTCGAGCCGCGCAGCGGCGCGATCACGCGGCGCACGTTGAGCGCGGTCAGGTGGATCGCTTTGCGGTCGGCGTCACGCTCCCGTGCGCCAACCGGGGGATCCTTCGGCGAGAACGAGGCCGTGACCTCTTCTCCCGGTATCAACAGGAACGGGTGGAAGCGGACGATGGCGTCGGCGGTGGCGGGGCCCTCGCTGGTGCCAAAGAGCCCGTTCAGGGCCTCCACGCCGGTGAGCGAGTCGTGGTCGGAGAGCACCAGGAAGTGGTAGCCCTGCTCCCGGTAGAAGCGCGCGACGTCCACCGGGCTGCTGTCGCCGTCGGTGTTGAGGGTGTGGGTGTGGGTGTTGCCCTTCCACCAACGCGGCTGCGCGTCCGCGAACGCCGGCAGCAGCGCGGCAGCGACGATCCAGGCTCTCATACCCGATCGCCGAAGATCTTGCCGGGGTTCATGATGCCCAGCCGGTCGAGCGCCTGCTTGAGCGCCTGCATCACCGCGACGCCGGCGCCGTGCTCGCTCAGCAGGTACTTCGTCTTGCCGAGGCCGATCCCGTGTTCACCGGTGCAGGTGCCGCCGACCTCGAGCGCGCGCAGCACCTGCAGATCGTTGAGCCGCCGCGCCTCGTCGAGCTCGCCAGGCTCTGCCGGATCGATCAGATACAGCATGTGGAAGTTGCCGTCGCCGACGTGGCCGACGACGGTCCCGCTGATCGACGACGCGTCGAGGTCGCGCTTGGCGGCCAGGATCGCCTCGGTGAGCGTCGAGATCGGAACGCACACGTCGGTGGCCCAACCCTTCGATCCCGGCCGCGTCGCCAGCGCCGCGTAGTAGGCCTCGTGGCGCGCCTTCCAGAGCCGATTGCGCTCCTCCGGCCGGGTCGAGAAGCGGAACGAAGCGCCGCCGTTGTCGCGCGAGAACTCCTGCGCCATCTCGGCTTGCTCGACCACGTTCCGTTCGCTCGGCCCGTGGAACTCGAAGAAGAGCGTGGCGCCACCTCGAGCTCGAGCCCCGAGAACTTGTTCGAGGCCTCGATCTGCTTCGAGACGACCGGCACGCCTTGGGCGGCGCACGCGGTCACGATCGCGCGCACCTCGTCCACGGTTTCGGGATAGGCGACCGCGTCGGGAGCCGCCGAGGCGTGGTAGGACTCGTCGTGGCTGTGGTGATCGCGCACGGCGCCGGCCGTCGAGAAGCGATCGCCGAGAAGGCGAGCCAAATCGGAGAGCACGTCGGAAGCGAGACCCGCTTCTGTCCTCATCGGATGTCATTGTCTGCGGGCGCGGCGCTCGAGGGCAAGCGCCGCGTCCGCAGAGTGACGGCCTACTGCAGCTGTGGGTTCTGCAACGCCGCGATCCGCTCCTCGAGCGGCGGGTGCGTCGAGAGCAGGGCCATGAAGCCTTTGCCGCCCGCGATCTTCATGGTGGCGAGCGCCGGCTGCGACGTGTCGACGAGCTGCGCCGTCTGTTGCAGGCGCCGCAGCGCTGCGACCATCGAATCGCGGCCGGCGAGCTGGGCGCCGCCGGCGTCGGCGCGGAACTCGCGGTAGCGCGAGAACCAGGCGGTGATCATCGAGCCAATGATGCCGAGCACGATCTCGAGCACGATCCGCACCAGGAACGAGACCATCCCGCTCGCGCCGGACTCGCTGCGTCGGCCCTCCGAACGGCCGGCGATGAACTGCGCCACGAAGAACGCGATCACCCGTGCGAAGAACATCACGAACGCGTTCATCACGCCCTGGAGCAGCGTCATCGTCACCATGTCGCCGTTGGCGACATGGCTGAGCTCGTGCCCCAGCACGCCCTCGATCTCGCGCCGACCCATCGTGCGCAGGAGGCCGGTCGATACCGCGACCAGGCTGCTGCTCTTGCTGCGGCCGGTGGCGAAGGCGTTGACCTCCGGCGAATCGTAGACGCCGACCTCCGGCATCGGGAGGTTGGCCATCTGGGCTTGCCGCTCGACGGTGCGGTGGAGCCAGTCCAGATCCTCCTGGCCAGTCCGCCCGTCCACGAGCTGAACGCCCAGCGAGCGCTTGGCGACCCAGCGCGAGATCAACAGGGAGAAGAACGCCCCTCCCATGCCCCAGACGAAACAGAAGATCGCCAGGGCGGCGAAGTCGAGGTTGCCGAAGCGATCGATGTAGCCGCTGACACCGAGCAGCGACAACACGATCGATAACATCACCATGACGGCCAGGTTGGTGGCAAGCAGCAGGAAAACGCGCTTCATCGAATTAGAGCCCTCCAAGACAACGACAGCTTCGATTGTAGGGCTCGGGGGCGGGGACGCAAGCCCACCATGACCTGCTCTTGGCGAGCTGGCTCTGCGACAATCCCCGCTTCTGGGGAGGTTCGAGACTTGAGCGACACGCCTGAACGCCTCACGATCGCGCGCGCGGCCATCGAAGACGTCCCCTTGATCCTCACCTTCATCAAGGAGCTGGCCGAGTACGAGAAGCTCAGCGACGCGGTCGTCGCGACCGAGGCGACGCTGCGCGAACAGCTCTTCGGCGAGCGCCCGAGCGCCGAGGTCCTGTTCGCGCTTTGGGAGGGCGCGCCGGCCGGCTTCGCGGTCTTCTTCCACAACTACTCCACGTTCGTGGGACGCCGCGGCCTGTACCTCGAGGACCTCTACGTTCGGCCCGCGCAGCGCGGTCTCGGCATCGGCAAGGCGTTGCTCGCCGAGCTGGCGCGGCTCGCGCTCGAGCGCGGCTGCGGACGGATGGAGTGGGCGGTGCTCGACTGGAACGAGCCCGCGATCGGCTTCTACAAGGGCCTGGGTGCTCTGCCGATGAACGAGTGGACGGTTTTCCGCCTCGCCGGCGAGCCACTCCAACGCCTCGCGCTATCATCCCCGAAGAGTGGGTGACCAAGCCTGACCGAAGCGGAGGAGGACGACGACCTGCGCCTCGAGCCGATGCAGGCGCCGGCTCCGCAGAGCGCGCAGCGGCGCGTGCGCCGGCCGCGTCTCTCCGAGACCCAGCACCGCGTCCTCTGGGGAGTCCTGGGCGCGCTCGGCGGCGCGTTCATCGCTTCCGAGACGCAGGCGCGCCTTTCACCGCTGGTGGTGGGGCTCGGCCTCGTGATCGGGAGCGCGCTCGGCGCGCTGATGGGCAAGACAGCCACCAAGATGATGCCGCTCCTGGGCATCGTGATCGGCCCGTTCATCGCGATCGCGCTGATGAACGTGCAACGCTTCAACGCCAGCAACGTGACGACGCTGGCCCCGGTGCGGCGTGGGCCCGCGACATCGGCCAACGTCGGGTTCCCGATGTCTTCGGTCGCGATGGGCGTCGGCGCACTCGGCAGCGCGGTGGTGGCGGCGATACTGCTGACGGCCTTGTCGCGGCGCCTGATGGGTCGACGGCCGTTGCGGCGCTCGATGCGAGGCGTCGGCTGGATCGGCTTCTGGGTCACGCTCCTGATGATCGGGATCTCGTACTTCGCGCCGGTGTGACGTGCCGCCACGCGTCGTTGCGCTGACGGCGGCGGCGCTCCTCGGTTTCGCGTCGAACTCGCTGCTGTGCCGGCTCGCGCTCGGCGCGGGTTCAATCGACGCCGCCAGCTTCACGCTGGTTCGCCTGCTGTCGGGAGCGCTGACGCTCGCGCTGCTGGCGCGGCGCTCTCGGCCGGCATCCCACGGAAACTGGCCCTCGGCGCTCGCCCTGTTCGCCTACGCCGTTCTCTTCTCGTTTTCGTACGTTCGCATCGGAGCCGCGGCGGGGGCGCTGCTGCTGTTCGGAGCGGTGCAGGTGACGATGCTGGGCGTCGGCCTCGCGGCCGGCGAGCGGCTCTCGCTCCGCAGCGGCGCCGGCCTCGGGCTCGCGCTCACAGGCCTGGTGGCGCTCGTAGCCCCGGGCCTTTCGGCGCCCGAGCCGTTCGGCGCCGCGCTGATGCTGGCGGCTGGCGTCGCCTGGGGCGTCTACTCGCTCCGCGGAAGGCGCGCGACGGAGCCGCTCCTCGAGACTGCGGGCAACTTCGCCCGCAGCGTGCCGATCGCGCTGCTGCTCGCGGCGGCGGCCGCGGCCTCGCAACATCTGACGCCTCGCGGCGTCGTGATCGCCGCCCTCTCCGGATCGTTCGCGTCGGGCATCGGCTACTCGCTCTGGTACGCGGCGCTGCCGTCGCTGGGCGCGGTTCGCGCCGGCATCGTCCAGCTCTCGGTGCCCGCCCTGACGGCCGCCGGCGCCGCGATGCTGCTGGGAGAGCCGGTCACGGCGCGGCTGATGCTGGCCAGCATCGCGATCCTCGGCGGCGTCGCGATCGCGATCCTCGGCCGGCGGTGACGTAACATCCCGCCCATGCGCTTCTCACTCGCCGTCGCCCTGCTCGCGGCCTCGAACGCCGCCGCTCAGCCGTTCAACGTCGGAACCGCGAAGGCCGAACGCGGCCAGAGGGCCACCGGCTTCATCGAAGTCCCGGCCGGCTCGGACGCCGCTACGAGCATTCCCGTGATCGTCCTCCACGGCGCCAAGCCCGGACCGGTGCTCGCGATTGCCTCGGGCTCTCACGGCACCGAGTACGCCTCGATCATCGCGGTCGAGAAGCTGATCGGCATGATCGACCCGGCGCAGCTCTCTGGCACCGTCATCCTGCTGCCGTTGATCAACCGCCCGTCGTTCGACCAGAAGGTCGTCCACGTGAACCCGGTGGACGGCAAGAGCATGAACCGCTTCTACCCCGGCAAGCTGGACGGCACCCAGACCGAGCGCGCGTCGTTCCTGATCACGAGGGACGTCATCGAGAAGGCCGACCACGTGATCGACCTCCACGGCGGCGACATGGACGAAAGCCTGCGGCCCTACAGCTACTGGACCAAGACCGGCAACGCCAAACAGGACGCGGCGTCGAAAGAGATGGTCCTCGCCTTCGGCCTCGACACGATCATCATCTCGACCGAGCGCCCCAAAGACCCCGCCGCCTCGCGCTACCTCGAAAACACCGCCACCACCCGCGGCAAGCCGTCAATCACCGCAGAGGCGGGCCACGCCGGCACCGTCGAGCCGGAAGACGTCGCCGCGCTGGTCAACGGCTGCTTCAGCGTGATGCGCCACCTGAAGATGCTCCCGGGCGCGCCCACGCCAGTCACGAGCCCCGTCTGGATCGAGAAGATCGAGAGCGTCACCAGCACCGAGCCCGGCATCTTCTACCCGGCCGTCAAGAAGGGTAGCTACGTCGAAAAAGGCATGACCCTCGGCACCGTCACCGACTTCTTCGGCAAGACCGTCTTCGAAGCCAAAGCCCCCGCGGCGGGCGTCATCCTCTATCTATGCTCGGTGCCGACGATGACCAAGGGCGGCACGATCGCGAACGTGGGAGTGGTGCAGGCGACGGCGCGGTAACGGCCGCTTCCGAGGCGGCGAGCCCTACTAGCCGCGGGCGACTGGCCGGCCGGCAGCCTTGGCTAGCAACTGCGCCATGGAGAGCTGCGCGTCCTTTTCGTTGGGCCAACCCACAAGGCCTACATGCCTCGGCGGATCGTCATCCGGGTTGCAGCGAAGGCCCGCGGATGACACGTCACCCGGTGTCAGTTCTGCCCGCGCTCGCACCGTCTTGTGGGCGACTCGAGATTCACCGAGCTCCCAAATCGCCGACTCTGCCAGCCCTCGGATTCGGAACGTAGATGTCTCCAAATCCTTCGGGTTGGGCAGGAATGCTCGTGGCTTGACCCTTTCGGAAGAGAACTCGCTCTTGGACAAGAAGCGCGCTAGAGGTTCCGCGTCCGCAAGATCAACGGCACGGAGCGAATGAATAAAGTCGGTCCAAGCAATCCACAATCGTCGCAGGAAGCGGCCCAACAGATACCTCCACGCCATGCGTTCGGCTATCGCCGAAGAGGCCAGCGTAGCTAAGCGTGCCGTTCTTCGCGACACTCACGGTGACGACTCGGTCGGGCTGCCCCAAGCTCCATTCCAGACTGATTTCACCATCTGGATCCACGCCGATCTCTGGCGACGGCCAGCCTTCCGGAAGCACATGAAGGAGCATCATCGTGAATGCAAGTGAACCGGGTTCGACGCCTCGTGTTCCTTCGCCGTTCCAGTTGTCCAGCCACGCCCCTTCGAGAGCTCCCATCAGTGATTCGAGACGCTCGCGATAGGTAGGAGTGAGGGCAGTCTCCTCCCGCAATTGTTGAAACTGCTCCACCTGCGTGAATGCGGTCGGCGGCGGATCCCAGGCAAGGGCAGCGCTACTCATGAGTACCTCTCGACAGCCCGCTCGGAGATGCTCTCAAAGAAAGCGCGGTTCTTCAATTCGCGGAGCTGCTCCAAGACAACTCTCAGTCCAGCCACGTCGTCAGATCGGAAATCCCGGGTGATTGAAGCGTCAACGTCGAGCACCAGACGGAAATTGCCGCCCATCGGTGGTCCAAGGCTGGACGTTGTGATGATGCTCAGATCTAGCTTTGGATCTAGGCT
This sequence comes from uncultured Acidobacteriota bacterium, assembly GCA_964628275.1. GTDB lineage: Bacteria > Acidobacteriota > Vicinamibacteria > Fen-336 > Fen-336 > CAZVOI01. Next base: position 2,126 of record CAZVOI010000023.1, on the reverse strand, counting down.
GACGAATCGGGTGCTGAAGGCGCCGATCTCCGGAAGGCCGCCAACCGGTTGAGGTGGCGGTGCCGCCAACCATTCAAGGGCCGCGCCCAGGCTCGCTGAGTCCATCTGGTTGATGTACCGGACTGCGATCCGCTTTGTTTCGCCTGGGTCAGCGGCCTCCAGGTAAAGAGGCCAAAGGCGAACTGCTTCGGCGATCAAGTGGTCTCCGCTGACGTACGGGGCGAGTCTGTTGTAAGTGAATCCGTCCACGCGGAACTGGGCCACATCCTTCCCGTCGGCTGACCTGAACGCGTATCCGAGAAAGGCGTTCTCCGAAGCCGACTGGAGGATTGGTCGTCCCTTTTGGAAACCGAGATGCGCCTCGGCGCGTCGCATCTCTTCGCAGCTCGTGTAGTGAGGTGCGAGTCGCTGGCCGAGCGCGTCACGATTCCCCGGCCGATCGAAAGGCTTTCGCGCGACCAGCCGGAAATCCACGAGCGCTTCGCGGATGGGCGCGTTTGGAAGATGCTTCTTCGCGACCATCAGTTCTTGCCGTTCAAGGCTACCACGCTGACGAACAGCGAACCCCAGCGTATCGGTGACCCCTCAGCGAATCGTCGTGAAGAAGAAGTCTCCGTTTCGTTGACCACGATGACCAAAGGTGGCACGATCGCGAACGTAGGCGGGTCCTGCAAGGAGCGCGCTGAACGCAGCCATCCGGCTAAGCGGGTGGCCCTTCGGGAGTCTCGGTAGCAAGCGCCCGCCGGACCATCTTCTCGACGTCGGCATTCATCCGGATCGGGACAAGGGTGGTGTTGGGATGAGCCCGCCGCCAGACGCGAAAGATCTCGTCTGCAAAGGCGGGCCCGATGCTCTCGACATTCTGAAAGTCCAGAGACACTTCTCGGAAGCGCTCGCAGCGGGCCATCGTTCGCTTGCCTTGTGACCGGGAGACCAAGGAGCTTCCATCGGTCTGCGCCAGCGCCAACGACAGCTGCGTTTTCTGGAATGCATAGTCGTCCCGCTCCGTCGCGTAGTGATCGAAGACTTCCTTGAGCGTTTGCTTGGAGTCGGTTTGGATCTTCAGCGTGACGTGGGTTCCGACTGTCGGAGAGGCATCCTCGACCAGCCAGTCGCCGCCCTCGCGGCGATGGATCAGGCTCATCGATCCAGCTAGGAGGATGAAAGCGTCGAAGGCGCGAGACGTAAAGAAGATTCCTTCGCCCGTGTGGTGCTCGGGGTCGGTGGTCAATCGACCCTTCACCAACTCGAGAATCGCGTGCCTCTCGTGGTCGAGGACATAGGCTTCCTTGATCTTCCGGAAAATGCCGACGCCGAGATCACGCACGGAGATGCTCAGCTGAGCGCTCGTCAGGCTCAGGCTAACCGTGACGCTTCTCGATCCCGAGTGGTCGCGTGCGTTGTTCAGCATCTCGGTCACGCCGTACTCGCAGATGTCTACGATGTTCGTCGGTAAGGCGCTCAGGATGGGATGAAGCGTTTCCGACCAGACCACGTCTTCATGGAAGTCGGGGCCAAGCGCGTAGTCCTGGGTATGTTGCTCGAGCACGGCAAGCTCGTATTGCCGTCCCCTCGTCTGGCCCTTCGCGGTGATCTCGCCCTGATCACGGAGCTTCCGCAGATGCCGCCCGATGGCCTGGCGAGTCATGGAAAAGCGCTCGGCGGCTCGCGACGCTACGACCCGCCCCCTGCCGGCCGCGATTTCCGAGACGATCCAGCGCCGTATCTCGAGGCTGGTCGGCATCTAGATCATTGTAAACATTGGTGCGCGTATTGACAACATGGCTGTTTCCAATGATTTCTGATGAAATCAGCCGCGAAAAGGGGGAGACATAGGAACCACGAGGGTGGATCAGTGGCCCCACTTGATCGTTCAACCTGTTGACACCCTGTTTGGGGCGTGGCAACGTCGCGGCCTCGCATTCGGTGCACGGAGAAAACTATGAACGCTAGAAATCGCACAGGCCGCATCGGTCTGGCGCTGCCGGTTCTCATTTTCTTGACGACGCCCGCTCGGGCGCAGCAGAAGAACGACGAGGAGTACACGAAGCTGATCAAGCAGCACTTGCAGGATCCGCGGATCACGACGGAGCTGGTGGACCACCTGCCGGCTTCAGCGACGGTCC
>CAZVOI010000022.1:0-9079 GCA_964628275.1 uncultured Acidobacteriota bacterium | reverse complement strand
AAACGGCGGCTCAGCGCTGAGAGAACCGCGCCTTGAGTTCATCGAAGAAGTTCGTCACCAGCACGATCTCCGGGTCCTTCGGCTTCTCGTTGCCGGACGCCGTCACCGCCCCCCCACCCGCCGGCCGTCGGGATGCAGGGCTCGATCGAGTCTCTCTGCGAAGTGGGTCGAGCGGTGTCGCGTAGCTCATTGCCGACGTCGCGCGCGGTCTGGATGCGCTGCCGCGGATCCTTCTCCAGGCAGCGCCGGATGACGCGGGCCAGATCGGGCGGTAGATCGGCTCGCAGGTCGGTGACAGGCGGAACGCGATCGCGCAGGATCGACGCGAAGAGATCCGCCGAGGAGTGTCCCTGAAAGGGCCGCCGGCCCGTCGTCATCTCGTAGAGCACGACACCCAGGGAGAAGATGTCCGTCCGGTGGTCCAGCGCCTGGCCCTTCACCTGTTCGGGCGACATGTGGGGCCTGGTTCCCATCACCACGCCCCGCTGCGTGTGCAGCTCTGTCGACAGCTCCGAGTCGTTCCCGGTCGGCTCGGGGCCTTGGAACTTGGCGAGGCCGAAGTCCAGGACCTTGACGCGCCGCGACGAGGGCAGCCTGCGCGCGGAGTTCGTGACTCTCGTCGAGCGAGCGCGCTCTCTCGCGGGACGCCGCTAGCCTCCCGAGTCGGCGGTTTCGGCGAGGATCCCGGGGGGCGTCGCGTCTTCGAGGTCGTCCAGGTACCCCTCGGGTAGCGCGACCTTCTGCGTGCCGCCGCTCTTGCCGCGCGGAACGCGCATCGCGTCGGGTGGAAACGGCTGGGCACGATCCACAGCCCCCAGGATCTCCGCGAGCTCCGCGAGACCGGTCACGCGCATCAGCCGCTCGCGCAGCGCTGCGCCGCCGGGAAATCCCTTCGTGTACCAAGAGCTGTGCTTGCGAAAGGCGCGCATCGCCGCGAGCTCGTCGCCTGACCAGGCCACCAGCAAGCGCGCGTGCTCGAGCATCACGTCGGCGACGCCCCCGAAGTCCGGCGGGTCGGCCGGCTCGCGGCCCTCGAACACGTCGGCCAGATCTCGGAACAGCCACGGACGCCCAAGGCAGCCGCGGCCCACGATCACGCCGTCGCAACCGGTCTGGCGCATCATGCGCAGCGCGTCCTGGGCTTCCCAGATGTCGCCGTTGCCGAGCACCGGTATGCGCGTGACGTGCTGCTTCAGCCGCGCGATCGCGTCCCAGCGCGCCACGCCGTCGTAGAGCTGCGCGGCGGTGCGGGCGTGAAGGCCGACGGCAACACAACCTTCTTCCTGCGCTATCCGGCCCGCGTCGAGATACGTGACGAGCTGGTCGTCGATGCCGATCCGGAACTTGATCGTCACCGGAACGCGGCCGGCCGCGCCCACCGCGGCGCGCACGATGTTGCGCAGCAGCTTCGGCTTCAACGGGATCGCGGCGCCGCCGCCCTTGCTGGTGACCTTGCGAACCGGGCAGCCGAAGTTCATGTCGAGGTGGTCGACCCGAGCCTCGTTCACCAGCAATCGAACGGCCTCGCCGACGTAGTGCGGGTCGACGCCGTAGAGCTGCAACGACCGCGTCGTCTCTTCGGGAGAGAAGCTCGCGAGCAGCAGCGTCTTGCGGTTGCCCTCGACGAGGGCGCGCGCGGTGATCATCTCGGAAACGTAGAGGCCCGCGCCAAAGCGCCGGCTCAGCGTCCGGAACGGCGGGTTGGTGACGCCGGCCATCGGAGCCAGCACGACCGGCGGCCAGACCGAGATCGGCCCGACCGGAACGGCGCGAAACTCGCCCGGCCGCGCCAGCGGCACGTCGCGGTTCAGCGCGCCGACGTAGCGGGGATCCAACGCTGCTTCAGGCCGTGGCGCGCTGGATGTAGAAGTCCTCGAGCACCTGACGCACCTTGCCGTGGGTCTTGGTGATCTCGTCCAGCGTTCCGCGATCCAGCTCGAGCAGCTCGCACAACGTCGCCGCGGTCACCGTGGCGGTTCGCGGCTTGCCGGACAGGATCGAGATCTCGCCGAAGAAGGTGCCTTCGCCCATCGCGCGCGCCAGCGTCTGCTTGCCGTCGCGGCGTACGAAGGCCTTGGCGATCCCGGTGGTGATCACGAACAGGCTGTCGCCGGGGTCGCCTTCAGTAATGATGATGTCACCCGGTTCGAAGCTCAAGAGCCGCAGCCCCTGCATCACCGCGATCAGCTCTTCCTGCGAGAAGCTCGAGAACAACGGGCTGCCGGCGAAGCCGGACGGCGCGGCGGGCGCCGACGCGGTGGTCGGCTTCTCGAGCGCGTGCTGGATCACGCCCAGCATCTGCGCCTGAAACGCGGCCTCGCTCATCTGCGCGGCCGCATCGACCGGCTCGGGATCGGGCGTGATCGCGATGATCGGGATCGGTTCCGGCTGCTGTTCCTCGGCACGGGTCGACGGGACCCAGGCCGCGCCGCGAGCCGCCGCGATGCGAGCAGCGTCATCGACGACTGGCGCCGCCTGGTTGTCGAAGTGCGCCGCGTCGAAGCTCGACCCCGCGGGCTCGTAGCCGACCGCCGCGGCGCCCGCTTTGGGGCTCCAACCTTTCGGGGCCACTCTCTTCTCGCGGATCAGCGACGCCAGCCGTGTCTCGACGTCGTTCCGGCCGGGCGCCAGGCGTTGGATCTTCTTGAGCGCGGCGATAGCCTTGGGAGCCTCGCCCGCGGAGGCGAACGCGTCGGCGGCTTCGATCAGGATCGGCACCGCTTCGAGCGGTTGGCCCGCCGTCACCAGCACGTCGGCGAGCTGGAGTCGGAGCCGCGGGTTGCCGGACTGGCCGCGAAGCTGGTCCTCGAGCAACTCGATCGCCTTCGGATACTTCTTCTTGGCGATCAACTCCGCGACGCTCTCGCCGCCGCCGCCGAACCAGGCCATCTCTCTTTCCTCCTCCTCGCCGCGACCCGTGCGTCCTCACCATCCTAGCGGCAAGCGCGCGCGCGCCGAAGCCCGCCGCGATCGCGCTATAGTCCCGCGCCACTCGATTCAAGCCATGGCCTCGTCCGTCGCCGCATCCGAAGTACCCTTGATCGCGGAGGCCGTCAGCGTGACGGCCGGCGGGCAAGACCTGATCCACGACGTGACGCTGCGTGTGGCCCCAGCGCAGATCGTGTGCCTGCTCGGACCGAATGGCGGCGGCAAGACGACGTTTCTCAAGGCGGCGCTCGGCCTGCTACCGATGCGGAACGGGCGTATCGCGCTCTTCGGCTTTGCGCCCGAAGCGGCGCGAAGCGGCGTCGGCTACGTGCCGCAGCGCCAGAGCTTCGACCGGAGCTTCCCAGCGACGGCGTCGGAGCTGATCGTGGCCCACCTGCGCGGGCGCTGGCCGATGCGCGTCTCGACCGAAGAGCGCGGCCGGGTGCGCGCGGCGCTGCAGCGCGTGTCCGGAGAGTCGCTGCTCGACCGACCCATCGCCAGCCTGTCGGTGGGCGAATCGCAGCGCGTCTTCCTGGCGCGGGCCCTGGTCCGCGCGCCGCGCTTGCTGCTGCTGGACGAGCCGATGGCCGGGGCTGACGAGCGTGGCCGCGCCGATTTCCTGACAGTCTTGGAGGAGCTGCGAGCCGCCGGCGTCGCGATGCTGCTGGTGACGCACAGCCGCGTCACCGCCTCCAAGCTTGCCGATCACGTCTACTACCTCGACCGCCGAGTTCGCGCCGATGGGCCGCCCGATCGGGCGCTGGCTGAGATCGCGCGGGACACGCACACCCACGACGAACGCGATCACGGCCACGCCGCCGGGGCGCCGCACGAGGAAGACGAATGTCCGAGCTGAGCGCCGCCCCGGCCGGCTCGCTGGCCAACGCCCTGGTGGCCGGAATCGCCGTGGGCGGTCTGTGCGCGGCGCTGGGCGTGCTGGTCGTGCAGCGCGGGCTGGCGCTACTGGCGGACGGCCTCGCCCACGCGAGCTTCGCCGGCATTGCGTTGGGGCTGGTGCTGGGCCTCACTCCCGAGGACTCGTTCTGGGTGGCGCTGCCGACGACGTGCGCGATCGCCGTAGGGATCGGCCTCTTGGAGCGGCGCACCACGGTACGGGCCGACGCCGCGACCGGCATCTTCTTCTCGGTCGCATTCGCGGCCGGCGTCCTGCTGCTGAGCCTGCGCCCCAAGCACGCGCCCGTGCTCGACCTCGAGAGCCTGCTGTTCGGGAGCATCTCGGCGATCCGGCCGGGGCAGCTCGCCTTCCTGTCCAGCGTGCTCGTCGTGGCGTCGCTGGCGCTGGCGGCGACATGGAGCCGGCTCGCCTATGCGAGCTTCGACCGAGAGCTGGCGCTCTTGTCGGGCGTGCGCGTGGCGCCGATCGAATCGCTGCTGTTCGTGCTGACCGCGGCCGTGGTAGTCGTCGCGGTGAAGACCGTGGGCGTGTTCCTGGTGAGCGCGTTCCTGATCATCCCGGCGGCGACGGCGCAATTGCTGTTCCGCTCGTTCTCCGGCGTCACGCTGGCGGCGGTGATCCTCGGAACCTCGGGCGCCGCTGTCGGCGTGTTTGCCGCCGATCGCCTGCGCGCCCCCAGCGGCGCGACCATCATCCTGACGTTGGGATTCGTCTTCTTCGCGGCGCTTTTCTCCCGGCGCGGCCGATGAAGGTCGGGGTCGTGGGCGCGGGCCTGGTCGGCGCAACCAGCGCGGCGCGGATTCGCGAGGCGATCGCGACGCTCTGACTCAGCGCGGCTCCGGAGCTCGCGGCAGCACCACGATCTCGAGGAAGCTCTCCAGGTTCGGAGATGCCGCCGACGGCGGGACCGACTCGATCTGTCCCGCGGCCTCGGGTGGGTGAAGCCGCATGACATGGACCAGGCCGCGCGCCCGGTGAATCGGGATCGTGTGGTCGGGAAGCTTCGTGCCCTGTGCCTCGAGGGCGCGTCGAAACGTCAGCATGTCGGGCACCAGCTCGATGTCATGGATCATCACCCGCCGCGGTCCGAAGATCTCGTGGCCATGGAAGAACATGCCGCCGCCGATTCGCGTCAGAAAAACCCTAAACGACGCGGGCAGCGGCGACCCCACCGACTGCTCGAGCCGAGCCAGTTCCTCCTCGGTCGACGGCTTTCCGAGGACGTGCTCATCCCGGGTACGTTCGAAGGCCTCCACGACCTGGTCGAGGGTCAAAGTCCCCGGCCGCTTCCGCCGGCGTTCGGTCTCATCTGTATTTTGCGGGCTCAACGGTTGCTCAGCGAGTCGAAGCTCGGCGCACGGCCCTACGATACCCGTTTCCCGGCCGCCTGTGGCGCAGTCGGTAGCGGGTTCAGTCAGATTGGCTGCGGGGCAGCGGCTTGGTCCAGTCCACCGGTTCTCCCATGCCCACGAGCGTCGCGAGCCAGAAACCTGGGAACCCTATTTCCACTCGTTCGACGACCCCTCGCATGCGAGATCGCAGCGTCGGGTCTCCAAGCGCCAGGTCACGCAGCGCACCCCAGTCGGCCACGTTCCCTCGGTCCATCAGCTGCGCGAGTTGCTCATCGCTGCGCAGATCCACGGAAGATCGGTTCCAGAACGCTTTCGATGCGAGGAATTGGGCGGTCATGGCTCGTGATCCTTCTGCAGCGAAAGGGGCGCCAACAACGTCGCGAAGTGTCGCCCGCGCGCCTTGAGATATACCCAGTCGTTCCAAGGGGCCCTGAGACCCCGATAACTGGCGAGGTCGATCTGAGCCTGATCGGAAGGCTCGGCGCGCGCCAGTCGATCGACCACCTCGACTAGAACGGAAGCGCCGTTCTGCTGCTCGTACAGCGAGTCGAGATCCCGGAGCGCTTCGAGCACGCCCGCCTCGCCGAGGCGTTCGAACAACACCACGCTGTCGAGATAGTCCCGAACTGTGTGCCGCGTCGCGAGCAGCCACGCCTTGATCCGCGCCATTTCCGGCAGGGTGGGCACGCGCAGGCCGTCGATGATCTCGAAGTCGAGTGGCCGTTTGCGGCGAAGTTGTCGAATTCCGGTGTGGATACCGTCGAGTTGGCCCAGAATCACAACTGGCCGCTGGAACCGCTCGGTCTGCCAGCCCGCGGCCCCTTCGAGCTGGGCCAGGACTTCATCGAATCGGTCACGCAAGTCGGCGAGGACATGATCTCCATCGAGACTCTGGCGATGCGACGCATGAATGGCGGCGGCCGTCCCGCCCACCAGGACGGATCCGGGGACGAGCGCTTGCAGGTGCCGCTCCGCAGCCAGCAGCCGCTCCCAGTCCGGCAGGTCTAGGGTCACGAGCCCAGTCTATTCCTGCCCGTGACGGCGGCCGGCCTTGACCCTAGTAGGATGCGCCTCGCCCCATGATCGGCACCACACTCTCGCACTACCGGATCACCGCCGCGCTCGGCGCCGGCGGGATGGGCGAGGTGTATCGGGCCACCGACACGAACCTCGGGCGCGATGTGGCGATCAAGGTCCTGCCGGCGGAGCTGGCGCGCGACACCGACCGGCTCGCGCGCTTCCGCCGCGAGGCGCACCTGCTGGCATCGCTCAACCACCGCCACATCGGCGCGATCCACGGGCTCGAAGAAGTGGAGGGCAAGCCGTTCCTGGTGCTGGAGCTGGTGGAAGGCGAAACGCTCGCCGACGCGATCGCGCGCGGACCGGTGGCTCTGGACGAGGCGCTCCGGGTCGCGGACGAGATCGCCGAGGCGCTCGACGCGGCGCATGAGAAGGGGATCGTCCATCGCGACCTGAAGCCCGCGAACATCAAGCTGACGCTCGACGGCAAGGTCAAGGTGCTCGACTTCGGCCTGGCCAAGGCGTACTCGGGAGACGGCGCCAGCGGCTCCTCCCCGCAGCTCTCCCACTCGCCGACGCTGACGCACCAGGCCACCGAGGCGGGGCTCTTGATCGGGACGGCGGCGTACATGTCGCCCGAGCAGGCGCGCGGCAAGCCGGCCGACAAGCGCGCCGACATCTGGGCCTTCGGCGTCGTGCTCTTCGAGATGCTCACCGGCAAACGCCTGTTCGCGGGCGAGACGGTCAGCGACATCCTGGCCGCCGTCCTGCGGGCCGATCCCGACTGGAAGGCGCTACCCGAGACGACGCCGGCGGCGGTCAACCGGCTGCTGCACCGTTGCCTGACCCGCGACCCCAAGGCCCGTCTCCACGACATCGCCGACGCACGCCTCGAGATTGCGGACGCTCTCGGGGCCGCGCCGCCGGAGCCGAGCGCAGCGCCCGTTGCCGTCGTTCCGAGGCGAGCGGTCCTGCCGTGGGTCGTGGCCGGCGTGATGACCGTGTTGGCGGCGCTCGGCGCGGTCATCGCGAGACGCCACCTCGCCGAGCAACCCCAAGTCGTCCGCTTCGAGCTGGAGCCGCCCAAGGGCGCCGCCTTCCATCTGGACGCGACGACAGGCGGCCCGGTCGTGGTGTCTCCGGATGGGAAGAGTCTGGCCTTCTCGGCGCTCGCCGAAGGAACGGTCCGTCTCTACGTCCGCTCGCTGGACGTCACGGAGGCCCGTGTCCTGCCCGGGACCGAGGCGGCCCGGTTCCCCTTCTGGTCACCCGACTCGCGCTTCCTGGGCTTCTTCGCCGACGGCAAGCTGAAGAAGGTGGAGGCCACGGGAGGACCGCCGCTCGTCCTCTGCGATGCGAGCAACGGAAAGGGAGGCGGCTGGAGTCCGGACGGCGTGATCGTCTTCGCGCCCACCGCGACGTCGCCGCTGTCTCGCGTCTCCGCAGCCGGGGGCGAAGCGACACCGGTCACCAAGCTCGACACCGCGAGGAAGGACGACTCCCACCGCCACCCGCGCTTCCTGCCCGACGGCCGGCGCTTCCTTTATCTGGCGCGGCAGCCGGGTGGAGAAGGAAGGGGCGACAACGCGCTCGTCGTCGGCTCTCTGGACGGTGAGAACGAAAAGCTGCTGCTGCGCTCGCCAGCGGCGGCCGAGTACGGCGCCGGCCATCTGCTGTTCGTGCGCGATCGCACGCTGATGGCCCGGCCTTTCGACCCGAAGCGCCTCGAGTTCACGGATGAGGCGTTCCCGATCCGGGAAGGCGTTCGACTGCTCGGCCTCGAGGCGGCGAAAGCCCTCGTCTCGACTTCGGAGAGCGGCGTCCTCACCTACCAGTTGGGCCAGGGAGTGTCCGACCGAAAGCTGTTGTGGCGTGATCGCGAAGGCCGCGAGCTGGCTACGCTCGGCGACGCTGCTCGGTATGTGCAACAGGTGGGCCTGTCGCCCGCAGGCGACACCGCCGCCATCCCGATCGTCGATCCGAGCAAAGGCACCCAGGACCTGTGGCTCTTCGAGATCGCCCGCGGCCTGCGGACGCGCTTCACCTTCGATCCCCTGACCGAAGGGCTGCCCGTCTTCTCCCCCGATGGCCAGAGCGTCGTCTACGGCTCGAGCCGGAAGGGGCAGTTCGACCTCTACCGTAAGACAGTCGGCGGCTCGGGAACGGAAGAGCTGTTGCTCGAGTCCAATGTCGATAAGGGCGCGACCGACTTTTCACCCGACGGCCGCCTGCTCGCGTTCACCCAGACTGGGCAGAAGACGCGCAGCGACCTGTGGGTGCTTCCGCTCGAAGGCGAGCGCAAGCCGAGCCTTTTCTTGCAAACGCCGTTCTCTGAGGTCGGCGGCAAGTTCTCTCCCGACGGCCGGTGGCTGGTCTACTTCTCGGACGAGTCGGGCCGCTATGAAGTCTACGTGGCGCCCTTCCCCGGCCCCGGACGGAAGTGGCAGGTGTCGACCCAGGGAGGCGTCTACCCCCACTGGCGCGGCGATGGGAGAGAGATCTTCTACCAGGCGTTAGACGGGACGGTGACGGCGGCCGAGATCACGCTGGGAAAGGACACGTTGTCGATCGGCGCCGTGAGGCCGCTGTTCAAAGCGCCGACGCCAGCCGCCAATTCGTACGTGCTCCACCCCGCGCGCGACGGCCGCCGCTTCCTGGTGGTCGAGCCGGTCGCGCAGGAGACCCAGCGGCCGCTGACGGTCGTCCTGAACTGGACCGCGGAGCTCAAGAAGTAGACCGGCCTGATCGCTGGCCAACGGCGATGGCATAGGTCGGCCCACTGCCACCGCGATGTACACTGGCTACTGCATGGCGCAGGCGGCACGCCAGCTCTTCACGTTCGACGAATACCTCATCCTCGAGG
>CAZVOI010000021.1:0-1598 GCA_964628275.1 uncultured Acidobacteriota bacterium | reverse complement strand
CTGCACGCCATCGCGCTTGCCACTTGCCTGGCGGTTCCGGCCGCCGCCCAGACCGGTAGCGAGCCGAGCCCCGCTACCGCAACGTTCGCCGAGCCGTCGACCGCCTGGCACCTCTACGGCGGCCTCGGCTTCGGCGCGGCTGACGGCAAGTACGGGGACGTGCTCCAGAAGCCATTCCAGTGGGAGGTCCGGATCGCGAAGCAGAGCAGGTCCGGCGCGTGGCGCTTCGGCGCGGGCCTGCAGTTCGGGTCGATGGACCCGGCCGATGACCCCAACATCCCCCCCGAGACGGAAGAGCTGTGGCTCGCTCCCGACAAGGAATGGGCGCGTCTCGAGACGTCCTTCAGCGCCACCCGCGTCTTCAGGGCCGGGGAGCGCTTCCGCCCGTATCTCCAGGGCCGCGTGGGGATCGAACGCATCCACCCGCGCAGCGAGCTCTTCTACAACAAGCCGCCCGAGGGCCTCGAGCCCGGCGAGAGCCCGACGCGCGCCACGAACGGCATCGGCTTCACGCTGCAGCCGGGCTTCGAGTGGTCGCTCGGCAAGACGCTCTCCCTCGACATAGGCGGCTTCTGGACTTTCTACAAGACCGGTTCCTACGACATGTCTCCGCTCGGCCTGCCGGACGTCGACTCCGGCTTTGAATGGGGCGCGCGGGTGGGCCTCACCTGGCAGCCGTTCACGGCGACGCCCCGGGATCCCCCCCGAAAGCCGGTCCTCGCCGACCCGACCACGGGCAAGCCGCTGCCCCTTCCGCCCCCCGACGGAAGCCGCGACGCCTGGGGCGTCCCGCGCAGCTGGGGCTGGGCGACGGCCCAGATGTTCGCGATCAACTGGGGCGCCTCGATGTTCAACGAGTACGTGCGCGACGCGAACTTCAACCAGATCAGCCCGCGCAGCTTTTGGGCGAACCTCGAGGAGGGCTTCACCTACGACGACAACAAGTTCAAGACCAACCAGCTGATCCACCCCTTCAACGGGGCGACCTACTACAACGCGGCGCGGGCGAACGGGATCGGCTTCTGGGGCTCGGCGGCGATGTCGGTCGCCGGGGCCTTCGTCTGGGAGTGCTGCGGCGAGACGCACCCGATGTCGTTCAACGACATGGTCTCCACGGGGATCGGCGGGATCGCCCGTGGCGAGGTCGCCTATCGGGTCTCCTCGCTCATCCTCGACAACACCAAGCGCGGCAAGGGACGATTCGGGCGTGAGGCCGCGGCGTTCCTGTTCGACCCCGTCCGCGGCTTCAACCGGGCGCTCTCGGGCGACTGGGGCGAGGTGAAGGGCAACCCCTCCGACCGCTGGGACTGGCGGCCGGACTTCCAGCTCGCAGTGCGCGCCGGCGCCCGGGTCATGGGCGAGGGCGAGTCGATCTCCGAGAACACGAACACCTACGGCTTCCTCGAGGTGGTCCTCAACTACGGCGACCCGTGGGACGGCGAGCGGCACAAGCCCTACGACCGGTTCGACGTCCAATCGCAGTCGAACTTCGGCGACAAGACCCGGCAGGGGCGCCTCCTCATCCGGGGCGACCTCTTCAGCAAACCCCTCGGGGACGGGAAGAGCCATTCCCTCGCCCTGCAGCAGGACTTCGACTA
>CAZVOI010000020.1:0-2860 GCA_964628275.1 uncultured Acidobacteriota bacterium | reverse complement strand
GGCTTCAGCCTCCAGGTCCCGCTCCGCAGCCCGTCGAAGTCGACGGCGGTCTCGACCGCCTGCAGGACCTCGACGCAGTCGTAGAAGGCGTCACGCAACTGGCTGGGCACTTGCGCCACCCGGCTCGTCACCTTCACAGGTCGTATGCTAACACACGAGGCGTTCTAGCGGGTCGCCGCGGGCCGCGGAATATCTCGACGGCAGGGCCGTCCGCTGACATGGACGGCGAGCAGCCCCTTGTCGTCGCTCCTCTCGAAGAGGTCCCCGCACGCACGACGTTGGGGGCGCGCCGGGGGTCAGCGCGTTTTAGAAATGGTGCGCCCCGCCCGATTCGAACGGGCGACCTACAGATTCGTAGTTCACCTGGTTCCCTCAACCAGGTCAATAGTTTGTCCGAAAACGCACCGCCTGGGGGCGCAGCGGGGTTGCATGCCGGCGGAAGATCATTGACGGAATGCCGAGCGTTGGCACCCCGCGAGGGATCGGGCATACTGCGTCTCAGGGAGATCGTGCGATGAAGACGGTTCCGGGCATCTACGACGGAAACAGCGTGAAGCCCACCGAGAAGGTCGACGTGAAACCGAATACCAAGGTCTTGATCACCTTCCTCGACGAGGACAGCCGGCCGTCTCCCTTCCCGGTCACCACGCTCGACGAGGTGGCCGGCTGTCTCGCCACGACTGGCCCGGCGCGGACGCTTGACGAAATGAACGAGGGCGTCAAGCGCCTGGTTCGCGGGCGGTGGCGTTGATCGCAGTCGACACGAACGTCGTCGTTCGTCTCTTCACCCGCGACGATCCAGAACAGTTCGAGCGAGCTGAGGCATGCTTCGCCGACGCCGACGTCTTCGTCCCAGATTCCGTTCTGCTCGAAACCGCCTGGGTCTTGGAGTCGGTGTATTCATTCGACGATCACCGGATCGCCGCGGCGCTACGCAAGCTGCTCGGCATGCCGAACGTGAGGTCGTCGGAGTCCGACACTCTGGCTCTTGCGTTGAACTGGTTTGAGCAGGGCTTCGACTTCGCCGATGCTCTCCACCTCGCCAAAAGCCAGCAAGCGGATGAGTTCAGGACGTTCGATCGCACCCTCCTGAAAGTCGCAGCCGGCGTCGGCCAGTGCCGTGTGCTCGAACCTCCGGCGCGCGGCTGATCACGGCGCCTGACCACAGCGCGCACGACGTCCCAGCCGTCAGCGGGCAGAGCCATGATGATGGAGTGACGGACGTGGTTGTCCGTGTGGAGCGGGAAGCCGGCCACTACCGGCCTAGCAGGGGACGAAGTGGGGCCCGCTGGCCGGCGCTCGCTCGGGCTACGGAGATCGTCGAAAACAGGGCTTCGGAGTTGCCAGGGAGTTGCCAGCGGGAACCCGGACGCGCGAAAAATGGTGCGCCCCGCCCGATTCGAACGGGCGACCTACAGATTCGTAGTCTGTTGCTCTATCCAGCTGAGCTAGGGGCGCACGACGGCAGGAACGAACGGAAAGGATAACCGAGGGGCCCAAGCCGGGCAAGCAGGCCGGCTCAGAAGCGGATCGTGAAGCTCAATTGCGGCGCCGGCGGCGCGTAGGCCTCGCCAGGCTGCGGCTCTAGGTCGCGGGTGCGGTGCAAGTGCGGCACCGCCCAGCCGACTAGCGAGCCGACACCGATGCCGACCAGCACGTCGGAGAGGTGATGGCGGTCGGCGGTCATGCGCAGCAGGCTGGTCGTGGTGGCGACCGTCAGGCCGGTGGCCCACACCCAGGGGGCTTGTTTCTGGCGCCGCATCGAGGCGATCTGTCCCGCGGCGACCGCCGAGGAGAACGAGAGCGCTGCGTGGCCGGAGAAGAACGACTCGGTGACGTCCGGTGTGCAGAGCGTGGTCCTCGGCGTCGGCTCGCAGAACTCGGCGTACGGCCGGCGCCGCGACACGAGCTTCTTGGCCACGCGATTCAGGGCGGTGGTGATCATGCCGACCTCGAGCAGCACCAGCGCGTCGCGGTCGCTGTGCGGGTCGTTGGTGGTGGCGGCGAACACGAACGGCGCCGCGAAACTGGCGGGCGGCAGGAGATAGCTGTAGTCGTCGGCGGCGTCCTCGCCGCAAACGGTCTTGGCCTTGAGCTTGCGACGGGCCCAGCCGTCGAGCCCGCGCGGCGTGCCGGCGACGGGCGTGTCGCATTTCCGGTTCCGATCCGCCAGCAGCGCGGCCGTCACGGCCGACGCGATCGTGATGCCGCTGTCGATGGGCTTGAACGGGCCGAGCGCCTTCTCGGCGCTCTTCTGGCTGGAGAGCCCCAGGCCCGCGCCCCAGGCGACACCGGTGACCAACCCGAACCCCTGGAGCGACCGGCGGGACGGGCGGCGCCGCTCGCAGGCGGGCGGCGCTTGGACTCCGGGGCAGCATCCGCAATCGGGGCTCTCGGCCGGGGCGAGCGCGGCCGGGGCGGGCTCCGCGTCCGCGAGGCTCTGCAGCGAGATCGCGATCGGGCCGAGCTGCGCCTGGGCGGGCAGCGCCAGCAGCGCGGCGCCGAGCAGGAACCTCCTCAAAAACCCACGCGCCGCATCACGAAGCGCGGCATCAGTCGGATCACCAGCATCACCAGCGCCCAGATCCTGGGCGCGTAGACGACCGGGGTGCCCGCGTCGATCGCGGCGAGCGCGATCCGCGCCACGTCGTCGGCTTCACCCGCGAAGGGCGGCGGCTTCAGGCCTTCGGTCATCGAGGTCTTCACGAAGCCGGGCTTCACGCAGACGGTCTTCAAGCCCGCGGCTCGGAACTTGTGGTCGAGCCCTTCGAGATAGGCGGAGAGCCCGGCCTTGGACGCGCCATACAGGATCACCGGCTTCCGGCCGCGCTCTCCCGCGACGGAGCTGAAGACGCACAGC
>CAZVOI010000019.1:0-4663 GCA_964628275.1 uncultured Acidobacteriota bacterium | reverse complement strand
GGATCCCGGGCCGGGCGCGGCCCGCTGCATCTGGGCGAGCACGAGCCGGCTCTCGGCGAGCGGGGCGCCGCGCAGGGCCCTCACGATCGCGAGGCTCGCGTAGGCGCGGGCGTGGTTCGGGAAGGCTTCGATCTCCGCGCGCAGCGCGGCTTCCGCCTGCTCGTGGCGCCCGAGACGGGCGAGCAGGTCGCCCCGCACGAACTCGAGCCAGGGGACGGCGCCGAGAGCGGCGCCGTCGTGGCGCACGCCGTCCAGAAGCTCGAGCGCCTGCTCGGGGTGTCCGCGCCGAGCCAGGATCTCGGCTCGCACGACGCTGGCGCGCGCCAGGGCGCCGGGGTCGCGCTCCACGAGGGCCGCCTCGCGCTCAGCCTCGTCGAGCTTCCCGCCCGCGAGCGCCACGCTCGCGAGCAGCTCGTGGGCCGCGTCCCGCTCGGCGTCGATCGCCCGTCCCGCGGCCGCGCGGGCCAGGGCGAGGTCGCCCATCTCGAGATAGACCCGTGCGACCGTCAGCGACAGCAGCGACGCGAGCTCAGGGGCGCGCTCGATGGCCTGCTGGTAGGCGGCCACGGACTCGTGGTAGCGGCCGAGCCGCCCGAGCGCCGCCGCGCGTTCGGTGAGCACGTCGACGAAACCGGGGTTGTCCTCGAGCACCCGATCGAACGCCACTAGCGCCCGTTCGTCCTGGCCCTGCTCCACGAGTGCCATGGCCGCCCGGGCCTGTGAGTAGCTCGCGATGCGGTCGCGCGGGTTGGGCAGGGCGGACGCGGCCTCGGGAAGCGCCGGGCCGCTCGCGAGATAGCCGAGGCTCATCAGCCGCTCGCGCTCCTCCCGCGTCGCCGGCACGGGCGGCTTGAAGTCGGAGCTGCCGCTCGCCAGCGCCGCGCGCATCGCCCCCGCCACCTGCGGCTTCTCCGATAGGATGTCCTGGCGTTCCCCCGGGTCGCGCGCGAGGTCGTAGAGCTCCGGCCGCGGGCCGTCGATCAGGTGGTAGCGCGCGTCCGTGAGCGAGCGCAGCTCGCTCCAGCCCAGGTGGATCCGCGGGTAGTAGGTCTCGCTGTAGACCGCCGCCGGCCCAGTGCTGCGGGCAGCGAGGAGATCCCGACCGCGCGCCGCGGCCGGCGCGGGGACCGAGAGCGCCGCGGCGAGCGTGGGCACGACGTCGCGCAGGCCCGCGGGCGCCGCTTCCTGCGTCCCGCCCCGCTCGGAACGGGGCAGCTTCACGAGCAGCGGAACGCGGAGCGCTTCGCGGTACAGCAGGATCCCGTGCTCCTGCTCGCCGTGATCCCCGAGCCCCTCGCCGTGGTCCGAGGTCAGCACGACGAGCGCGTCGTCGTAGCGACCCAGGCCGCGCAGGCCGTCGAGCAGGACGCCCACGGCTGCGTCAGCCGCGGCGATCTCGCCCTCGTAGCTCGCGCCGTAGCGGGCGAGCTCGGCCGGGGGAGGCGTCCAGGGCGTGTGCGGCTCGTAAAGGTGGACGAACAGGAAGAACGGCCGGCCCGAGACGCCGTGCAGCCACTCGAGCGCCCGTGCCACCGTCTCGCGCCCGTCGCGCTGAACCTCGCCTATGGCCCTGGCGCCTCGGGCCGTCACCACCTCGTCGTAGAAATCGAAGCCGGCGTCGAGGCCGCTCGCCCGGCGCAGGACGTACGCGGAGACCGCGGCCCCGGTCGCGTAGCCGCGCTGGCGCAGCATGCTCGCGAGCGTTTCGTGCTTCCGGTCGAACGCATAGCCGATGTTGTTGCGGACGCCGTGCTCCGGCGGCAACAGGCCCGAGAGCAGCGAGGCGTGCGACGGGAACGTCAGCGGCGAGTGCGTGTAGGCGTTTTCGAACAGGACGGCGTCGCGCCGCAGCCGATCGATGGCCGGGGTCTCGACACCGGAGTAGCCGTATGCCGGAAGCCGGTCGGCGCGCAGCGTGTCGATCGAGATCACGACGACCGGCGCGGCCTTTGCGCGGGCCACCCGGCCCGGTCCGGCCTTCGCCCCGCCGCACGCCGGGTGGAGCGAAGCGAGCGCGGCGACGGCCGCGGCAAGACGAAGGCTCGAGTGGCGTGATGGCCGCATGTAGGGGGAGACGAGGGCGCGGCCCCCGGTGTTCCGGAGGCCGCGCCCGTCGCTAGCCGCTCGTGCTACGGGCTGCTTCGCTCTCCCGATTCACTCGGGCGAGCGTCAGAAACTCAACCGCGCGCCGAAGCGCACGAGCAGCGGGTTCAGGATCTGGTCGATCCGGTTGAAGGTGCTCGAGTCGGCCGTGTCCACGCGGCGCAGCACGGTGTTGGAGTTGAACACGTTGAACACGTCGGCCGTGAGATTGAGCCGAGCCCGGCCCAGGGGCCGGTTCCAGGCCAGGCGCAGGTCTACGTTCCACACGTCGGAAAGCCGATCATCGCCTATGCCAACCGCGAGCACCGAGGTGGCGAACGTGTTGTTGACCGTGGCGTTGATCGGGCGGATGTAGCCCTGGCGCGCGTACAGGTTGCCGGCGACCTCGAAGCCCGCGCCGATCTGGTAGAGGGCGTTGGCCGACAGCTGCCACTTGGAGGGCATCCAGTAGACCGTGCCCGACCCCGTGCTGAAATAGCCGATGTTGCCGCCGCTCTTTTTGGCGTCGGTCAGGGCGGTGCTGAGGCCATAGTAGCCGTAGCCGTCGTACAGGGCGGGCAGCGGGTTCTGGATGCCGCCGGTGCCGTCGAAGGACTCGGTCCAGTTGTTGTAGCCGAAGCCGAGCCGGCCCATCCAGCGGTTCGACAGCCGCTTCACCGCCGTCAGCTCGATCCCGCTGTAGCTACGGTGGTAGTCGGGACGGTTGCTGAGCTGCTGGCCGAAGCTGGCGTCGCCAGCCGCCGCGGCGTTCGCGGGACCGAGGTCCAGGCACGGGACCGTGTAGCCGTTGCCGCTCACGGAGTCGCAGGGCACCCAGTCGCTGCCGTTCACGCCGATGTAGGACATGTAGGGCACGTGGGTGGTCCGGCGGTAAGTGTAGGTCGCGCCCACCATGAAGTTGGGCGCCAGCTCGTGATCGAGGCCCGCGAGCAGCTCGAGGTCCCGGGGAGCCTTGTAGTTCTCGTCGATCTCGTTGACCGTCGAGAGCGCCGCGTTCACCGGCGCCCCGAGCGGTCCCGCCGCGATGTTGACCTCGTCGCTGTTGTTGATCAGACCGTCGCCATTCAGGTCGTTCCAGCGGTAGTCGATGCGGGCGACACCGCCGATCGGGTTGACCACCGTCACGTCGGGATGGGCGAGCTGCTGGGTGAAGATCGAGAAGTTGCCCCGCAGCAGGGTCTTACGCGAGTCGTTGAGCGCGTAGGTGAAGCCCGCCCGTGGCGAGATGTCGCTCCACGAGATCTTCGTCCCTGCCCCGTCGTAGACGAGCTCGGGGAGGATCGCCGGGAACAGCGGGTTGGCCTTGGCCGTAGACGCGGCGTTCTCGGCCTTCTGCAGGTCCCAGCGCGCGCCGCCCTGCAGCGTGAGACGGCCCGAGCTGAACGTGTCCTGCAGGTAGAGCGAGTTGTAACTGCCCTTGAACGACGAGACCAGCTCGCGCTGGATGCGCGCGATCTTGCCGCGCGCCGTCTCCGTGCGGGCTTCGATCCCGTTCCCGGGAATCAGGCTCGAGCTGTTCGTGGAGGCCCGCCGATAGGCGAAGCCGAACTTGAACTCGTGCTTGCCGCGGAAGTAGCTGGCGTCCGCGTTCAGCGTGTCCTGCGGCCGTACGGACTGGTACTGCTTGGACGAGCCGTAGGCGATCGACCTCACGAGGTCGAGACCCTCGCTCTGGTCGAGGCCGCCGATCGGCACCAGGCCGAAGCCTTGGTTGTAGTGCGACGCCTTCAGGTTGAGCATGAAGCTCGGGCTGAAGACGTGGTTGTCCTCGATCTTGAGGAAGCCGTTCGGGTAGTTGCCGTCCGCGTAGACACCGCCCTGGTCACGACCGTGGGAGGCGGTCTCGGTGCCGAGGCCGCGGGTGTTGGGCCGGCCGAGCTTGATCTTCTCGCCCAGGAACCAGTAGGCCGAGAACATGTTCGACGAGGACACCTGGAAGTTCAGCTTGGCGTTGTAGTCCTTGAGCAGGGTCTTGTCGCGCGCCTGGCTCAGCCGCTGGATGCGCAGGTCCTGCTTCCCGTACGAGCCCCAGAACCAGAGCCGGTCCTTGAGGATGGGACCACCGAGGTCGAACCCGTACTCCGCCAGCTGCTCGGCGTGGTCGGCTTTGTCGCTGCCCTGGAGGCGCGGATCGCCCTCGAGCTCGCTCGGCAGGTTCGAGGCCTCGAGCTTCTCCGAGGCGTAGAAACCGCTCACCCCGCCGCGGAAGGCGTTGGTGCCGCGCTTGGTCACCAGGTTGATCCCGACACCGCCCGTGGCCACACGCACGTCCGCGCCGCCGGTGGTGATCGCGACCTCGTCGAACGCGTCGAAGTCGAAGTAGGTGGGGCTCGCGCCCACGGCCGCGGGGTCGGTGATGACGATGCCGTCGAGCACCCACATCGCGTCCGCCTGCGAGGAGCCCTTGCCGAGGAAGCCCGACTGCTGGCCGCTCTCGGAGCCGGCCTGGTTCACGCGGTCGATCTGGACGCCGGGCACCGTGCGCATGAACGCCCAGGGGTCGCGCGAGTTCGGGAGCATCGCGAGCTCTGCCTGGCTGACGGTGGTGCCCGTGCCCATC
>CAZVOI010000018.1:0-1670 GCA_964628275.1 uncultured Acidobacteriota bacterium | reverse complement strand
CTGCCTCGGCGTGACGCTGGGCAACGGCTGGTACAACCCGCTGCCACTGCGGATGTTCGGTCGCTTCAACCTGCGCGAGCAGCTCACGGTGGGACGGCCGCGCTTCATCGCGCAGCTCGAGGTCGCGCTCGCCGACGGCTCACGCCGCCTGATCGCCAGCGACGACACATGGCGGGTCACCGACGGTCCGATACGGCGCAACAGCGTCTACCTCGGCGAGCACTACGACGCCCGACGCGAGGCGCCCGGATGGGACCGGCCAGGTCTCGACGAGCGATCCTGGCGATCCGCGTCCCTCGCCACCGAGCCTCTCGGCCCGCTCCAGGCCCAGCCGCAGCCGCCGATCCGGGTCGCCGACACACTTGCCGCCGTCGCGATGTCGGAGCCCGTCCCCGGCGTCTTCGTCTTCGACCTGGGCCAGAACTTCGCGGGCTGGGCCCGACTCGGGCTCACGGCTCCGGCCGGGACCCAGGTCACGCTGCGTTACGCGGAACTCCTGAACCCGGACGGGACCCTCAACCCGCGCACCAGTGTCGCGGGGCAGATCAAGGGTCTCCGCAAGACGAAGCAGGGAACGCTGGAACGGATCGGGGGGCCCGGAGCGCCGGAGGTCGCCGTCCAGACCGATACCTACGTCGCCCGGGGTGGAGGAGACGAGACCTGGACGCCGCGCTTCGCCTTCCGCGGCTTTCGCTACGTCGAAGTCTCCGGCTACCCAGGTCGCCCGACACTCGCCGCCGTGAAAGGCCTTCGGCTCCACGCCGATCTCGAAGAGGTGGGCTCGTTCGAAAGCTCGAGCGATCTCCTCAACCGCATCTACACGATCAGCCGGCGAACCTTCCTGAGCAATCTCATGAGCGTCCAGTCGGATTGCCCTCACCGCGAGAAGCTCGCGTACGGTGGCGACATCGTCGCGACGAGCGACGCGCTCATGCTGGGCTTCGACATGGCGCGCTTCTACGAGAAGGCCGTGACCGACTGGGGCGACAGCGCGCGGGAGGACGGCATGCTGACCGACACCGCGCCCTTCGTCGGCATCCAGTACTGCGGCATCGGCTGGGCGATGGTGCATCCGCGGCTGCAGTGGCAGCTCCGCCAGTACTACGGCAACCGCCGCCTGATCGAGCGGCAGTACGACGCCTCCCGCCGCTGGCTGGACCTCGTGGCCGCCGGCAGCCCGGACCACGTCGTCCGCGAGGGTCTCGGCGACCACGAGGCCCTGGTCGAGACGCCGCCGGAGGCGCTCCTGACCCCGCTCTACTACGAGAGTGCGCGCCTCGTCTCGCGGCTCGGCCAGGCGATCAGCCGCGACGCGGAGTCGGCCCGCCACGCGGCCCTGGCGGAGGCGATCCGGGGTGTGTTTGCCGGAAGCCCGGCGGAGCAGAGCCGCTCCGCCCCGGCCTCGCAAAGCGCCGCGGCCTTCGCCCTCGCTCTCGGCCTGGTGCCCGAGGCCGACCGCTCCGCGACCGTCGCGTGGCTGATCGACAACATCCGCGAGGCTCGCGGCGGGCATCTCTCGACCGGGATCCTCGGCACGAAGTTCGCTCTCGAGGTGCTCTCCCGCGAGGGTCACGCCCAGACCGCGTTCGACGTGGTGAGCCGGGAGAGCTTTCCCGGCTGGGGCTACATGCTCGCAAACGGCGCCACGACGCTGTGGGAGCACTGGGCCG
>CAZVOI010000017.1:0-8162 GCA_964628275.1 uncultured Acidobacteriota bacterium | reverse complement strand
CCCACAGCCGCGACTCGCGCCACAGCGCCGCGCGGCGTCAGGAAGAAGACCAGTGGAAGCAGGTTCAGAAAATAGCGGTTGCCCACCGTGCCCCCGCCGCCGTACCAGTTGTCCGGTATCAACCACACGTAGACGACCGCGGAAAGCAGCAGCGTCGCGAGCGCCAACAGGCAGCTCGCATCGCGCGGCCCGCGCGTCAAGAAGAAGGCGACAGCGACCATCACCGGGAGGAAGTAGAGCGCGGCGCCGGCGAAACGGCCGATCCAGAAATAGCCCAGGTTGCGGGCGAACGTATCGCGCATCTCGCCCGCCGCGCGAACGATCACGCCCTGGTCGATGGCGCGCGCCTCGTCGGCGTGCTCGCTGACGACCGGGCCGACGTTGCCGGTGGTCATCCAGGCGCCACGCTCGCTGAAGGTCTTGTCGAGATCCGCTGCGAAGGAACCGTAGAAGGTCTTGCGCTCGCCTCCCTGGTAGTTCGCCTCTCCCGTCACGATCGCGTTGGCGGCGTAGAGAGCGCCCGCGGCCATCACGACGACTGCCGCGCGGCGCAGCGCTTCGACGAGCGCCGGCGCCAGCCGCCCACGCGCCGCGCCGAGCAGCGGCGCAAGACCGAGCGGCAGCGCGAGCAGCGCGTTTGTCGTCTTCGAGTAGCTGGCGAGCCCGAGCAGCAGCGCCGAGATCAGCACGCGATCGCGCCGCCACAGGACCAGCGCCGCCGTCAGGATGCCGAGGTTGAAGATCTCCGGCTGTGGCCAGAAGAGATACAGCGGCGTGACCGTGGCGAAGATCAGCGAGAGCACCAGCGCCAGCGCCGCCGCGGGGCTCGCCTGACGCCGCAGCTCGCCGTAGCCCAGACCTGCGAAGAGCGCGAGGAAGACCGCGTTGGTGAGCAGCAGGCCGCGCGTTCCGAAGAGCCAGACGAACGGCGCCGCGGCCACCGGGTAGGCGAAGGCCTTGGCGAAGTAGATGCGCGGCTCGTGCGCGGCGAGGCGGCGAATCCACGGGAAGCCCGACCCGCTGTCGAAGCGCAGGCCGCCGCTGGCGCGCTTCAAGAAAATCCCCTGCGGTCCCGTCGGGAACTCGAGCTTCACCCGCTCGAGATCCTTGTCTTCGTAGACGAGATCGCGGTCCTGGGCGAGGCTCCACGCCATGCTGTAGTACGTGGCGCCGTCGTTCCAGAACTGGCCGGAGGAGGCCGCCGGCAGGTCGGTCGCGACCGAGATGCCCGCGAGAGCCACGAGCACGGTGGCCAGGCACGCGCGCGCTGCGCTATCGGTCATCCGGCCGCACGAAGATGCTGAAGGTGTGCCGGTTCGCGGTGACAGTGACGTGGCTCGAGGCGCCCAGGGGAGGCAGGATGAACGGCGCGAAGCGGCGCAAGCTGCTCGATTCCGCGAGCGCTAGCACGCGCTTTTCCGGCACGTCGTTCCAACCCAGTACCAGCACGCCGCCCGGTCGCAACGCTAGACGACACGCCTCGAACGACCGCTCCGCTTCTTCCGGGTCGTTGAGCCCCCAGCCCAGGACGCCGTTGCACAGCACCAGGTCGAAGAAGCCCGGTTTCACGTGCGCGAGCAGGTTCTGCAGCGCGTCGGTGATGTGACGCTCGGAACCGAACTTGCGCCGGCCGAGGTCCTTCTCGAGCGTCCAGTACTCGCGGCCGGCGAAGATCCGTCCGTAGTGCGCCGTGTACCAGTCGCAGCCGACGAACAACACGCGCCCGAACTCCGGCCTTTCGGCGAAGTACGGCATCACCACCTGCTCGAACACGCGACGGTCCTCGGTCGAGAGCGAGACCTCCCCGCCGAGCGCCACGTGCCAGGCGCGAAGCCACAGGAAGCGCAGATGCTCCGGCAGCCGGCGCCACTTCGCCGCCAGGTTCACGGGCTGGTTTTGCCTTTGGCGCGCTTGGCGACGTCGAGCTTGAAGGACAGGAACGGATCCGAGGCGGTGTGTGCGCGCAACTCGATCACGTACACGAAGGAGTCGTAATAGAGGAGCCCTCGGCCGGGTTCGAGGCGCAGCGTCGCCGGCCTTGCCGGATCGATCGCCAACGATCCGCAGGCCGCCCCCGCGCAGATCGTGACCGCGTCGGCAGGCGCCCCGGGAGCCGCGCGAACTTCGATCGAATTGACGGGCTCGAACGCGCGCAACAGCAGCTCGGCACGCTGTCCTCGCTCGAGCCGCACTCCCTCGATTCCGTCGATGACCTCTTTGCCATGCGCTCCGTCGTCGGGAAAGTAGAGCGAGTATGCCTTGGGATCGGCGGGCCAATTCTTGCCGAGGTCGCCGTGATCCCCGAACGGAACCTTCTTGCGCCAGTTGTCGATGTTGAAGGAGAGGTCGTTGATCATCGTCAGCTCGGCCGGAAATCGCGGGAACGGCTCGCGCATGCCCTGGCGTCCGGGGTGGAGCGAGTGATAGAGCGGTGATGCGAGGATCGGCCCCGACACGATCAGGGCGCCTGCCAGGCCGACGCTCGCGATCCGTCGCTCGCGGCCCCGCGGCACTAGCCAGAGCGCGAGCGGGACCAGGCTCAGGAAGTAACGATTGCCGACGGCGCCGCCGCCGCCATACCAGTTGGCGGGAATGAACCAGATGTAGACGACGAACGAGAGCGTGAACGCCGCCAGCGCGAGCAGCCCCTTCAGATCGCGCGGGCCCCAAAGCGGAAAGGCCAGCACTGCCAGCGCGACGGGAAAGAAGTACAAGAGCGCCCCGGCGTAACGGCCGTACCAGAAATAGCCGAGGTTCGCGCGGAAGGCCTCGCGCAGCTCCAAGGCTTGAAGCGTGGGACCACTGGCGCGAGTTGCCAGGGCGTCGTCCTCTCCCTCGACCAGCGGCCCGAAGTGCTCGCTGGTCATCCAGATGCCGCTGTTGCCGAACGTCACCTCCTGCTCGAACGGGAAGCGGCCGTAGAACGTCTTTCGCTCGCCACCCTGATAGTTGAACTCGCCCGTCACCGTCGCGTTCAGCCCATAGAGCGCGCCCGCCGTCAGCACCACGACCGCGGCGCGGCTCGCACACTTCTCGAGCCCTTCCAGGAACCCCGCGAGGTTCGGCATCAGCAGCGGCGCGACGCCGAGCGGCAGGGCCAGGAGCGCGTTCGTCGGCTTCGAGTACGTCGCGATGCCCAGCAGCACGGCCGACAGCATCGGCCGGTCGCGGCTCCAGGCGACCAGCCCGCCGGTCACCAACGCGAGGTTGAACATCTCGGGCTGGAGCCACAACAGGTAGACGGGCGTCACTCCCCCGATGACGAGAGCGCCGGCGAGCGCCAACGCCGCGCCGGGCGCCGTGCGCCGCCGTAGCTCCGTGTAGCCGAGGAAGAGCGTCACGCCGAGGCACAGCACGTTGAAGAACAGCAGGCCGTTCAGGCCGGCCAGGGCGACGAACGGCGCGGCGGCCACCGGGTAGGCGAACGCTTTGGCGAAGTAGATCCGCGGCGACTGCTCGGGGATTCGCGAGAACCACGGGAAGCCGGCCTCCGGCGTGAGAGCCAGGCCGCCACTCGAGCGCTTCAAGAAGATGCCTTCCGGCCCGGCGCCGTACTCGCGGCGCACGCGCAGCACGTCGCGCGCCTCGTAGCGCAGGTCGCCGTCGCGCGCCAGGCTGAGCGCCATCGAGTAGTAGGTCGCGCCGTCGCTCCAGAAGCTGTGCCGGGTCAGCTTGGGAAGGTCGATCGAGAGCACCGCGCCGGAGAGCGTGGCCGTAAGCGCCGCGATCAGGAAGCGCGCCAGCCGATCGCTCACAGCCAGCCGGCTTCCCGGTACGACGCCACCGTGCGCGCGATGCCGTCCTCAAGGTCCACTTTCGGCGCGTAGCCGAGCAGGCGGCGCGCCTTCTCGATCGAGAAAGCGCGGCTCTTGGTCCAGAACTCCACGCGCCGCCGATGCAGCGGCGGCTCGATGCCGAACGGAACGCAGAGCGCCTCGACCAGAGCGCCCGCGAGTTGCAGCGGTGCGGCGGGAATGTGGAACGGCAGAACGCTGCCGCCGGTGGCGTTCGCGATCAGCCGCGCCAGCTCGTCCTGGGAGACGTAGCGCGCGCCGGCCACGATGAAGGCCTCGCCCACCGCGGCTTCCGATTCGAGCGCCAGCAGGAAGCCCTGGACCAGATCGTCGACGAAGACCGGATGATAGAACGGCTGGCCGGACCCGACCACCGCGTAGCGTCCGCGCGCGATCGCGCGGAAGAGCTTCAGCAGGCGCGTTTCGGCCGGGCCGTAGATCGCCCCGGGCCGCACCACGACCACGGGCAGCGCGCGCGCGCGTCCGAAGCTGAGCGCCTTCTGCTCCGCCTCGGCCTTGCTGCGCTGGTAGACGTCACCGGGGTCGAACGGAGAATCTTCGTTTGCCGGCGCGGTGGTGATGTGACCGTGAACGCCCACGGTCGAGGTGTGGACGAAGCGGCGTACGCCGGCCCGAGCAGCGGCTTCGAGCAGGCGCTCGGTGCCGCCGACGTTCACGTCGTGGTAGTAGCTGTCGGGATGGCCCGCGGTGCGGTAAACGGCGGCCACGTGAACCACGGCGTCCGCGCCGTCGACCAGGGCCGCCAGCGAAGCCGCGTCGCGCAGGTCGCCCTCGACCCAGCGCACGCCCTCGGAGCGCGGCTTTCCGGGTCGCGCGAGCGCGCTCACTATGTCGCCGCGGGCACGCAGCGCTTCCACGAGCCGGCTGCCCGCGTATCCGGTGCCGCCGGTGACCGCAAGCCTCACGCCGCGGCCGAGCGGCGTCGGAGGCGCAGCTCGGCGAACAGCGACCGGTAGCTCGCCACGGCGTCCGCTTCGTCGAATCGCTGCAGCACGTGGACCCGCGCGCCCCGGCCGAGTTCCGCCCGCTGACCCGGGTCGGCGGCGAGCCGGACCAGATGCGCCGCGAGCTCCCCCGCCTCGGCGGGCGCGAACAAGAGGCCGGTGCGCCCGTCCTGGATGACGTCGGGGATCCCGCCGGTGTTCGAGCCGATGCAGGCCAGACCGCATGCGGCCGCCTCCACCAGCGAGAGCCCGAGCGCCTCGAACACGGAAGGCAGGACGAAGACGTCGGACGCCAACAGGGTCTCTTCCACGTTCTCGACGTGGTCGAGGAACGCGATCCGGCTCGCTTCGGTCGACGCGGCGGCGCGCGAGCGCAGCGCGTCCTCCACCGAGAGCGCCTGCCCGCGGCCCGAGCCGACGAAGAGCAGGTGAAGGTCGGCTCCCTTGGCGCGGGCCAGCTCGAATGCGTCCAGGAGCGTCTGCAAGCCCTTGCCGCGCAGCAGCCGTCCGGTGTACGTCACGACGATTCGCTCAGCAGGAACCGCGAGGGCGGCACGGAAGCGTTGCCGCTCGTGCGCGCTGGCCGGCCGAAAGCGCGCGGTATCGACGCCGTGCGGGATCCTGGCGATCTTCGCAGCGGGAACGCGGTGCGCCAGGAACTCGCGCTCGATCGCTTTCGACATCGCAACGAACGCGTCGGCGTCGCGCATCCAGAGGTTGCGCAGCAGCACGGCCCGGCGCAGCAGCCGCTCCGTTCGTGAGCCTTGCGCCACGACGCCGAAGCTGTAGACCTCGCCCGACAGCTCGCCGTTGACCTCGGGCTGAAACACGACGGGGCGCGTCCGAAGCCGCCCCGCCGCGAGCCCGGGCAACGCCAGCACGCGGGTGCCGCGTACCACGAGGACGTCGAACGCTTCGTGCGCGATCGCGGCGAACGCCGCCGGCAGCATCGCGTACTTTCCCAATCGGGCCGGTCCAGCGGGCGGCACGCGCACCACGCGTACCCCGTGCAATTCTTCGAGTCGCGGCCACGCGGCCTCCGTTTGGCGCGTCACGACGGTGGCGGCATCGCCGGCTTCCACCAGGCGGCGCGACAACCGGAGGATGTGCTGCTCGCCTCCGCCGAGAACCGGGTGGAACGACTCGCTGAGGAACAGGACGCGAGTCAACGCGGGCGCGCGCGCTCCTTGAGCACGTAGATGGGTTTCTGCTGGCTCTCGTGATACGTGCGAACCAGCAGCTCGCCGAGCAGCCCGAAATTCACCAGGATCACGCCGGTCAGGAACAGCAGCGCCCCGAGCATCAAGAGCGGCCGCGCGCCGATCGCCTCGTCCTGGAAGATCTTGAGATACGACAGGTACGTCAGGATGCCGAGGCCGGTCACTCCCGAGAGCAGGCCCATCAATCCGAAGAGGTGCGCCGGCCGCGTTCCGTAGAGAAGCAAGAACTTCACCGTGAAGAGATCGAGCAGCACACGCACGGTGCGCCCGATCCCGTACTTGCTGGCGCCGCGCGTGCGCGGCCGATGGTTCACCGGCAGCTCGGCGAGCGTGACGCCCATCCACGACGCGACCGCCGGGATGAAGCGGTGCATCTCGCCATACAGGCGCAGGCCCTTCACGACCTCCGCGCGCATCGCTTTCAGCGAGCAGCCGTAGTCGTGGAGCTTCACGCCGGTGGCCGATGAGATCAGCCGGTTGGCGAAGAACGAGGGGATCCGTTTGGAGAGCGGATCTTGCCGAGCCTGCCGCCAACCGCACACGATGTCGAAGCCCTCCTCGAGCTTCGCCACCAGCTTTGGGATGTCGCGCGGGTCGTTCTGCAAGTCGCCATCCGAGGTGATCACCACCTCGCCCAGCGCATGATCGAAGCCGGCGGAGAAAGCCGCCGTCTGGCCGAAGTTGCGACGCAAACGCAGCACGCGCACGCGCGTGTCGGCGGCCTCGAGGCCGATCAGCTTCTCGAACGTGCCGTCGGTCGAGCCGTCGTCCACGAGCAGGATCTCGTACGGCTTGGCCATCGGCTCGAGCGCCGCGGTCAGCTCGCGGTGCAATTCCTGCACGTTGTCGATCTCGTTGTAGAGCGGAACGACGACCGAGAGGAACGGCCTTTCGGACGCCATCATTATGAGGAGTATAGAGGCGGGCCCCGGAACGAGCCTAGGCGAGCGAGTTCAGCGGCCAGCGGCGAACAGGTAGGCCCAGTTGACGGCGAGCGCGGCCAGTAGGCAGCGCAAGACCAGTGGGTGCCGCGACGGCTCGATCCGGAGGGCCAGCGAGCGGCGGCTCGGGACCATGACCAGGTCTAGGAAGGCCCAGAGCGCGATGCCGGCCGCGGTCAGCGTGGCCAGCGGGTTCATCGCGAAGGCCCCCGCGAGATCGAAGTGGGCGAGACAGCCCAGCGCGCGTGTGGATCCGCAGCTCGGGCACGGCAACCCCGTCCACAGCTTGAAGCTGCAGATCGAGAACCCGAGGTCGTCGAGCGACAGCAGCCGCACCGCCAAGCAGCCCGCGGCCAGGATTCCCCCCGCGATCAGACCGACCGGCGTTGCGCCGGGATGCGCGCTCAGCGTCAGCGGAAGACCGATCGTGCGCGCCATCAGCGACCGCGAGTCTAGCGTATAGTCCCGCCCGCTGATGGCCCGCGTCACGCCCGAGACCGTCGCCCGCGTGGCCAAGCTGGCGCGCCTCTCGCTCGACGATGCCGAGCGCGCCGCCTTCGCGCGCCAACTCGACGAGATCGTGAGCTACGCCGACGGGCTCCAGGCTCTCGACCTGGAGGGCGTTCCGGCGATGAGCCATGCCGGCGGCGCTAGCGCATTTCGCGGCGACGACGCACGCGACGCCGGGTTGCGCGACAAAGGGCTCGAAGCCGCGCCGGATGCGGCGGACGGCCTGTTTCGCGTGCCCAAGATCATCGCCGGATGACGGCCAGCGAGATCGTCGCCAGCAGCGCGAGCGAGATCGCGCAGCGAGTCGGCCGCCGCGAGATCAAGGCCGAGGAAGTGGTCCGCGCGCACCTCGACCGGATCGCGAAGGTCGAGCCGAGCGTGGACGCGTTCCTGCTGGTGACCGGCGAGCGAGCGCTCCAGCGGGCGCGAGCGCTGGACGCCGGTAGCGATCTGGCGTCACTGCCACTCGCGGGCGTCCCGGTCGCGATCAAGGACGTGCTCGACATAGAAGGGCTGCCCACGACCTGCGGCTCGAAGATCCTCGAGGGCTACCGGCCGCCCTTTACCGCCACCGCGGTGCGCCGTCTCGAAGACGCCGGCGCGATCGTGATCGGCAAGACCAACATGGACGAGTTCGCGATGGGCTCGTCCACCGAGAACAGCGCCTACAAGAAGACACGGAATCCCTGGGACGCCACGCGCGTTCCCGGCGGCTCGTCGGGGGGCTCGGCG
>CAZVOI010000016.1:0-13252 GCA_964628275.1 uncultured Acidobacteriota bacterium | reverse complement strand
CAAGATGGCTGAGGCGCTCGCGACGCACCGCGCCAACATCAGCGCCTATGCGCCGCGGATCCTGACGATCCGCGTTCCGGTCGACAAGATCCGCGACATCATCGGGCCCGGCGGCAAGATGATCCGCTCGATCGTGGAGCGTACCGGCTGCAAGATCGACGTGGAGGACGACGGGCGCGTGTCGATCGCCTCGATCGACGAGGCCGCCGCCAAGAAGGCGGTCGCGATCATCGAGGAGCTGACCGCCACCGCCGAGCTCAACAAGACGTATCTGGGCAAGGTGGTGCGGATCGCCGAGTTCGGCGCGTTCGTCGAGATCCTGCCCGGCACCGACGGCCTGCTGCACGTCTCCGAGATGTCGCACCAGCACGTGAAGGAAGTTCGCAGCGAGGTCAAGGAAGGCGATCAGATCCTGGTCAAGGTCATCAACATCGACCCCTCCGGGAAGATCCGGCTCTCGCGCAAGGCGCTGATCGCCGACGCTCAGGGCGGGGAGCCCGGCGCTCCGCCCGCGGGCGGCGGCGGCCCGGCGCCAGACGGCGGGCATCGGCGCGACGAGCGCCGCCCGCACGGTGGCGACCGCGGAGGCCGGCGCGACCATGGCGGCGACCGTGGCCGGGGTCCGCGCCGCTAGAGGTCTGGTGTTGCGCGCGGTCCTCGCGACGCTGCTGGCCGCGGGGAGCGCGGCCGCGGCTCCGGACGAGATCGAGATCGTCGCCTCCAAGGACGGGTTTCGTCCGAAGCTGGTCAAGATCCACAAGGGCGAGACGACGCGACTCAAGCTCCGCTCGGTGGACCGCGAGCACTGCTTCGCGATCGACGCGCTTCGCATCGAGAAACGCGTCGTCCCCGCCAAGGCGACAATGGTCGAGATCGCGCCCGAGAAGCTGGGAGAGCTTGCGTTCTACTCGTGCCTGGACCCCAAGGACCCCGTGATGAAAGGCAAGCTGGTGGTGGTCGAATAGCCGGGCAGTGGAGTCCCTCGGCTAGAATTGCGCGGTTTGCAGTACGCCTTCCTGATCGACAACCGGCGCTGCATCGGATGCCATGCCTGTTCGGTGGCGTGCAAGACCGAGCACGAGATCCCGCTGGGCGTGGCGCGCACCTGGGTCAAGTACGTCGAGAAGGGCGTCTTCCCGGAGACGCGCCGCACCTTCCAGGTCACCCGCTGCAACCACTGCGAAGACTCGCCCTGCGTCGAGATCTGCCCGACGACGGCGCTGTTCCGGCGCAAGGACGGGATCGTCGATTTCGACCCTCGCGCCTGTATCGGCTGCAAGGCCTGCATGCAAGGCTGCCCGTACGACGCGATCTACATCGACCCCCAGACGGAGACCGCGGCCAAGTGCAACTTCTGCGCGCACCGAGTCGAGGTCGGCCTCGAGCCGCCGTGCGTGACGGTCTGCCCGACCCAGACGATCGTCGCGGGTGATCTCGACGATCCGGGCTCGCAGATCGCGCACCTGGTGGGCCGCTTCCCGACGCAGGTCCGCAAGCCCGAGAAGGGCACCAAACCCAAGGTCTTCTACATCGAGGGAGACGCAGCCGCCCTCGTTCCGTCAGCGGCGCCGCCGGCCTCCGACTACATGTGGGCGCAGGCGCCGCAGCAGGCGACGTTGCCGCGAAGCGACGACGCCAGCGCGCCGCGGCGCACGTATGCGGTCAAGGAGCAGCACCGCAACTCGTGGGGCTGGAAGGTGTCGGCATACCTGTGGACGAAGTCGCTGGCAGCGGGAGCGTTCCTGGTGCCGGCGCTCCAGTCGCTGATCACGCCGTGGGAGCGGCTGAAGCCGGGGCCGGTCGTGACGGCGCTCGTGTTCCTGGCGCTGACCGGGCTGCTGCTGGTGGCCGACCTCAGGCAGCCGAAGCGCTTCTTGTGGGTGCTGACCAAGCCGCAATGGCGGTCGTGGCTCGTCAAGGGCGCCTACGTCATCGCAGGCTACGGGGCGCTGCTGGCGCTGCAGCTCCTGGCGACGCTGCGGTTCGTGCGCTTCGAGCTGCCGCGCGCCGTGACGATCGCCACGATCCTGTTCGCGGCCGCGACCGCGCTCTACAGCGCCTTTCTGTTCGGTCAGGCGAAGGGCCGCGATCTGTGGCAGTCGCCGCTGCTGGGCCCGCATCTCGTGGTTCAGGCGATGACGGCCGGCGCCGCGCTCTTCAAGCCGGCATGGCTCTTGTGGCTGCTGCCACTCAACGGCCTGATCGTGGCGGGAGAGGTCTTCGGCCGTCATCCCACCGAAGACGCCCGGCGCGCGGCCCAGTTGATCCAGGACGACCCGCGCTTCACGAGCGGCGTGCTGGCGCTGGGACATCTGCTTCCGCTGGCGCTGTTGTGGGCGTCACCCGGGATGTCGGTCCTCGCCTGCGGTTTCGCGCTCCTGGGTCTGCTGTTGTGGGAGCATCTGTACGTCCAGGCTCCGCAAAGGATCCCTCTGGCATGAGCGTCGAACGAGTCGTCCCAGTGCCCGGCACCAGCCTGACGGCGTTCCCGCCGTCCGAGAAGTGGGACGACTGGCACGAGTACGACGTCAAGCAGTGGCCGAAGCGCGTCGAGAAGCGCTACATGCTGGTGCCCACGATCTGCTTCAACTGCGAAGCCGCTTGCGGTCTCCTGGCGTGGATCGACAAAGACACGATGCGGGTCCGCAAGTTCGAGGGCAACCCGATGCACCCGGCGTCACGCGGCCGTAACTGCGCCAAGGGCCCCGCCACGATCAACCAGATCAACGATCCCGAACGCATCCTGTACCCGTTGCGGCGCACCGGCGCGCGCGGCGAAGGGCAGTGGAAGCGGGTGACGTGGGACGAGGTGCTGGACGAGATCGGGACGCGGATCCGCAAGGCGTTCCTCGAGGGCCGCAAGAAAGAAGTGATGTACCACGTCGGGCGCCCGGGCCATGAGCGCACCATGGACCGGATCCTGAAGGCGTGGGGGATCGACGGCCACAACTCGCACACCAACGTGTGCTCCGCCTCGGCCCGACTGGGCTACGCGCTCTGGAGCGTCTATGACCGGCCGAGCCCCGACCACGCAAGCGCCCGCTTCATCCTGCTCCTGTCCTCGCACCTCGAAGCCGGCCACTACTTCAACCCGCACGCGCAGCGCATCATCGAGGGCAAGCTCGCCGGCGCGAAGCTGGCGGTAATGGACCCGCGCCTCTCCAATACCGCGTCGCAGGCGGATTTCTGGCTGCCGACGTACCCCGGCAGCGAGGCGGCCGTGCTGCTGGCGATGGCCAAGATCCTGCTCGAGGAGGGCCTCGCCGACCTCGAGTACGTGCGCAAGTGGACGAACTGGAAGGAGTCGCTGCGCGAGATGCGGCCCGAGGCCGAGCCGCGCTTCGACTCTTTCGTGTCGGCGCTGCGCGAGCAGTATCGCGACTACACGCCGGAGTTCGCCGAAGCCGAGAGCGGCGTCGCGCGCGACAGGATCGTCGAGGTGGCGCGCCTGATCGGCCGGGCGCGCGGCGCGTTCGCGTCGCACGTGTGGCGTGGCTCCGCGAGCGGCAACCTGGGCGGCTGGCAGGTGGCGCGCGCGCTCCAGTTCCTGACCGTGCTCACGGCCAGCGTCGGCACCGCCGGCGGCACCTCGCCGCACGCCTGGAACAAGTACAAACCGTTCTTCTGGAAGGAACCGCCCGGCCAGAAGGACTGGAACGAGTTGCTCTTCCCGAAAGAATGGCCGCTCAGCCACTACGAGATGTCGTTTCTCCTGCCGCACTTCCTCAAGGAAGGGCGCGGCACGCTCGACACCTACTTCACGCGCGTCTACAACCCGGTCTGGACCAACCCCGACGGCATGACCTGGATCGAGGTGCTGCGCGACGAGTCGAAGATCGGCTTGCACGCGGCGCTGACGCCCACCTGGAGCGAAACCGCGCTGTTCGCCGATTACGTCCTGCCGATGGGTCACGCCGGCGAACGCCACGACATCCAGAGCCAGGAGACCCACTCCGGGCGCTGGGTGAGCTTCCGGCAGCCGGTGTTGCGGGCCGCGCGCGAACGGATGGGGGAGAGCTTCCGCTTCACCTACGAAACCAACCCCGGCGAGGTCTGGGAAGAAGACGAGTTCTGGACCGAGCTGTCGTGGCGGATCGACCCCGACGGCGCGCTCGGCATCCGGAGCTGGTTCGAGTCGCCGTATCGGCCCGGCGAGAAGCTGCAGGTCCAGGAGTACTACCGCTGGCTGTTCGAGAACGCGGTCCCGGGCTTGCCGGCAGCGGCGGCCAAAGAAGAGCTCCAGCCATTCGAGTACATGCGCAAGTACGGCGCTTTCCTGATCGAAGACAACGTCAACGAGCTGCAGAAGAAGCCGGTGCTGGTTCCGCCGAATGCCACCAAGGATCCGACCACGGACGTGGTGACGGCCGACGGCAAGACGATCGGCGTCGAGGTGGATGGGCAGGTGGTTGCTGGCTTCCCGACGCCGTCCCGCAAGCTCGAGGTGTTCTCGCGCACGCTCAAGGACTGGGGGTGGCCGGAGGAAGCGCTGCCTGGCTACATCCGCAGCCACGTCCACCGCCGCGAGATGGATGCCTCGAAGGGTGAGATGCTGCTGTTGCCCACCTTCCGCCTGCCGACGCTGATCCACACCCGCAGCGGCAACGCGAAATACCTGAACGAGATCTCGCATCGGAACCCGCTCTGGATGCACCCGCACGACGCGCGCCGCCTCGGCCTGGCGACCAACGACCTGACGCGAGTGACGACCGAGATCGGCTACTTCGTGAACCGCGTCTGGGTGACCGAGGGGCTGGCGCCGCACGTGGTCGCATGCTCGCACCACCTGGGCCGCTGGCGGCTCCGCGAGGGTGAGGGCAGTCGCTGGGCGACCGTACGCGTCGGCTTCACACGGAAGAGCGAGACCGGTCTCCTGATGCGCCAGCTCGACGAGATTGGTCCCTTCGAGAGCGCGGATCCGGACTCCTCGCGGATCTGGTGGACCGATGGGGGAGTCCACCAGAACCTGACGTTCCCGGTGCATCCCGATCCGATCTCGGGGATGCACTGCTGGCACCAGAAGGTAGTGGTCCAGAAGGCGATGCGCGAGGACCAGTACGGCGACGTCTTCGTCGACACCGCCAAGTCGATGGAGGTCTATCGGCGCTGGCTGGCGATGGCACGCCCGGCTTCGGGAACGCCCGGCAGCCTGCGGCGCCCGCTCTGGCTGGACCGGCCGCTGCGTCCCGCCGACGAGGCGTTCTACTTCTAAGCCCTTAGCGGCGGTCTTTGATCCAGCCTTGCGCTAGCGCGGCGATCTCGGCCGTCACGAGCTGAGGCGCGCTCTCGGTGGCGCGCGGCGCCGGGCGCGGGTTCGGCGCGGGTGCTTGTCCCAGGTGGCCGACCGCGAGCATCGCCAGGGCGAGCGGTCCCCTCATCGGGTCGTCTCCAGGAACAGGTGCGTCCAGATCTGCTGCGCCTTCGTCTGCGCGCGCTGCGGCAGGTCCGGGATCGCGATCCAGGCGGCGCCGACGAGGGCGGTCTTCACGACGTACGTGAGCGCGATGATCTTCAAGGTGCGCGGTGTCATCTTTCAGGGTCTCCGAACATTGCGGCAGAGGGTCAAGGCCACGAATGCGCCGAGTGTCAACAGAACATCCGAGCTGCTCGGCCCCCAGAAACCCGAGATCCCGGCAGCCGTTCCGAGGAGCGCGACTAGCGCGCCGAGCGTCATCACGACCTTGCCCTCCAACATTCGCGCCCTCCTTCCTGGAGGGACAATGAGCATGGAGCGTGCCATCGTGTATCCCACTGATTCCATGTGACATCTGCAGGTTACCTCGGTCGGGACCTGTGGCCCCAGTCCCACATCCCCGCTCGCCTTGACACACTGGAACCCTACGCTGATGTTGTGGCGGGAGTTCGACGGCGCCGAGGCGTCGGTGAGCTATGGCACCGGGAGCAGGATGCGGAAAGTCGTGCCGCGTTTGGGTTCGCTGGTGAAGTCGATGCGTCCGTGGTGCCGCTCGACGAGCATCAGCACGGTCGACAGCCCGAGGCCGGTGCCCTCGCCTTCGGCCTTGGTGGTGACGAACGGCTCGAACAGCCTGCCGCGGATGTCCTCGGGGATGCCGGGTCCGGTGTCGGCGATGCGAATCTCGATCTCCTTGCCGCTTCGCTCCGAGGTAACCGTCAGGGCGCCTTCGCCGTCCATCGCGTGGATCGCGTTGACGATCAGGTTGATGAAGGCCATCTCGAGTTGGCCGCCCACGCCCACCAGCTTCGGCAGGTTGGTCTGGAGACGCTTCTGGAGCCGGATGCCGCCCTTCAGGATGTGGTAGTGGCACAGCTCGAGCGCGTGATCGATGACCTGGTTGACATCGAGCGGCTGCGGCTGCTCGTTCGAGGGGCGCGAAAAGGCCAGCAGGCTCTGGGTCAGGTTGCCGATGCGCTCGGCGCCGCGTCCGATCGAGCGGATCATCTCCTGCTGTGGCTCCGGCATGTCGTGCGATTGCTGAAGCAGGTCTAGGTTGCCCATGATGTAGGTGAGAGGCGTGTTGAGTTCGTGGGCGATTCCGGTCGCCATTCGCCCGATCGTCACCAGCTTCTCGGCTTGGAGAAGCTTGTGCTGCGCGAGTTGCAGCTCTTGGCTCTTCTGGCGCTCGCGCTCGAAGAGCTGGGCGTTCTCGATCGCGAGCGCTGCATGGCGCGCCAGCGCCTCCACTGTCGCGAGGCTATCTTGGCTGAAAGCGGAGGACGTCTCGGGGTTGTCGACGTAGATGGCGCCGAGCATGGCGGCGCCGGGGGCGCCCTCGGCCACGCGATGCGAGCGCAACGGAACGCAGACGATGGTGCGCAGCGACAGGACCGCGATGCTGTCCGCCAGGGCCAGCTTCGGGTCGGCCAGGGCGTTGCCGGTCGCGATCGTCTCTCCTTTCTCGATCGCCTGTCGCACCACCGATGTCGAGATGCCCTGGGGCTCGCGTAGCGGCTCGCCGTCGCGCCGCCGGCCGAGCCGCAGGCGCAGTCCTGCCAGGCTGGCGGTCGTGTCTTCGCCTGCAGCATCTTCGGTCAGTAGGATGAAACCGCGCTCGGCCCGCGTTATCCGCATCACTCCCTCGAGCACGTGTTCCAGCACTTCCGACAGGACCAGCGTCGAGTTGAGCGCCTGCACCAGCGAGAGCAGCAGTTGCTGCTGCTCGATCCACGGGAACTGGCCGGTTTGGACGCCAGAGCTGTCGGCCAGGCTCGCGAACCGCAGCGTGACGCTGCCGAGCTGGAGCTCGGAGCCCGACTTCAGCAGCGCGCGATCGACTCTCAACCCGTCGACGTAGACGCCGTGCGTGCTGGCCAGGTCTTCCACGAAGAAACGGCCGTCGACGTACACGATCCGCGCGTGGTTCTTGGAGATC
Organism: uncultured Acidobacteriota bacterium; assembly: GCA_964628275.1. Lineage (GTDB taxonomy): Bacteria > Acidobacteriota > Vicinamibacteria > Fen-336 > Fen-336 > CAZVOI01. The sequence goes on along the minus strand of CAZVOI010000016.1, from coordinate 5,900 downwards.
GAGGGTTCCGTGACGACCAGCTCGTTGGTGCGCGCGCGTCCGACCGAATAGTTGCGAGGCTTCAAAAAGAAGATCTTCTCGGGGAGGTCGCCTTGGCTGACCTCGAGCGTGGCGACCGCGAGGGCGACCCCGCAAGCCGTGCAGCGATCGGCTTCCGGCTCGTTCGGGCGAGCGCACTTCGGGCACTTCATCTGCCCGCGAATGATACCGCGCCGCGTTGCGGCCAGGATACGATCCGGCCGCGATGTCTGAGATGCGCCGCCGACTCCGTTCCGGCCTGGGCGACGCGCTGCTCTTCCTGTTGCTGACGCTCTTGGGGCTGCGCTACGCCGGCCGGCTCCAGGCGTCCGGGGACGAGCCGCACTATCTGCTGATGGCGCAAAGCCTCTGGCAGGAGCACGACCTCGACCTCCGCGACAACTACCAGAGGCAGGACTTCCTCGACTACACACCGGGTCCGCTGCTGCCGCACTACGCCGCGCCACGGCGGGACGGGCGGCCGTATCCGGCGCACAGCCCTGGCTTGCCGCTCTGGCTCGCGCCCGCGTATGCCGCCGGGGGCCGTCGCGCGTGCGTCATCATGATGGCCGGGTTGGCGGCACTCCTGGCTCGAGAGGCACGGCGGCTTGCGCTCGAGCTATCGCGCGACGAGAGCGCGGCCCGCTTGGCCTGGCTAGCAGCCGCCGGCGCGCCCGTCTTCTTCTACTCGTTCCACATCTACACCGAGGTTCCGTCCGCACTGGTGCTGGCGGTTGGGCTGCGCCTCCTCAATTCGGAGCGAGTCACGCCGCGGCAGGCCGTGGTCGCAGCGCTGTGCGCCTGCGCGCTGCCGTGGTTGCACGTGAAGATGGTCCTGGCCGCGATCGCGCTCGCCGCGATCGCGCTCGTGCGACTCGATGCCACTGCTCGTGCGGCCTTTTGGGTCACCGCCGGTCTGGGCGGCGTGAGCTTTCTCGGTTACTACCATAGCGTCTTCGGCAGGCCGACACCGCTCGCCATCTACGGCGGCGTTCCCGCGGACGTCGCGCGCAGCGCGCCGCTCCAGGCGCTCGTTGGACTCTTCCTGGACCGTTCCTTCGGGCTCTTGCCGTACGCGCCCGTCTTCCTGTTCGCTCTCGCGGGGATCCCGGCGCTATTGCGGAAGCCGCGCGCCGAGTCCGGACCGCTCGTCGCGGTAACGCTCGCAGTGCTGGCGCCGGCGCTCTTCTGGAGGATGTGGTGGGGAGGACAGTGCCCGCCGGCACGCTTCCTGGTGCCGCTGGCGCCGCTGCTGGCCGCGGCCGTGGCTCTCGGTGTTGCCGGACGGCGGCCGCTGCAGCGCGTCGCCTCGGTGTTCTTGGCATTGGGATGGGCGCTCGCCCTGTTTGCGGTCTGGCGTCCGGAGGAACGTTTGCTGCTCAATCGCTCCGATCGCCCGACGCGCCTGTGGCAGGCCACGCTCCCGGCGATCGGCCAATGGCTGCCGTCGCTGGTTCCGAGCCCCGACTCCCGCTAACGCGAGTCGGAGCCCTCGACATCAATTCGACAGGCGCAGCTGCCAGCGATCCTGGGTGCGCACGAACTGGTACGGGTCGCCTGGAGTGAGCGCCAGCTCCAGTACCTCTTCGATCGACGACACGAGGTGGAGCTTGATGTCCGCGCGCACCGCCTCCGGGATGTCTTCCTTGACGGCTTTTTCGTTGCGCTTGGGAAGCAGGATCTCTTTCACGCCGAGCCGGTGCGCCGCCAGGACCTTCTCCTTGATTCCGCCCACCGGCAGAACGCGGCCGGAGAGCGTCATCTCGCCGGTCATCGCGACTCGCGGCCGCACCGGACGCCCGGTGAGCAGCGAGACGATCGCCGTCGTCAGGGTGATGCCGGCGGACGGCCCGTCCTTCGGAATCGCTCCTTCCGGAACGTGCAGGTGCAGGTCGACTCGCTCGAAGAACGAGTCCTCGATGCCGAGCTGTCGCGCGTGCGAGCGCACCCACGAGAGCGCGGCCTGCGCGCTCTCCTTCATCACGTCGCCGAGCTGGCCGGTGAGGTTCAAGCCCTTGTTGCCCCACATCTGGCTGGCCTCGATATAGAGCACCTCGCCGCCGGCGGCGGTCCACGACAAGCCCATCGCGACGCCGGGGATCGTGGTCCGCTCCTCCATCTCCTCGCGCATGAAGTACGGCGCGCCCAGGAACTCCTCGACCTTCTCCGGCGTCACCGCGACGGTCTCGGTGAGGCCTTCGGCGCGCTTGCGGGCGACCTTGCGGATGATGCTCGCGATCTCGCGCTCCAGGTTGCGCAGGCCGGCCTCGCGGGTGTATTCGCGGATCAGCTTGACGAGAGCCTCGTCGCCGAAGGCGATGTCCTCGGGTTTCATGCCGTGGTTGTCGAACTGGCGCGGGATCAGGTGGCGACGAGCGATGTGGAGCTTGTCTTCCTCGGTATAGCCCGCCAGCCGGATCACTTCCATGCGGTCGCGCAGCGCCGGCGGCACCGTGTCGAGGATGTTGGCGGTGCAGATGAACAGCACCTCCGACAGATCGAAAGGGATGTCGACGTAGTGGTCCTTGAAGGTGTTGTTCTGCTCCGGATCCAGCACCTCGAGCAGCGCCGCCGCCGGGTCGCCCCGGAAATCGGCGCCGAGCTTGTCGACTTCGTCGAGCATGAACACCGGGTTCTTGGTTTCGGCGCGGCGCAGGCCCTGGATGATCTGGCCCGGCAGCGCTCCGATGTAGGTTCGGCGATGGCCGCGGATCTCCGCTTCATCGCGCATCCCGCCCAGCGAGATGCGGTGGAACTTGCGGCCCATCGACGACGCGATCGAACGACCCAGGCTCGTCTTGCCGACGCCCGGAGGCCCGACGAAGCACAGGATCGGTCCCTTGATGTCGGGCTTCATCTTGCGCACCGCCAGGTATTCGAGGATGCGGTCCTTCACCTTCTCGAGGTCGTAGTGATCGTTGTCGAGGACTTCCTTGGCCTTGATCAGGTCGATCTCGACCTCGGTGCGCTTGGCCCACGGCAGCGCGACCAGCCAGTCCAGGTAGGTTCGGGTGACCGTGTACTCTGCGGCCGCCGGCGACATCTTGGAGAGCCGATCCAGCTCGCGGGTGGCCTCCTTCTTGGCCTCCTCGGTCATTCCGACCTTTTCGATCTTCTCGCGCAACTCGGAGATCTCGCGCTGTTGGTCGTCTCCTTCTCCGAGCTCCTTCTGGATCGCCTTCATCTGCTCGCGCAGGTAGTACTCGCGCTGGTTCTTCTGGAGCTCGGTCTTGACCTGGCTCTGGATCTTGTTGCCGACCTCGAGCACCTCGAGGTCCTTGACCAGGATCTTGTTCACACGGTCGAGCCGCGTGTGCACGTCGAGGACCTCGAGCACTTCCTGTTTCTGCGGCGTGTTGAGCGATGTCAGGTTGCCGGCGATGAAGTCCGCCAGGCGCGAGGGTTCCTGGATGTTGGACGACAGGTTGGTCAGCTCGTCGGACAGGTTCGGCGACAGCTCCACGACACGCGCGAACAGCGATTGCAGGTTCTGGGCAAGCGCGCGGATCTCGACGTCCTGCTCCGGCGCGATCACGTCCTTGAGGACCTCGATGCGGGCCTTGATGAAGGGCTTGTATTGGACGATCTGCAGCACCCGGAAGCGGTGGATGCCTTGCACCACCAGCCGCAACGATCCGTCGGGGAACTTGAACATCTTGTGGATGTGCGTGAGCGTGCCCATCCGGAACAGGTCGCTTTCGACCGGATCGTCCACAGCGGGGTCGCGCTGGGTCACCACGCCGATCACCGAGCGCTCTCGGACCGCGTCGTTGACCAAAGCGACCGAACTTTCGCGCGCCACCGCCAGCGGTAGGATCGCATTCGGGAACAGGATCGTGTCACGCAGCGGCAGGATCCCGAGCTCGCTCGGGAACTCGGACATCTCCTGGACTCCGCCAGACTCGAAGTCTGGGGCCCGGTCGTCCTTGGTATCGCTCATCTCCCCCTCGGAGTCGTGCGTCGTTAGCGCCGGGCCAGAAGCTCGCTGGGTGTGCGCGTCTCCGTCGCCCACTGGCGCTGGCGCTCCTCGCGTTCGCGTCCCTCCACGTCTTCCTGGCACTCTCGGCAGAGGATCGCGAAGGGAATGGCGCGCAAACGCGCTTCGGCGAGCGGTTCCTCGCATTCCTCGCACACGCCGTAGTTTCCATGCTGCAAGCGGACCAAAGCCTCGTCGATCTTGGCCAGCGTCGCGGACTTCATCTCCATCAGGGCGAAGTCTACGTCCTGCACGAAGTCCGAGACGCTCTGCTCCTCTTCGTCCTTGACCTCTAAGAGCGCGGCCGGCAGCGTCTCGCGCAGCGAGCGAAGCTTCGATTGGATCTCGTGCCGGCGGTCCTCGAGCATCGCGCGGAGCACCGCCTGCCGCTCTTCGGACGAGGTGTGATGCTTGGTGTTGGACATGATCCCCTCCTGCCGCGCCCCCGCGTTCACTTGAGCTTCAAGAAAGCCAGGAAGTAAGAGCTGCCGCGGCGGACTCGAAGCCGCGCCACGCCCTCCTTCTTGGCCGCCTCGATCTCCTTCTTGAACGTCTCGACGCTCGAAACCGCTTCACCGCCGACGCTCACGATCACGTCGCCCTGACGCAGCCCCGCCTGTTCGCCGGCGCCGCCATCCACCTCGGTCACCACGACGCCCCGCGTTCCACGGGGCAGCTCCAGCTGCTGTGCCATGTCCGGCGTGAGGTTGCGCAAGCTCATCCCGAGCTGGCCGCTCGACTCGGCTTCGTTCGCTGGCTCGGCCACACCCTCCTCGGGGAAGGTTCCGAGCGTCACTTGGATCGACTTGTCCGAACCGTTGCGAACCACCTGCAACTTCACGTTGCTGCCCGGCGCCCTGCTCGCGACGTTGCGGGAGAGATCGCCGTTGTCGTTGACCTCGCGGCCATCGACGTTGATCACCACGTCCTCGGGCTTGAGACCCGCCTTTTCGGCCGGGCTGCCGGAGGCGACGTCCACGACCGCCGCGCCCTTCGCGTCCTTCAGGCCGTAACTCTTCGCCACGTCCGTCGTCACCGGAATGATCGACACTCCCAGCCAACCCCGGACCACCTTGCCCTTGTCGCGAAGCTGCGGAAGGATGTCCTTGGCCACGTTGATCGGCACCGCGAAACCCACGCCGGAGGATTGCTGCGTTCCGCCGGTGATGATCATGGTGTTGATCCCGATCACCTCGCCGCGCGTGTTCAGGAGCGGTCCGCCTGAGTTGCCCGGGTTGATCGAAGCGTCTGTCTGGATCATCTCGACCTGCGTGCCCTGGGTGCTGCTCAGGTTGAGCGGCCGTCCCTTGTAGGAGACGACGCCGACGGTGACACTGTTGCCGCCCAGGCCGAAGGGGTTGCCGATCGCCATCACCCAGTCGCCTGGTTCGGTGCGGTCGGAGTCGCCCAGCGCCACCACGGTGAGGGCCTCCTTGGGCTCGATCTTGAGCAGGGCGACGTCGGTGCGCGCGTCCTTGCCGACGAGCTTCGCCGGGTATCCGGGCTCGCCCGGGCGCTGGGTCGAGAGCGTCACGTTGATCTCGTCCGCCTCGTCGATCACGTGGCGGTTGGTCAGGATATAGCCCTCTTTGTCGACGATGAAGCCCGAGCCGAGCGAGGTCACGCTCTGGCGCTCGTTGCCGCGGCCGCGATTCTGCGGGCCGAAGAAGCGGTCGATCGTGTCGTCGCCGAAGAAGTCGCGGAACGGGTCGCGCGAACGATTGCGCCGCACTTCCTTGCGGGTGTTGATGTTCACGACGCCGGGGGTTTTTTGTTTCGCGATCTCGCGAAACGTGTCGAGGCCGAAAACGGCCCCCTGTCCGCTGACGGGAAGCGGCGCCACGACCGGATCGGCGCCCCTCGCCAGCGCGAGGTCGGGCCTTTGGATCTGGGTCGTGACGAACGC
>CAZVOI010000015.1:0-2791 GCA_964628275.1 uncultured Acidobacteriota bacterium | reverse complement strand
CTTCTACCAGGACCCCTACAGCGACTTCGGCCGGCTGAGCTACGAGATGTGGCGCGCGTGCCGGCTGGTGGTCGACACCGGCATCCACGCCATGGGCTGGACCCGAAAGCGCGCGATCGACTACATGTCGGAGCGGACCGCACTCTCACGCCACGAGATCACCACCGAGGTCGACCGCTACATCTCCTGGCCCGGCCAGGCGCTCGCCTACAAGATGGGCGAGCTCAAGATCCGCGAGCTGCGCGCCCGCGCCGAGAAAGCACTCGGCACGCGCTTCGACGTGCGCTCGTTCCACGACGCCGTGCTCGAGCACGGCTCGGTGCCGCTCGACGTGCTCGAGCGGCAGATCGACGAGTTCATCGCGGCGCGCGAAAACTGAGCGGCTGGTTCAGCGCGGCGTCAGCTCGCCCACCAGAGCGTCGGCGCCGTAGACCTTGCGCAGAGCCTCCAGGATGCCGCGGGCGTCGACCGCCACCGCCCGGCCCTGCTCGTCGCTGAAGTAGTAGTTCCAGGCCAGACTCTGGATGTTGCCATCGAAGACGATGCCCACGAAGTCGCCGGCGCGGTCCACGACCGGGCTGCCCGAGTTTCCGCCGATGAGGTCGTTCGTCGAGACGAAGTTCAGCGGCACCGAACCGTCGATCGCCGGCAGCTTCTCCTTCCAGCGGGCGGGCAGCGCCCACGGGGCCTTGCCGCCGTGCGCCAGCGAGCGGTCAAAGAGGCCGTAGTAGGTCGTGAACGGCGCGACCTCGGTGCCCTCGGCCGGGAAGCCCTGCACCGTGCCGTACGAGAGCCGGAGTGTGAAGGTGGCGTCCGGCGAGACCGTCCGCCCGTAGGCCTTCCAGCGCGCCTGGGCGATCTTCTCCATCGCGCGGGTGGTCGTGGCCTCCACCTCGTCCTCGAGGAAGCGACGCGTCTCACGGGCCAGGGGATCGAGCCGCCGGGCCAGCACGAGCATCGGGTCGCTGGAGGCGCCGAGCGCGGACTCCCCGCCGTCGAGGAGCGCCTTGCGTACCGAGGTGTCCTGCAGCTTCGTGCCCCCGACGGCCGCCTTCGCCGCCTCGGCCGGCGTCTTCCCGGCGAGCGCCGCACTCACGAACGCGTGCTCGGGGCCGAGCTTGTCGAGTGCCAGCTGGAGCTGGTCGGTCAGGGTGACCAGCTCGAGGTCCGCGTAGATCGGGGCCCCCGAGAGCAGCTCGTTGCGGAGCGAGTCGAGGTTCGCGTCCACGTACTCCTCATAGCGCTTCGCGTTCGGCTTCTTCACCTCCGCGACGTACTGCACGATCTGGCCGGCGATCCGGAGCAGTTGCGACCCGTCGAAGCCGACGAGCCGCGCCCCCATCGCCCGCGGGGCGAGCTTCTGCTGGACGCCGGCGACCGTGGCCCAGGGGTCGCCGATCGACTGTGCGAGGGCGGGGTCCGCCGCCACCTTTGCGCGCAGGGCCTGTTCCTGCTCGGTCTTCACCGCCATCGCCTTCGCGTCGAGGAGCGCTGCGTAGTAGCCCCCCAGGGCCTTCTGGGAGTTCTCGAACCCGAAGATCTGGTCGAGGGCCCGTCGCTTCTGCTCGTCGCCGAGAGCCGCATAGGCGTTGAGCGCCGCCAGCCGGCGCTTGAACATCTCCAGGCGGAACGGCAGCGCCTTGTCGCGCAGGTACTCGAGGCGGGCCATCGTCTCGAGCCGCGATGTCGAGCCGGGGTGCCCGGAGACGAACACGAGGTCGCCGTCGCTCACCCCCTTCGCCGTCCAGCGCAGGTACGACGCAGGCTGGACCGGCTTGCCGCCCTCGTAGGCCCGCATCAGGCAGATGTCGAGGTCGTGGCGCGGAAAGGTGAAGTTGTCGGGGTCGCCGCCGAAGAAGGCCATCGACTGCTCGGGGGCGAACACCAGCCGCACGTCCGTGTACTTCTGGTACTGGTAGAGCTGGTACTCGCCGCCCTGGTACAGGCTCACCACGTTGCAGCGCAGCTTCGTGCGCGCGTTGCAATCGTTCTCGATCGCGGCGGTGGCGGCCTTCCTCGCCTCGCGGGCCAGCGCATCGGACATCTGCGGCTTCACCGCCCCCTGCACCCGAGCCGTAACGTCCTCCATCGCGGTGAGGACGTTGACCTCGTAGCCCGGGCAGGCCGCCTCTTTGTCCTGCGTCGGCGCGTGGAAGCCGCTCTTCACGTAGTCGCGCTCGGCGCTGGACACGTTCTGGATGCAGCCGAGGCCCACGTGGTGGTTCGTGATCATCAGGCCGTCCTTCGACACGAAGGAGCCCGAGCCCCCGTCCATGAAGCGCACCGAGGCCAGACGGACCCTGTCGAGCCATTCCTGCGTGGGCTCGAAGCCGTACTTCTGCTTGAGCGACGTGAGCGGCGGGTTGTCGAACGTCCACATGCCCTCGTCGGCGAGCGCGGGCGCCACGCAGAGGACGCCGGTCAGGAGCGCGGCACGGGTGAGCGGGGTCGTCATGTTGGTCCCTCCTACGAAACAGCTCATCATAGGCGGGGCCGCGAGCCGGCCGTGGTAGCCTCGTCCAACCGATTGGACTCAGGCTTCGACGCGCGGCGGAGAATCCCTCGGAGGGCGAACATGCGATCGGGCACTGTGATCGTGCTGGGGGCGGGACTCGTCGCGGCGCTTGCGGCGGTGACCGTTCAGGCCCAGTCGCGCCGCACCGTCAAGCCGGTGCTGCACGGACGGCACTGGGTGGCGATCACGGGCAAGCCGCTCGCCGCCACGGCCGGCGCTATTACCTTCGCCAAGGGCGGCAACGCCGTCGACGCCGCGGCGGCGATGCTGGCGGCC
>CAZVOI010000014.1:0-7771 GCA_964628275.1 uncultured Acidobacteriota bacterium | reverse complement strand
ATCCTGCTGGTTGCGCTCGCGGTTTCACGGCCGCTGGACGCCCAGGAGACTCGGCTCACGCTGCAGCAGGCGCTGCAGCTCGCGGAACAACGGAGTCCGGAGCTGCTGGCGTCCCGCGAGAGGGTCGAGGCCCAGAAGGCGCGTGGCGACGCCGTACGCAAATTGGCCTTCCCCCGCGCGGTGGCCTCGCTGGCCTGGTCGCACACCAACAACCCGGCGGCGGTCTTCGCGAACAAGCTGAACGCCGGCGGCTTCACCCAAGAGGACTTCGCGATCGATCGGCTGAACGCGCCGCCCGGCCTCTCGCATCTCACCTCGCTCTTGACCGTGGAAGCTCCGATCGACCTCGCCGGCCGGGTCCGCGCCCAGGCCGACGCGCAGGCGGCGGGCGCGCGGGCACTTTCCGAATCGACGCGAGAGGCCGTGCTCGAGCTGCGGCTAGGCGTGATCGAGGCCTACTACCGCGCGCAGCTCGCGATACGTGCGACCGAGGTCGCCGAGCGCGGCCTGGGCGTGGCGCAGTCCCGCGAGGCCGAACTCCAGGCGCGTGTCGCTGCCGGCGCGGCGCTGCAAGCCGACTGGCTGCGCAGCCGTTCGCGACGCCGCGAGCGCGAGGCCGATCTTGCGGAGCGGCGCGGCGATCTGGAGGTCGCGCTGGCCTCCTTGTCGCGCGCCGTCGCGGCGCCCGCGGAAGAGCGCGTGCTGCCGTCGGAAGGCGCCCCGGCGCCGCTTCCGCTCGAAGCCGACCAAGCCGCCTGGCGTGAACGCGGGCTGCGCCAACGGGCGACCGTGAACGTGGCACGCGAGCGCAGCGCCGGGGCGCGCCTGGCAAGTCGCGCCGAGGCGCGCTCGGCCTGGCCGGAGCTGGGGGCTTTCGCCCAGTTGCAGGATGACCGGAACTCGTTCTCGGACGGCCAGTCCGCCAGCTTCGGGTTGGCGCTGCGCTGGAACCTGTTCGACGCCGGCCGCGGCAAGCGTGTCGGAGCCGCCGCCGCGGAAGAGCGTGCCGCCGAGCACGACGCACGCGCCGCCTCCGCTCAGATCCGGCTCGAGGTCGCGAGCGCCTACCACCGGGCCCGCGCGGCGCGCGAACGATACGCGGCCGCCGCCGGCGGCGCCGAGGAAGGCCGGGAGGCGCTACGCGTGGTCCACGAGCGCCGGCTGGCCGGCGTGGCCACGCTCACCGACGAGCTCGAGACCGAAACCGCCGCCCTGCTCGCGGAGCTGCGGGAGATCCAGGCCGCCACCGAAGCGGTGCTCGCCGACGCCGCCCTGCGCCGCGCCGCCGGCGAGCTGTGACAAGGAGACGGAAGACGATGCTGCGACCCTCGAGACTGTTGCTCGCCCCGGCCACGTTGCTGGCCGCCTTCGGCTGCGCCCGCCACGCGCCAGCCCCCTCCCCGGCGCCGGTGGCGCAGGCGCCGATCCGAGTCACGACGGCGGCCGTATCCAAGGTGGAGGGCGCCGGCTCCTCGGTGACGGCCACGGTGCATGCCCGGGAGCGCGCGGCGCTCAGCGCTCGGATTGCCGCTTCGGTGACCGAGCTGCCGTACCGCGAAGGCGACTTCGTCGCGGCCGGAACGATCCTGGTTCGGCTGGAAGACGGCGCGCTGCGCTCGGCGCTCGCGGCGGCGGAAGCCTCGGCGCAAGCCGCCGAACAGGAGCTGCGGCGCGCGGAGTCGCTGCTGGCAAAGGGCGCTGCCACGCCGCGAGAGCTCGAGGACGCGCAGGCGCGCGCGGCGGCGGCGCGCGCCGCCGTCTCCGGCGCCAAGGACGGCCTCGCCTACGCGGTACTGCGAGCGCCGTTCGCGGGCCGGATCGTCTCGCGGCCCGTCAGCCTCGGCGACGTCGCCGGCGCCGGACGCACGCTGATCGAGATCGAGGGCACGACCGGCCTGGAGCTGCGCGCGACGGCGGAAGCCGAGTCGGCCGCGTTGCTCCGTCCCGGAATGCCGCTGCAGGCGATCGTCGACGGACAGCCCGCTCCGCTGCGGGCGGTGGTCCAGTTCGTGGTGCCGTCGGCCGACCCGGCCACCCACCGCTTCGAGGTGCGGGCCGACCTCGAGGCCGCGCCCGGCGTGCGGCCGGGCCTGTTCGCGCGCCTGATGCTCCCCCACCATTCGCTCGAGGAGCGCTTGCTGGTGCCGACCCAGGCGCTGTTGCGGCGCGGCGGCCTGGTCGGCGCGTTCGTCGTCGATGGCGGCCGCGCCCGCCTGCGCTGGATCGCGATCGGTGCGGACGAGGCGGACCAGACCGAGGTGCGCGCCGGCCTCGAGGCGGGCGAGCGCGTGGCGCTCGATCCGGCCGCGCTGGCGGACGGCGTGGCCGTCCTGGATAGAGACAAGTGAGATGAGAGTCGGAATCGCGGGCCGGATCGCCAACGCGTTCGTCGACAGCAAGCTCACGCCGCTCCTGATCGCCGCGTCGCTCGCGCTGGGCGCTTTGGGCCTGATCGCCACACCGCGCGAGGAAGAGCCGCAGATCCGGGTTCCGATGGTCGACGTGATGGTGGCCTGGCCGGGGGCGGAGCCGTCCGAGGTCGAGTCACGGATCGTCAGCCCGATCGAGCGGGTGCTGCTCGGCATCTCCGGCGTCGAGCACGTGTACGCGAGCGCGCGGCCGGGCCTGGCGCTGCTCACGGCGCGCTTCCGGGTGAACGAATCCAACGAGGAGAGCCTGGTCAAGGTGTTCGAGCGCCAGGCCGCGCTCGCGGCCGAGCTGCTGCCGCCGGGCGCGTTGCCGCCGATCGTGGAGCTGCGCTCGATCGACGACGTGCCGTTCCTGACGTTGACGCTGTCCAGCGACCGCCAGTCGAGCGACCAGTTGCGTCCGATCGCCGTCGAGCTGCTCGAGGAGCTCTCCGAAGTGGAGGACACCACCAAGGGCCGCGTCATCGGCGGCCAGCCGCGCGTGGTGCTGGTCGAGCCGGACCCCGACCGGATGAACGCCAAGGGCGTCGGTTGGCTGAGCTTGACCCAGGCGCTGCGGGCGGCGGCGGTGCGCCAGCCCGCCGGCACTGCGGTGCGCGCGAACCGCGAGCTGCGCGTCGTGGCCGGCCCGCTGTTCGAGCGGCCGGAGGACGTCGCCGGCGTGGTCGTCGCGACACGCGACGGACGGCCGATCTACGTACGCGACGTGGCGCGCGTCCTCGACGGCCCCGGCGAGACCACGGATGCCGTGATCTTCTCTCCGGGTCCCGCGCTCGGCTCGACCCAGCGGCCGGCGGGCAGCGAGTATCAGGCGGTGACGATCGCGCTGGCCAAGCGGCCGGGCTCGAACGCGACCGCGGTCGCCGAGCGCGTCCTGTCCAAGCTCGAAGCGGTGCGCGGCAAGCTGCTGCCGAGCGACGTGTCCCTGAACGTCACGCGCAACTATGGCGAGACCGCGCGCGAGAAGTCGAACGAGCTGGTCGAGCATCTGCTGATCGCCACGTTGTCGGTGGTCGCGCTGATCTCGCTGGCGATGGGCTGGCGCGCCGGGCTGGTGGTCGGGATCGCCGTCCCGGTGACGCTCGCGCTGACGCTGCTGATCTACTTCCTGGCCGGCTACACGCTCAACCGCGTGACGCTGTTCGCGCTGATCTTCTCGATCGGCATCCTGGTCGACGACGCGATCGTGGTGGTCGAGAACATCGAGCGCCACCTTCGGGAGAAGAAGGACCAGCCACTCTTGCGCACCGCGATCGAGGCCGTGGACGAGGTCGGCAACCCGACGATCCTGGCGACTTTCACGGTGATCGCGGCGATCCTGCCGATGGCGTTCGTGCGCGGGCTGATGGGCCCGTACATGCGGCCGATCCCGACTGGCGCTTCCGCCGCGATGATCTTCTCGCTGGCAGTGGCGTTCATTGTCTCGCCGTGGGCGGCGTATCGGATCTTCCGGCGCCACCAGCACTCCGGTCCCGCCGAGGGCGACGCTCCCGAAGGCCTCTCGACGCGGCTGTATCGGCGCTCGATGAGCGCGCTGGTGCGCCAGCCGAGGGTTCGATTCGGCTTCTTCGCCGGCGTCGTCGCGATATTCCTGCTGGCGGTGGGCCTGGTCGGCATCGGCGCCGTCAAGGTCAAGATGCTCCCGTTCGACAACAAGAGCGAGTTCCAGGTGCTGGTCGATCACGACGCCGGAACGCCGCTCCAGGTGACGCTCGAAACCGCGCGTCAGCTGAGTCGCTACCTCACCAGCGTGAGCGAGGTCAGCGACGTCCAGATCTACGCCGGCGTGGCGGCGCCGTTCAACTTCAACGGCCTGGTTCGGCACTATTTCCTGCGGCGTGATCCGGCCGGCGCCGATCTGCAGGTGAACCTGCGCTCCAAGCACGAGCGCGCCATCCAAAGCCACGACCTCGCCAAGCGAGTGCGTCCCTTCCTGCTGGAGATCGCCAAGCGCCGCGGGGCGCGCGTCAAGGTGATCGAGATCCCGCCGGGTCCGCCGGTGCTCGACACGCTGGTCGCCGAGGTGTACGGCCCCAACGCCGCGGCGCGCGAGGCGCTGGCGCGCCAGGTGAGGGGCTTGTTCGAGTCGACGCCGAGCGTGGTGGACGTCGACGACTCGCTCGAAGCGCTTCACTCGCGAGCCGAGATCACGCTGGACCGCGAGAAGGCCGGCCTGAAGGGCGTGGCGGCCGCGACCGCGGTCGAGACGATCGCGGGCCCCGGCGCGGGCCGAGACGTGGCCCAGCTCGACGCTCCCTTCTCGCGTGAGCCAGTGCCGGTCCGCGTCCGCCTGAACGCGGCCGATCGAGCCAGTCTCGACCGGCGGCTGGCGCTGCGCGTCGACGCGCCGGGCGGAGCGATCGCGCTCTCGGAGCTGGTGCGCACCAGGAAGCTACCCGAGGCCCAGCCGATCACGCACAAGGACTTGAAGCCGGTCGTCTACGTCTTCGGCGATCTCGCCGGAGAGCGCGAGAGCCCCGTGTATGCGCTCGCCGAGCTGAATCGCAAGCTCGACGCGCTTCGCCTCCCAGACGGCTCCGCGATCGCCCGTTACGCCGTCGCGGCTCCGGAAACGAGCGACCGGCCCGCGCTGAAGTGGGACGGCGAATGGCAGATCACCTACGAGGTGTTCCGCGATCTCGGGATCGCCTTCGCCGTGGTGCTGGTCTTGATCGCGATCCTGGTGATCGGCTGGTTCCAGAGCTTCTCGGTGCCGCTCGCGATCCTGCTGCCGATCCCGTTATCGCTGATCGGCATCCTGCCCGGGCACTGGGCCTTCGGCGCTTTCTTCACCGCCACCTCGATGATCGGCTTCATCGCCGGCGCCGGCATCATCGTGCGCAACTCGATCATCCTGGTGGATTTCATCGAGCTGAAGCTGCGCCAGGGCATGCCGCTCGAGGAAGCCGTGGTGGAAGCCGGCGTGGTGCGGTTCCGGCCGATGCTGTTGACCGCGGCGGCCGTCGTGGCCGGCTCGTTCGTGATCCTCTTCGACCCGATCTTCCAGGGCCTGGCGATCAGCCTGATGATGGGCGAGGTCGCCGCCACGCTGCTGTCGCGGATGGCGGTGCCCGTCGTCTACTACCTGATCGCAAGGCGCGGGCGCGCCGACGAGCTGCGCCAGCAGGCCCTGGCCCCGGAGCTCGCCGGATGACTTCTTCCTCGGAGGTTGAGATGACTGTAGAAAGCGCGCTCCGCGCGCTCGCCGGTTTCTTCGTGATGGCGTCGGTGGCGCTCGGGTACTTCGTGCATCCCGGCTTCTTCCTGTTCACGGCGTTCGTGGGCGCGAACCTGTTCCAGTCGGCGTTCACGGGCACCTGTCCGGCGATGCTGGTCTTTCGCAAGCTCGGCCTGCCCGACCCGGGCGCGCGCGAGTCGGCGTGACGATGGACAGCCTCGTTCTGCTGGCGGTGATCGGCCTCTACTTCGCCCTGCAAGTCTGGGTTCTGCCGCGGCTGGGCGTGCCGACCTGAGCCGTCCCCAACCCCCGCCGGTCGGCGGGGTCCCGGGGCGTCACGCCTGAAGCAGACCTCGAGCAAAAGTCACGAACGCCCACGCGTCCGCGAAGTTGCTGACCAGGCCCACCGAGATCCGCACCGCTCCCGCCGTCTTCGGGTCGATGCAGTGGCGGAAGTCGTCGTAGGTCATCCGGCCTTCGGGCCGATCCAGGCAGGCTTCGATCTCGGGGCGGGAGAGACCGAGCGCCAGTTCGCCCGCGCCGGGGTTACAGAAGCAGCCGGTGCGCAGCGAGATGCCGCGCTCCCCCGCCAGGCGCTCGATCAGCCGATGGTCGATCGCCGCCCCTTCCGACGTGTACAGGTTGAAGGCCAGCGTTCCGCCGCGCTGTTCGACGTTCGCCGGACCGAACAAGCGCAGCAGCGGGCGGCCGTTCGCGTGTCGCAGCGCCAGCAGCTCGTCGATCAGGAACTGCGTCAGCAGCCGAACCCGCCGGTGCACGACGTCGAACCCGATCGACTCGATCATCTCGAGACCCAGCTCCACTGCGGGGATGTTCAGGAAGTCGAGCGTGCCGTCCTCGAAACCCGAGGCGCCTGGAGCGAGCCGGAAGCGGTCCGCCTGGACCGAGGCGACGTCGATCGTGCCGCCCGCGAACCACGGGCGGTGCAGCTTGGCGAGCGCGCGCTGGCGCGCGATCAGCGCGCCGACGCCGGTCGGATAGCCGAACATCTTGTAGAACGACAGCGCGACGAAGTCGGGCTTGAAGCGCCCGAGGTCGAGCGGGTTCGTGGGCACGAACGCTGCCGCGTCGAGCAGCACGTCCCATCCCAGCGCTTGCGCGCGCTCGATCCACTCCAGCGGGTGTTGAACTCCCGAGAAGTTGGACTGTGCCGGATAGGCGAACAGCTTGTGTCGGGCGCCGGGCGACGCCTCCAGCGCGGCCTGGAGCGCCGCTTCGTCCACGCGAAGCTCCGGCGGCACCATCGGCACGTACTGGGTGCGTGCGCCTCGTGCCCGATCGAACTCGCGAATGCCGTTGACCGAGTTGTGGTTGTCGAACGTCAGCAGGAACGAGTCCCCGGTTTCGAACGGGTAGGACTCCCCCACCAGCTTCAGCGCCTGGCTGGCGTTGGCGGTGAAGACCAGCGCGTACTCCGAGGGGTCGGCCCGGAAGAACTCGAGCACGCGGCGCCGGCAGCGTTCGACGCGTTCGGTGCTCCGCGCCGAGGCCGGGTTCGCCGAGTGCGGGTTGCCCAGCACCGAGCCGGTCAACTCCTGGGCGTGCCGTCGCACCTGGCTCTCTCCGTAGAGGCCGCTGCCGGTGAAGTCGAGGTAGACATGGCCGCCCGCATCCAGGCGCGAGAACTCGCGCCGGCGAAGCGCGTCGAGCGGATGGGTGTCTGCGTAGTCGGGATGTCGCTTGAGGAACGCGGCGTACGCCGTTTCGCTGCTTTTCAGCGTTCTGGTTCTCCTCGGTCCGTCAGGCATGGTATGTGCCACTTCTGTGCCACGGGCCCTATACGACCCGACCCTACACGAACCCGTATCTCGCCGGCCTGGGTCTGGTCCTGCTCGCTTCGTTCGTCGTGATGGGCCGGGGCCTCGGCGCGTCCGGCGCGTTCAAGTCGGTGTTGGCCTGGGTCGAGCTCGCGATCGCTCCCGATCACGTGCGCGCGAACCGCTACCTCGCCACGTACGTCGGCCGACTCGCCGCATCCGCTGAAGGCGCGGCGGAACCGGCTTCAAGCGGCGACCGACAGCGGCAAGCCCAGCCGGCGCCGCAGCTCGGCCTGGATCTCGTCGACCGGCTTCATGCCGTCGACCGCCACCACCAGCTCCTTCCTTCGGAACAGCTCGATGATCGGCTTGGTCTTGGCATGGTA
>CAZVOI010000013.1:0-7876 GCA_964628275.1 uncultured Acidobacteriota bacterium | reverse complement strand
GTCGCCGGCTACGAGACCACGGTGCACCTGATTGGCAGCGCCGCCCTCGCCCTGCTCCAGCACCCGGACCAGCGCGCCCGGTTCGTGAGCGAGCCCGGCCTCACCAACTCCGCCATCGAGGAGCTGCTGCGCTACACGACCCCGGTGGAGATGACGCTTCCGCGCATACTCCGCGAGGAGGTGACCCTCTCGTCCGTGACCATCCCACGCGGAGAGTGGGTGATCGCTGTCCTCGGCTCGGCCGACCGCGACGAGTCGGTGTTCAGGGACCCCGAGACGCTCGACCTCGCCCGCGATCCGAACCCTCACGTGGCCTTGGGCCAGGGCCGGCACTTCTGCCTGGGCGCGAGCCTGGCCCGCATGGAAGGACAGATCGCCCTCACCACGCTTTTCAGACGCTTTCCCGGCCTCCGCCTGTCGCAGCCCGCGGAGTCGCTGCGCTGGCGCAAGCTTCTCCCGCTGCGGGGACTGGCCGCGCTGCCGGTCGCCGGCCTATCTTCGAACTGACCGCTCTCCGCTAGCCGTTGGCCCGCGCCGCCAGGCGCGGCCGGCGCGCCCTTGGGACGGCCCGCGGCGCGGCGATCCGCGCAGGTTGGGCCGCGGCGGGCGCGTCCCAGCGGAAGCGGCTCACCACGTCGATGAACTGCTCGGCCGCCGGAGACAAGTAGCTCTTCTCTCGGTAGATCATGAACGTCGGACGCGGCATGTCGAGCCCCTCGAGCGGGATCTCGGCCAGCGCACCGCTGGCGAGCTCCTGCGCCACGCACACGCGAGGAACGATCGCCAGACCCACGTCCTGCCTGACGAAGTTCTTGATGTTCTCGAAGCTCCACAACTCCGCCGCGATCCGGCAGCGCGTCTGGTGCGACTCGAACAGCCGCAGGATCTTCTGCTGGGTGCTGGAGCACACGTGGTGCAGGACGAACGGCTGGTCGCCGAGGTCCTCGACTCGAACCCGCTCGCGCCGCGCCAACGCATGGCTGGGCGAGGCCACCAGTACCATCTCGTCGGAGTGGATCAGGATCGAGTGCAGCTCGTGGAACGCCGGCTGGTCTTTCACGAAACCGATGTCGACCTCGCGGTCCATCACCTGGCGCGGGATCTCGTCGAGGCGGCTCCGGTAGATGCCCACGCGGATCGAAGGGTAGCGGTGGAGGTAGCCGCGCAACGGTCCCGGCAGCAGGTAAACGGCCGCCGACTCGTGGGCCGCGATCGAAAGCGTCCCCTGGTCCAGGTTGCGGAGCTCGGCCAGCCGCCGCATCGCTTCGTCGCGCAAGCGCACCATCCGCTGGGCGTAGTCGAGCAGCGTGTTGCCGGCGTCGGTCAGCTTGATGTCGTGCACGTCGCGCGCGAACAGCGGCCCGCCGATCTCGTCCTCGAGCTTCTTGATGCTCTGGCTGACCGCCGGCTGGGTGCGGCAGACCCGCTCGGCCGCGCGCGTGAAGTTGCCTTCCTCGGCGACCGCCAGAAAATGCTCCAGCTGCAAGAGGTCCATCGTCCCCTCCGTCTCGGTCCGTTTGGTTCGACGTGGCTGAACTCCCCGCACTGTAACACCCGTGATCGAGTCGCCCCGTGCTCGGGCCAGCATGTAGAGCCGCTTGACGGCTCGCGCCGCGACGCCCATATTTGTGACCAAACGGCGGCACCCCCAATCCGACACGTCCCAGAGACTGGAGAGCGCGCGCCGGCGTTCCGATCAGGAGGGTTCCATGAAGACGAAGAGACAGAGCGCTGTTTTCCTCGTCGTTTTCGTTCTCTCGGCGACGGTCTGCCTCGCCGCGCTGCCGGCCGGCGTCCAGCAGGTCACGTCGGTCGAAGGCATCACAGAGTACCGGCTGGCGAACGGCTTCAAGGTGCTGCTGTTTCCGGACCCGTCGAAGCCGACGATCACCGTGAACGTCACCGTGCTGGTGGGCTCGGGGTCGGAGGGTTACGGCGAGAAGGGCATGGCCCACCTCCTCGAGCACATGGTGTTCAAGGGCAGCCCGCGGCATCCCAACATTCCCAAGGAGCTCAACGAGCACGGCGCGCGTCCCAACGGCACGACGTCGTTCGACCGCACCAACTACTACGAGACGTTCTCGGCCACCGACCTGAACCTGCAATGGGCGCTCGACATGGAAGCCGACCGGCTGATGAACTCCTTCATCGCCAAGAAGGATCTCGACACCGAGATGAGCGTGGTGCGCAACGAGTGGGAGGCGAGCGAGAACGTCCCGCAGGCGGTGCTGCAGAAGCGAATCCTGGCAGCCGCCTACGAGTGGCACAACTATGGCCACATCGTGATCGGGGCTCGCTCGGACATCGAGAAGGTGCCGATCGAGCGGCTCCAGTCGTTCTACAAGAAGCACTACCAGCCCGACAACGCCATCCTGATGGTCGCCGGCAAGATCGACGAGCAGAAGACGCTCGAGATGATCAACGCAACGTTCGGGAAGATCCCGGCCTCCACTCGCAAGCCCGAGCCGAACTACACGGAGGAGCCGGCGCAAGACGGCGAGCGCCTCGTGACGCTGCGGCGCGTGGGCGACACCCAGGCGGTGATGGCCGGCTATCACGTGCCGGCTGGGTCGCATCCGGACTCGGCCCCGCTGAGCGTGCTGGCCACCGTGTTGACTGACAGGCCTTCAGGCCGACTGCACAAGGCCCTGGTGGAGGCCAACAAGGCGACCGCGGTGTTCGGCTCCTCGATGCAGTTGAAGGACCCGGGCATGATCCTCGTCGGGGCGGAGGCGCGGAAGGACCAGCCGCTCGAAGCCGCCCGCGACGAGATGCTGAGGACGATGGATGAGGTCGCGGCGAAGCCGCCCACCAAGGAGGAAGTGGAGCGGGCGCGCCAGACGCTGCTCAAGAACATCGAGCTGAACCTGAAGAACACAGACTTCGTCGGCCTCACGATCAGCAACTGGGCCGCCCAGGGTGACTGGCGGCTGCTATTCCTGCACCGGGACCGACTGCGCAAAGTCATGCCCGAGGACGTGCAGCGCGTCGCCGCCGCATATTTGAAGCCGTCCAACCGCACCGTGGGCCTGTACCTGCCCGTGGACAAGCTGCCCGAGCGAGCTTCTGTTCCGCCGGCCCCGAACGTCGCCGACGCGCTCTCGGGCTACAAGGGCGACATCCCGGTGGCCGCGGGCGAGGAGTTCGACCCGTCGACCGCCAACATCGAGGCCCGCGTGCGGCGCAGCGAGCTTCCGGGCGGCTTGAAGATGGCGCTCCTCTCCAAGAAGACGCGTGGCGGCAGCGTGTTCGCGAGCCTGACCTTCCGGTACGGTGACGAAGCGAGCCTCGCGGGCCGCGCCCGGGAGGCCCAGGCGGCCGCGTCGATGCTGATGCGCGGAACGCAGAAACACACCCGCCAGCAGATCAAGGACGAGTTCGACCGGCTGAAGGCGCGGGTGAACGTCACCGGCAGCGCGACGCAGGCCGCGGCGAACGTCGAGACGCTGCGCGAGCACCTGCCGGCGGTCCTCAGGCTGCTGGCCGAGGCGCTGAAGCAGCCGGCATTCCAGGAAAGCGAGTTCGAGGAGCTCAAGCGGGAACGGCTCACGCAGCTCGAAGGCGTGAGGCGCGAACCGCAACTGATCGCCTCGACCCACCTGAACCAGCACCTGCGCCCCTATCCCAAGGGCGACCCGCGCCACGTCACCGGCTCCGACGAGGAGATCGAAGAGGTCCGGACGATGACGTTGGACCGGCTGAAGAAGTTCCATGCCGCGTTCTATGGCGCTTCGAACGCGCAACTGGCGGTCGTGGGGGACTTCGACGAGAAAGAGGTCGCGTCGCTGCTCGCCGAGCTGCTCGGCTCCTGGAAGAGCCCGAGCGCGTTCAAGCGCGTCCCGACCGCCCACTTCGATGTCGCCGCCACCAGCCAGTCCTTCGAGACGCCGGACAAAGCGAATGCCGCGATGGCCGCGGGTATGAACGTCAAGCTGCGCGACGATCACCCGGACTATCCGGCGCTGCTGTTCGGGAACTACATCCTCGGCTCCGGGATGAACTCGCGCCTGTTCCAGCGCATCCGTCAGAAGGAGGGCCTGAGCTACGGCGTCGGCGCTCAGTTCTTCGCGAGCGCGTTGGATGAGTCCGGCGGCTTCAACGCTTCCGCCATCTGCGCGCCACAGAACGCGGACAAGGTAGAGGTGGCCTTCAAGGACGAGCTGGCCAAGGTGCTCGAGGACGGCTTCACGGAAGAGGAGCTCAGGACAGCCAAGTCGGGGTGGTCTCAGCAGCAGCAGCTCAACCGCACGGGCGACCCGGCGCTGGCCGCCAAGCTGTCCAACTACCTGTTCATCGGGCGCAAGCTGGACTGGGACGAAAGGCTGGAGTCGCGCGTCAGGGAGCTGACGGCCGAGCGGGTGACCGCGGCCCTGCGCAAGCACATCGATCCGGCGAAGCTCACCATCATCAAGGCTGGAGACTTCAAGAAGGTGGCCGGCGGCTCGGACTAGAACTCGCCAGCGTCCGCCGGTTACCGGCCCGGCGCCGCGGCGCGCGGCAGGTTGGCCCGCGCGGGAGCGCCTGGGCGCGGCGTCGGCTCGAGGTCCCACCAGTACTGGCGCGGCAGCTTCTTCTGTCCCGGCCAGATCTCGTCCAAGGTGTCGGCGTCGCGCAGCTCGCCGTTCTTCATGACGTAGCGGACGCTCGCCGTGTTGCGGACGTCGTCGAGCGGATTCCGGTCCAGCACGATCAGATCAGCCAGCTTGCCCTTCTCGAGAGAGCCCAGTTGCTTGCCGAGGCCGATCGCCTCGGCTCCGAAGATCGTCCCGACGCGAAGCACGTCGTGCGCCGGCATCCCGCCCGAGGCGATCGCCCGCAGCTCCCAGTGGCACTGGATGCCCTGGCGCTGGCCGTGCCCGCCGAGGCCGACGCGGCCGCCCGCCTTGACCACGTCGGCGAGCACCTTGGCCGCCATCGGGAACGAGTACTCCTGCTCGTGGAACCACGGCCGGCGCAACACCGTGCCGTCCAGATCGGTGTGCGGCACGAAGCGGCGCATCTTCTTGTCCGAGTGCAGGTCGCTCGTCTCGTAGAAGTAGTTCTCGGCCCAGGGACCGCCGTACTGGACGAGCAGCGTCGGCGTATAGGTGACGCCCGACTTCGCGACCAGCTCCACGACGTCTTTGTAGAGCGGCATGATCGGCAGCGTGTGCTCGAGGCCGGGGTAGCCGTCGAGTATCTGCGTCAGGTTCAGCTTCAGGTCGAGGCCGCCCTCGAGCGTCGGCATCAACTGCTGTTCCTTGGCCGCCATGATCACCCACTGCCGCTGCTGGCGGTTGCCGACCATGTACTGCTTGATCGTCTGGGTGTCCCAGTACTTGCTGTAGCGGGTGAGCACGTCGCGCGCGTCGTCGAGGCTCTGTGGGTTGTCGCTCTGGAACACGCCGGGGCCGGTGCCGAGCACGCGCGGGCCGATCATCTGCCCGGCCTCGACCATGTCGCGGTAGCTCAGGATGTCGGTGGTGGCGGTCTGCGGATCGCGGGTCGTCGTCACGCCGTAGGCGAGGTTGGCCAGGTACTCCCAGACCTGGGTCTTGTGGATCCGCCACGCCGGCCAGATGTGCGCGTGGATGTCGACGAGTCCCGGCATGATCGTCTTTCCCGAGACGTCGATGACCTTGGCGCCGGCCGGGATGGCGACGTCGCCTTTCTTGCCCACGGCTTCGATGCGGTTGTCGCGGACCACGACGTCGCCTTCGGCGAAGACTTCCTGGCCCTTCATCGTGATCACGCGCGCGCCACGCAGCGCGACGACGCCTTTGGGTCTGGCGCGCGCCGTCTCGACGACGATCTCGGTCTCCGCGGCCTCGTAGGCGGGCTTCTTCTCTTCGTCCTTCTTGTCTTCCTTCTTCTCGGCGTCGGCAGCCTCGCTTGGCTTCGCCTCGGCCTTGGCCTTGGCCTCGGCCGCCTTGGCGGCTGCGAGGTCGTAACGGAAGAAGGCCCGGCCGAGGGCGAAGGTCACGGCCTTGCCGTTCTCCGACCACGCCAGGAACTCGCCGCCCACAGCCGTCAGCCGCTTCACCGGCACGCCGGCGCGGTCGCCCCCGCCGGCGACGCTCACTGTCGGCGGCGGGTCGCCTCCCACCATCGGGACCCTGATCAGGTACACGCGGCGCTCCGCCTCGACGATCGCGTGCTCGCCGTCAGGACCGATCAGCACCTCCGTCGCCGGGCCAGCCTGTTCGGCCACTGGGTTCTTGTATCCCGTCACGCGCACGTGGCCGCGCCGGTCGCTGCCGTCGAAGCGAAACGACACGAGCGTCCCGACGGCGCCGCCGCCCGGGCCCGTCGGACTCGGGCGCGCCCGAGTCTCCCAGACGAAGATGCGGCCCGGGTCGAGGCCGAAGTGGGGCCGGCCGGGTCCGCGGTACGGCGCGATCGTCGTGGCAGCGCCGCCGGCGACGGGGAGCGAGACGAGCTCGAGGGACTGGCCGCCGCGGCCGCTCGGCGAGAAGTCCTCCTGCCGCTCCATCCGCGGGCCGCGCACCAAAACGATGCGCTGGCCGTCGGGCGAATAGACCGGGTCCGAATAGAAGGAAGACACCTGGCTGAGGCGCTGCGGCGGAGAGGAGAGATCCGCGGGGACACGATAGACGTGGCCGCCGTCGGCGTCGGACCAGCTCACGTACGCGATGAACCGCCCGTCCGGGGAGAAGGCCGGCTGGTGCTCACCCGCGTCCATCGCGCTCGCGCGCTTCGGCGTCCCGCCCGGGTAGTCCATCACGTAGAGCCGCTCGAGCGCGGTGAAGGCCAGGCGCTGGCCGTCGGGCGAGAGCTTCGGGTAGCGAGCCTGCTGCGCGCGCACGGCGCCCTCGGGGATGGCGTACTCGAACGCGACCTTGGGCCCGAGCTTCAGCCCGACGGCGGCCGTGAACGGGATCGGCCGGGCTTGGCCGGAGGGGACTTCGACCCGCCAGATCTTGCCGTCGAACGAGGTCACGAACGCCTTCGAGTCCGGCGTGAACGACGAGCCCGGCATCAGGTCGCGGGTGCCGGCCGACTCCTGGTCGTCGCGGGTCACCGGATACAGCAGCCAGGAGTCGTCGCCGCTCGAGAGATCGCGCAGCCGCAGCCCCGTCTGGGCGTCCCAGCGCGTCGCGTAGACGAGCCAGCGCCCGTCCGGGGAGAGCACCGGGCGCATGCCGCTGCCCAGCTCGTCGCTCTTTCGGAAGTTCTCGCCGGTGATGCGGTCGTACACGCCGAGCTGCCAGCGGAAGCTCATCTGGTTGTAGACGCTCCCGGCCTGGGTGCGCTCGGTGAAATAGACGTAGCGGGGGTCTTTGCCGAAGGCGGGGCCGACCGCGAACAGGCCGCGCTGCTCCTCGGAGTTGCCGGTGAGCTGGACGCCGCTGCCGCCGTCGACGTGATAGAGCCAGAGCCGCGTCCCGGGCGGCGTGCCCCCGGTCTTCGAGACCACGACGTACTGGCCGTCGGGGGCCCATTCGGGCGACAGGAAGGCGTTGGTCCGCTTCTCCTTGGTCAGCGCCTTGGCCTCGCTCCCGTCCGGCTTGGCGATCCAGATGTTCTCGGCGCCGTCGCGGTCGGAGAGGAAGACGATCCGAGAGCCGTCGGGCGAGAAGCGCGGCTGGCTGTCGAAGCCCATGCCCTCGGTGATGCGCTTGGCCTCCCCGCCCTCGATCGGCAACGTGTAGAGGTCGCCGAGCAGCTCGAAGACGATCGCCTTGCCGTCGGGCGAGACGTCCAGCGACATCCACGAGCCCTCGCCGGTCGTGAAGTCGACGCTGCGCGCGGATTCGAGCGGCAGGTCCTTCTTGCCGGCGTCGGCCTTCTTGTCGGCGGCGGGCTTGTCCTGGGCTACGGCGGCCAGCGCCAACGCCAAAGACCAGATGCCGCGGCGCCAGCCGGCGCTCTTTCT
>CAZVOI010000012.1:0-9096 GCA_964628275.1 uncultured Acidobacteriota bacterium | reverse complement strand
GGCGACGGCGAACTCGCCGAGCGAGTCCGAGAAAACCCCCTTGCCGTTGGTCACGATCGCTGGACTCTCGACCAGCGCCGGGAAGAACAGCGTCTCGATGCCGGCGAACCGCGAATGGACCCAACCCACGCCGGCCGCCAGCGGCCACACCGGCTCGAGCATCTTGCGGCCGAGCGAGCAGACCAGGATCGCATCCGGCCGCGGCGCCGGCTTCAGCTCTTCCGGCGTGGCGCCGCGGACCAGCGTCACCTCTTTCGGCACGCGGGCGAGGCCCGCGAGCCCGGGGTCGTCCGGACGCGCCAGTACCCAGACGATCATGCGGCGTCGCTCACGAGACGGACTCCACGCGCTCGATCTTCCAGCCCTCACCCTCGCGCTTGAAGACGACACGCCGCCGGGCGGGTTGTGCGTCGGCGAAGGCGATTTCGACTCGTGCCGTGCCCTCCGCTTCGTTCACGGCCTCGAGCAGCCTCAGGTCGGTGATTGTGCCGTCCAGCGTCTCGCGCTTGGCCCAGCTCTCGAACGCCGCGGCGCCGGCGCCGGCCGTGACGCTGGCGGCAGAGCGTGTGTAGAACTCGCGCGCCTTGACCAGGTCGCCAAGGTTGAGCGCCACGTAGAAGCCTCGCAGCACGGCTTCGGGCGACGCCCAATCGCTAGTGGCGGCACGCCCGACGCGTTGGGTGATCGGCGGTTCGGCCGCCGGCGCACGCTCGACAGGGCGAGGCGCGGGCGCGCGAGGCGCTTCAGCGCGGGACGGCGTCCTTTTGAACAGGACCTCCATGGCTCTCACGTTGCGCCAGCCGCGTGGGCCGTCGATCGGGCCGAAGGACTCGGTGGCCGACGCGGCGACGTCGCAGTCGTCGTCGCAGTCGACCGAGATCCGGTCGATCACGTGGTCGTCGCCGTCGAAGAAGCTGACGCGGATCATCGTCACGCGCACCAGGCCCGCGGTCGGGTTCTTGACGTCGACGAAGACCTGGTTCTTCTTGTCGACGCGCGCCTCGAACACGAGCCCGTCGTCTTGCATCAACAGGCTGAAGGCCAGAGCGAGCGCGCCCGCCGCCTGGGTTGGCATCCCGGCCAGCCTTTCTACAGCAGCCGCTTCACGGCGGCGACGATCGCGTCGGCGGAGATGCCGTGCAGCTTCATCAACTCGCCCGGCTTCCCCGAGCGCGGGACCTCGCGCACGCCCAGGATCTCGACCCGTGCGCCAGTCGCCGCTGCGGCCACCGCCTCGCCGATGCCGCCGCACACGCTGTGGTCCTCGACGCTGACGATCGCCTTGGTCTCGCGCGCCGCCAGCCGCAGCGTCGCGGCGTCGATTGGTTTCACCGAGTAGAGATCGATCACGCGAATCGCGATGCCGTCCTTGGCCAAGAGGTCGTGGGCGAGGAGCGCTTCGTGAAGAGTCACGCCGGCGGCCACGACAGTGACGGCGTCTTTGGCGCTGGTGCGCAGGGTCTTGCTACCACCCACCGGGAATGTCTCGTCGTTGGCATACAGCACCTTGGTCTTGGGCCGCGAGGTCCGGATGTAGACGATCCCGGGTGTGCGGGCCGCGGTCTCGACCAGGCGCTCGGCGCTGACCGCGTCGCTCGGATAGAGAACGGTGGCCGCGGTGATCGCGCGCATCATCGCCAGGTCCTCGAGCGCCATCTGCGAGGGGCCATCCTCGCCGATCGACACGCCGGCGTGGCTGCCGACCAGAATCAGGTGCGACGGCGCCGAGCAGCCGGCGATGCGGATGAAGTCGTAGCCGCGCGACAGGAAGCACGCGAACGACGAAACGAACGGGATCTTGCCTTCGGCCGCCATCCCGAGCGCCACGCCGACCATGTTCTGTTCGGCGATGAAGCCCTCGACGAAGCGCTCCGGCGCCACGTCCTTGAGCTTCTCGGCGAAGGTGGAGTTCTTGGTGTCGCCGTCGATCGCGACCACCTGCGGGGCGGTCTGGGCGAGCTTCGCGAGCGCGGCGCCGTAGGCCTCGCGCGTGGCGACCTCTTCGCTGCCGGTGTACGCCGGCGTCAGCGTCGGCTCTCGCTCCAGAATCTCGGTGGGCGCTCCGTAGTGGCGGGCCTCGACCTTCAGCGTGACGCTCGTGTCGCCCAGCTCGGCGAGCGCTTTCTCGAGCTCCTCGCCCTTCTTCAGCGGCTTGCCGTGCCAGCCGCCCTTGTCCTCGACGAACGAGACGCCTTTGCCCTTGAGCGTCTTCGCCAGGATCACGAACGGCTTGCCGCTCGTCGCGCGGGCGCTTCCGAAAGCGGCGCGCAGCAACCCGAGGTCGTGGCCGTCCACCACCACCGCCTCCCAGCCGAAGGCCTTGAAGCGGGCTTCGTAGACGCCCATCTCGTGGCCATACATGGTCGGGCCGCTCTGGCCGAGCCGGTTGACGTCGACGATCGCGCACAGGTTGTCGAGCTTGTTGAACGACGCGAACTGCGCCGCCTCCCAGACCGAGCCCTCGGCGCACTCGCCGTCGCCGAGCAGCGCGTAGACGCGCGCCTTGGAGCTGTCGAGCTTGCGAGCCCAGGCCATGCCAGCGGCCGCCGACAACCCTTGACCGAGAGACCCGGTCGTCACGCGAATCCACGGACTGCGCGGCGTCGGGTGGCCCTCGAGCGGGCTGGTGAGCAGCCGCAGCGTGAGCAGGTCGTCCTTTATTGCGCCCGCCTCCTTGAGCGCCGCCCACAGGATCGGCGCGGCGTGCCCTTTCGAGAGCACGAACACGTCGGCGTTCTTGCCGCTCGGGTCCTCGGGATCGAAGCGCATCTCCTCGAAGAACAGCTCGGCCATGATCTCGGCGCACGACATGCAGGTCGTGGGATGGCCGGAGCCGGCTTCGCTGGTCATCTCGATCGAGTGGCGGCGCAGCTTCTGCGCCATCTTCTTGAGCGCGTTCAGCTCGGGTGGCATTGCGGGCGGATCGTATCAAAGCGGGGAGTCACGCTCTATGCTTCGGCGACTGGAGGTGGCCATGCGACGTCGCATGCTGGTGCTCTTGATCGGCTGTCTCGGCGCGCTGCCGGCCGCGGCAGATTCCTACAAGGACGTTCGTTACATTTCCGGAAAGGCGGGATTCCCCAAGAAGATCAACGGCACGCTGGTGATCGAGCCGACCGAGCTGCGTTTTCTCTCGAAGGACGGGGCCACCGTGTTCAGCGTGCCGATGGCGATCGTCCACAAGGCGAAGCGCTACACCGAGGACGAAGAGGTTCTGGGCTACCCGACGATCGTCCACGAGTTCCTCGAGGTCGAGACGCGGACCGACAAAGGCGCCGAAGCGATCGTCTTCGAAACGAAGCTCCAGCAGTCGCGGGGCATGGTGACGAAGATCGACTTCCACCGGCTGAAGCCGGCGCCGCCACCGGAACGGCCCTAGAGGCCCGTCACTTCACGTCGTAGGCGTCTGTCTTCTGGCCCTGAAGGTACACGTCGAACCAGCCGACGATGTGGCGCAGCCGTTCGATGCGGTGCCACGGCTGGCCGGAGCGCGACAGATCATGCGTCTCGCCCGGGAAGCGGACCATCACCGTCGGGATCTTCCGGTACTTGAGCGCGCGAAACATCTGCTCGCCGCCGTCCGAGGGCGGGGTGCGCAAGTCCGACTCGCCTTCGATCAGCATCAGCGGCGTCTTGATCTTGTTCGCGAACGTGATCGCCGAGCGGGCCGCGAAGTCCTTGGGGTCCTCCCAGGGCGCGCCGCGGAACCAGGTGGGCTGGAAGAGCGTGAAGTCGGCGGTGTACCAGAACCCCGACCAATCCGCGATCGAGCGCTGCGAGACGGCTGCCGCGAAGCGGTCTGTCTGCGTGATCGCCCAGTTGGTCAACACGCCGCCGCCGCTGCCGCCAGTCACGCCCAGCTTGGTGGTGTCGATGTAGCCCTGCTTGATGACTTCATCCACGGCGGCCATCAGGTCCTTGTGGTCGTCACCGGGATAGTGGTACTGGATGACATTGCCGAAGTCCTGGCCGTAGGTCGTGCTGCCGCGCGGGTTCGGGTAGACGACCACGTAGCCCTTGGCGGCCATCCACTGGAACTCGTGGTCGAAGGTCATGCCGTAGGCCGCGTGCGGGCCGCCGTGGATGTTCAGGATCAGCGGGTACTTCTTGCTCGGATCGAAGTTGGGCGGCTTCTGCACGAAGCTCGCGATCTTCTTGCCGTCGAAGCTCGTCAGCCACATCTCTTCGGGCTCGCTGAGCGTGATCTCCGACATCAGGTCTCGGTTGAGGTCAGTGAGACGCGTGGCCTTGCCGGCGGCGTCAGCGACGAACAGGTCGCCGATGCGCGTCGGCGTCGAGAGCACGAGCGCCCATTTCGAGTCGTTGGCCGAAGCGCTGTACGCCATCACTTCCTGATCGCCGGTCGTGAACGGCTCGACCTTGCCAGTGGCCGAGTCGACCTTCTTGATGTTGGCGCGGCCGTTTTCGCCGGCCCCGACGAAGATCGACCGGCCGTCGGCGCTCCACAGCGCCGGGCTCGGCGAGCCGCCGCGTGGCGCGCGCTGGTCGCCGGTCAGCCCGCCGCCGATGTCGAAGTCGTAGCCGGCGGTGAGGTTCCTGGGCACGGCGCCGACCGCGTTGTCGACCACGAACAGATCCGGCTGGTTGTAGGAGCGGGTCGGCTTGCCGTTCAGCGCGCCGCGGAACGCGATCCGCTTGGCGTCGGGGCTGAACGAGAAATCGCCGATCGTTCCATCCATGCTCGCGACCTTGGTGGTCTCGCCGCCGCTGGCCGCGACCTTGTAGAGCTCCGCCTTGGGCGATTCGTAGTACGGCTCCTTGATGCGGCTGGAGGTGAAGTAGATCTCCTTGCCGTCGGGTGACCAGGCTGGATTGGCCTCGTCGAAGTCCCCCGACGTCAGCGGTTTTGGTTTCGCGAGCTCGCCCACACTCCTCGGCACCTCGAGCGTCCACAGATGGCTGTGGCGGGTGGGATCCAGGAAGCCCGGGCCGTTGGACCGATACACGGCGCGCGCGATCACGCGCACGTCGCTCTCGCGGTTCGCGGGATCCGGCTTCTCGTTCTTGTTCGCAAGGTCCTTGTCGGTCGTGGTGCTCGGGAAGAGCAGCTTCGTTCCGTCGGGCGACCACACCGGCGCGCCGCTGCCGCGCGGCAGATCCGTGATCGGCCACGCCTCGCCGCCGCCCGCCGGGATCAGGTGGATCTGTGCGGGCTGCGGCCGGCCGCCGGTCTCGGCGCCAGTGCGCAGGAACGCCAACCACTGGCCGTCGGGCGACCAGCGCGGCGACGCGTCGCGTGGACCGTTCGTGAAGCGCCGCAGCTCGCCGCCGGCTGTATCGACGACGAAGAGCGCGCCGTCGTAGCCCTCCTTCTTGGCGTCCACGCTGACGCGCACGAAGGCGACCCGCTTCCCGTCGGGCGAGATCTGCGGGTCGGCGACCCACACGAAGCGGAACAGGTCGGTCTCGCTGATGAAGCGCTTGCCGTTCGTCTCCGCGGCCGACGCATCTGAAGCAAGCATCGCGGCACAGAGTGGCGCGGCGAGCCGAATAGAGGGCCTTGGCATTGGAGGACTCCTTGGATGGACGGATTCTAGGACGGCGGCTCAGCCAGCAGCTTCCGCACGCGCGCTTCGATCTCGGCGATCGGCACGACACCGGCGCGACGGAAGCGGATCGTCGGCTGCTTGCCGCGCCCATCGACGATCAGCTTGGTCGGGAAGACGAAGACGCCCAGCCGGTCGGCGAGGTCGCCCGTCAGGTAAACGGGAAAACCGATGCCCATCTTCTTGACGAACGGCTTCACGTCACCGGCTTCTTCTTCGGCGTCGAAGCTCAGGAACAGCACGTCCTGCCGGCCCTTGATCCTTTCGTGATAGGCCTTCAGCTCCGGCATCTCCTTGATGCAGGGCGTGCACCAGGTCGCCCAGAAGTCCACGACCGCGACCTTGCCCTTGAGATCGGCGAGCGTCAGCAAGCGCCCGTCGAGGTCCTTGACCGAAAGCTCCTTGAGCGGCGTCTTCTCGCTGTCCCAGCCGTCGGCCAGAACGCCGAGCCCGAGAACCGCTACGCCCAGGATCAACAGCCGCCGCGCTCGAAGCATCGCGATTGAGTCTATGCGCGGCCGGCTCACGTTGAGCTAGATCGATCCCGCCGCGGCGGAGAGCGCGCGGTCGAAATGCTCGATCAGCGAGTACGCCCGCTGATTGAGGCTCTTCATCGCGTCGAGCAGGGGCGCGTACGGCTCGTAGCGGTTCGTGACGATGCCCTTGTTCGCGTCGCGGTTCGAGGGATCGACGCTCGTGTCGTCCGGGTCGTTGTCCGCGTACCGGAACCACTGCCAGCCGACGCAGCTCCTCGACTCGAGCAGCGCGAGCGCGAAGTTCTGGTAGAAGCGTCCGCGGTCGCGCTGTGTCTGGACGAGCCAGCCCGCTCCGCTGGTGTTCCCCATGCCGGAATCGACGGCCTTCGCATACCACTCGGTGACGAGGCACGGCCTGCCTGACTCTCGCTCCCACATCCCCATCAGCGTGGCGTCGGGAGTCCAAGCGTGATACCAGTTGACCGCGATCACGTCGACGTGTGGCGCTGCCGCGCGGAAGATCTCCGGCATGCGCAGCGCGTTGCCATGGAGACGCGGGCCGAGGTAGAGGTGGTTCGGGTCGTATTTCCGGATCGCCTTCGAGACGATGCGGAAGTACCTCTCGGCGACCACGAACAGGAACTCCTGCTCGTCCTCGTCCGAGACCATGGCGGCCGCCGCGTTCGGCCCGCGGCGCTCGACGAGCCAGGCCTTCGCCGCGACGTGGCCGGGATCCCCGGCCGGAAGCGCGAGGTAGCTCTTGAGCGCCGAGAGCTTCAGCGGCAGCTCGTTGTCCGAGAAGTGGCCGAGCAGCCAGGGATCGTCCTTCGCCTGCGCGAGCTGCTTCGCGTACTCGTCGGCAAACGTCTCGAACTCCGGGTCGAAGACGAAGATGCTGTCGTTCGGATAGCCGGTGTGGCCCGCCTGCTGGTACGTGCCGCCGCGCTTTTTCCCGTAGCTCGCCATGAAGCTCCAGATCCGCGTGTAGGCGAGCGGTTGCTCGAGCGCCCTGAGGCGCTCGGTGTCCGACCACGCGCCGAGGCTGTTGAAGCCGTGCTCGCGGAGGAAAGCGGTCGTCTTGGCGGCCCAGGCAGCGTCGCTGCCGAATTTCGCGGCGACCGCTTCGCGGGCTCCCGCCGGCTTCGCCATGTTGACGGAGACGACGCCCTTGCTCACGAACAGGTGGCCGTCGGGATCGACGAGCCAAAAGCGTCCGGCCACCTTCTCCGCTCGGAAGACCCCGCTCGCCTTCAGCTGCGTCGCCGCGTTGCCACCGTAGCGGCATGCGGGCGCATCGAGTGTCGCCGCGCGCGCGGGAAGCCGGTCGAGCGTCCGGGTCGGGAAGGCCATCCACGGCTGCCCGGGCCGCGTCGCGGCCTCCACGCTGAGAGACGCCCCGGCCTCCGCAGGAAGCGCCGCCTGCACGAACCTCGCCGTGACGGCGACGATCTCGGCCAGGCGATCGGTGGGCTCCGCGACGGCCAGGGCGGCGCTTTGCAGGCGGTCCGCAAGGGCAGCATAGCGATCGGATCGCCAGGCCACGGCTGCCTGTCTGAGCAGGGGCACCAGCTCGTCGGTTCCGAACGGCGTGATCTGCGGGTGGGGCCAACGCGCGGTCCCCTCGGCGAAGGGCACCAGGTAGTCGAGCGCGCCTCGCAGGGACCGGCCGTCCTGCGCCCGGTAGTGCCAGAGGTCGATCCCCACCTCGTCGGCCAGCCGCGCGATCGTGAACCAGCCATCCAGGTTCATGACGCTGTAGCTCCAGGCGCGGGTCCTTTGGAGCTCCTCGGGCTGACGGCCGTCGGCCTGGATCTGCGCGGCGATCCGCTGCTTCGCCGAGGCCTCGATCACCCCCCGAGCCTCATCGCGCCGGCCGGTGTAGAGCAGCAACGCCACGAGCTGGGCGTCATACCACGTGCCATGGTTGTTCTTCGCGGAGGCTTCCTCGCGCCCGTTCCTGCTCGCGCGCAGCCACCTGGCGTACCCGGCACACCAGGCCTGCAGCCCGGCCCGGTCGGACACGCTCCACGCGGGCGACGGCGCCAGCACGCGGACGGCGTCGACGACCCGCACCAGTCGGCGGGTCGCGACGATGCCCGCTCCGCGGCCCTGGTTGCGGCCGGGTACGGCCTGACCATAGTTGAGGTTCGGATTCATCTTCGTGGCGGGATCGAGAAACCACACGCGCAGCTGCAGCGCTGCGCGGGCGGCAAACCGTTCCTCCCGCGTGGCCCGATACGCCTCGGCCAGCGTCGCGACACTGCTCGACATCCGGTCGAACGCCGCGTCATCCGTTCCGCGCTTCGACTCCGGGTTGACCTCGCCATCCCGGCGGATGTACGGCAGGCCGTCGGGCCTGGAGGGGTCTGGCCACCAATACGGCGCCAGCGACAGGAAGTCGTGCCTGTCCCCGCTCGGCGGAACCCGGGCCTTCTGCATCACGCTGAACGGACCGAGCGCCAGCGCCGCCTCGGCGGCGCGAACCAGACGGTCCTGCGCCGCCGCATCCATCTCCGTCTCCGGGCCAGGCGCGGCTCGACTTTCGGGCGCCCGGGACGCGAGACCCGCCAGCAGCAGGCAACCCCACGCCAGGCCGTGCCGCATTCGTTCCTCCTTCAGCACCAGCCGATCACGCCGCCACACGGTGGCCTCAGCCCGCCCGTCGCCACGGCCGCGCTCGAGTGCGCCCTCGTCGAACATCCTAACCGCCCGGGCTTCAATGGCGCGCTGTTCGCCCTCTCGCCGTCGCCCGAGGATCCAGCTTGACAGCCTCCGGCGGGCGAGTAAGTTGTATCGCGTTGGTACAAAAGGCGTTCGCAGGCAACGTACCCCTGCGAGAACGGCCCCGCCGGTCGCGGGACGTTTCCCGGTATGTTACGCGCGTGCTCGCCAATGCCGCAGGAGGAATTTCTGTGCTCCGATCGCTTCTTCGTCTCGTCGTCCTCGGGCTGACCTCCGCCTCGCTGGCGAGCGCCGCCGACCGCCCCAACGTGCTGTTCATCGCCGTGGATGATCTGCGGCCGGAGCTCGGCTCATACGGCAAGGACTACATC
>CAZVOI010000011.1:0-2217 GCA_964628275.1 uncultured Acidobacteriota bacterium | reverse complement strand
GGCTCTTCCGGCTTTGGTGTGGGTGAAAGCGGCAGGCACGGTAGCGTAGCGGCCTGCTAGATTCCGCGCGGACCCTTTCCTGAGAGGACGCGCGTGAGCGAGATCGACAAGCTGTATGCCGCAGTGCTGGGCCTGAGTGATCCGTGGAAGATCGATCGAGTCGAGACCGACCTCAAGGCCGGCGAAGTGCACGTCTGGGTGGCGCTGCCGAAGGGCGAGCGCTGGGTGTGCCCCGAGTGCCACGCGCAGGCGCCGATCCACGATCATCTCGAGCGGGTGTGGCGACACCTCGACACGTGCCAGTTCCGCACCTTCGTGCATGCGCGAGTGCCTCGGCTGGATTGCCCGTCGCACGGCGTTCGCCAGTTGACGGTGCCGTGGGCGGAGCCAGGGTCGCAGTTCACCGCGCTGTTCGAGGTGCTGGCGATCGACTGGTTGAAGGACGCGAGCATCAGCGCGGTGGCGAAGTACCTGCGGATCACGTGGGACGAAGCGGCGGGCGTCCAGGAGCGCGCGGTGCGGCGCGGCCTCGCGCGGCGAGCGTCCGAGCCGGCGCAGTACGTGGGTGTGGACGAGACGTCGTTCCAGAAGCGGCACGAGTACGTGACGCTCACGAGTGACCTGGAGCGAGGACGCGTACTGTTCGTCGGTGACGGTCGGACGCAGGCGACGCTCGACGCGTTCTGGCTGGGCTTGCCGCGCGAGCATCTGCTGGCGATCAAGGCGGTGGCGATGGACATGTGCGCGCCGTACATCCAGTCGACGCTGCTGCACGTGCCGCAGGCGGACGAGAAGATCGTGTTCGACAAGTTCCACATCGCCCAGAACCTGGGCCAGGCGATGGACCAGGTGCGACGGAGCGAACACCGACGCCTGAGCGCCGAAGGCGACGACTCCCTCAAGGGAACGAGGTTCGATTGGCTGCGGAACCCGAGCGTGATTACGCGCGAGGCCCGGGAGACGTTCGCCGCCCTGCGCGAGCGCGTGCATCGCATGGCGCGGGCATGGGAGCTCAAGGAGATGGCGATGGGGGTGTTCGAACTCCGCGCGCCGTGGGCCGCACGTCGGGAGTTCGACGCCTGGTTCCGCTGGGCTGTTCGCAGCCGCCTCAAGCCGTTCGTGCGCGTCGCGCGGACGCTGAAGAAGTACTGGGGCCAGATCGAGAACTACTTCCGCCATCGAATCACCAATGCCGGGGCCGAAGCGATCAACACGAAGGTGCAGCAGGTCAAAGCCCGTTCACGTGGCTTCCGCAATCGCGAACGCTTCAAGATGGCGATCTACTTCCACTGCGGCGGGCTGGATCTCTATCCGGCCGGCGTCAGGCGTGGCCAGTGAATGCACCCACACGATTCCCGGAAGAGCCGAAAAACATGCTTTCGGTGTTTGTGGGGAAGCATCAGGGCGTTCCCGTATACGACAACACTCGACGAGTAGCTCGCATCGCGAACCGGATTCCTTACTACACCAGGGTGATTTGCGGCGCCGTTGGCCGGACTCCCGTCTCCACTTTGTTGCGAAGCCATTTTCCATTCGCGCTCCCCGGGCGAGCAACTCGAGGGTCCAGGTCGGGCGCGGAAAGCCGAAGTCGGGCGGGCTCTGCTCCAGGATCTGGCAAATCCCGGCCCTGACGTCGTCCACCTTGGGCCGTCCGTTCTCGCTCCGACCGTCCATCAGCGCGGCTTCCCCATGAGCCTCGAAACGCGCTAGGATGCGGATCGCGGTCGAGGGAACGCAGCCGACCTCACGCGCGGCCGCATTGCGCGACTTGCCGGCCGCGACCTTCAGCAGCACGCGACAGCGCACTCGGAGTTCCGCATCGCGGGTCTTGCGGTCCAGTCGCCGCAGCCACAGCCGGGTGGCACGCTTCATTCTTCGGTTCATCGTGAGACCTCCTTGTCCCTTGGTGTCGTTTCGCGACTACATCCAAGGAATACGGGGCAGGTCTCACGTTTTTCAAGGGCTTATACCGCTAATTCCGAGTCAGGCGAAGGCATTTAGTCGCCCGTGTCGTGGTTCGAACGCGCCGGCCAGTTACCGCTTCTCGTTCTCGCCGGGCGTCAGCAGCAGGCGCTGGGTCCCGGGCAGTATCCAGTCCGGTCCGATCTTCGGGTTCAGATGGATGTCGACCTCCTCGAAGTAGACCACCACGTGCTCGTCGCGGGCCGGGGCCGCCATGCGCTGGGCATCGCGATGCCCCGCTGCCGGCGCCGGGCT
>CAZVOI010000010.1:0-2403 GCA_964628275.1 uncultured Acidobacteriota bacterium | reverse complement strand
GACCGCAAGTCCCATCCCCGAAAGGGGTTTCCCTTCGACCGTCACCCGGCCTTCGACCGTGCCCAGGCTCGGCGCGGCAAGCGCCACGGACGTCGGTGAGAGCGCCAAGAGCGCTGAAAGGGACACTGCGGTCAGTTCCCGAACCATAGAAAGACCCTCCACGGAACTGAAGCGAATGCTACGTTGCTCCTGTAAGGAGGTCAAGGAAGGCCGGCCGTTTGGCGAGCCTTTGGCTAGGCTCGCTTGACGATCTTGGGGCCGCCCTCGCGCCTGGGCGCGCCCGCGCGCCGAGGGCCCTGATCGGACGAGTAGTAGCTGCGATAGTACTCGCCGTAATACTGGCTGTAGTAATAGGAGTTTCGCTCGAGGTTGACCTTGTTGAGGACGACACCCACGAGCCGCCCGCCCACGCTCTGCACCTGATCGATCGAGCGCTGGATCGACGGTCGCGTCGTACTCTCGGCCGCGACCACCAGGACGAGACCGTCCGTAAACGGGCAGACGACCGGCGTGTCGGCCATGGCCAGGATCGGCGCAGTATCCACGAGGACCCAGTCGTAGTGCTTGCGGAACGCGGCGAGAGCACTGCGCATGTTGTTCGAACCGAGGAGCTCCGCGGGGTTCGGAGGAATGTACCCGCAGGGAAGAATGTGGAGGCCCTTGAAGCGCGTGACCTGCACGGCCTCGGAGGCTTGCGCCTTGCCCACGATCAGGTCGGAGAGTCCTGGCGTCTTGTG
Organism: uncultured Acidobacteriota bacterium; assembly: GCA_964628275.1. Lineage (GTDB taxonomy): Bacteria > Acidobacteriota > Vicinamibacteria > Fen-336 > Fen-336 > CAZVOI01. The sequence goes on along the minus strand of CAZVOI010000010.1, from coordinate 1,666 downwards.
GATCGCGAAATGCTGGTGCAGCGTGGGCCGGCGCAGGTCGGCGTCGATCGCCAACACGCGCGCGCCGTTCTGCGCCAGCGACGCTGCCAGGTTCGCCACCGTCGTCGTCTTGCCTTCTCCGGGGTTGGCGCTGCTGATGACGACGACCATCCCCGACGCGTCAGGCGAGCAGAAGAGCAGGTTCGTCCGCAAGAGCCGGTACGCTTCCGCAACGGTCGATTGCGGGTTGTCGTTCATCATCTTCTGGAGCGAGGCAAAACCCGTCCGTACCTCGACCTGAGGAACCATGCCGAGGAATGGCAAGCCGAGCTCGGTCTTCACGTCGTCCGGCGTCTTCACGGTGTTGTCGAGGTGTTCGAACAGAAGCGTGAGGCCGATGCCGATGCCCAAGCCCAGGATGAACGCGAGCTGGTAGTTCCTCATCCGCTGGGGAGTGAAAGGCGCGCGAGGCATCTCCGCTTTCTCCACGAGGCGAACGTTCGTGGAACGCAACTCCGACTCGAGTCCCGTGGTCTTGGCCTTGCTCATCAGATCTTGGAGCAGGGCCTGGTTACTCTCCACCTCGCGCTTCAGGATCTGGTATTCGACCGTCTTCTTGCCCAGGTCCATACCTTCCCTCTTGGCATTCTCGAGGCTGTCCTGGAGGTTGCCCTCCTGTTGTCGTGCCGCCTGGACAGTACCCTCCAGAGCCTGGACCACCGCCTGGACCTCGACGTGCACCCGCGCCTCGGCTGCACGCAGCTCCGAGCGCGTCTTGACCATGTCCGGGTGCTTCTCGCCCAGTGACTCCGCGAGTTGGGCTTCCTCGCGCCGCAGCTCCAGAACGCGAGCGCGCGCCGTCTGAACGGCCGGATTGCTCTGCGCGAACCCGAGGTTTTCCCATTGCGACTGCGGTGTGGCTCGCGCCTGAGCCAGCGCGGACTCTTTCTGCATGCGGTCCATCCGCGCCTGCGTGATGGCGTTGTTGATGGTGCTGAGCTTCTGGTTGACCAGCTCGCCACGATCCTCGCCGGTGGACAGCTCCTCGCGCTCCCGATATTTCTGGAGCGCGGCTTCCGCCGCCTTGACGCGCTCCTCCTGCTCCTTCAGCCGGTCTTCGAGCCAGCCCGAAGCCGTGGAGGTCGTCGAAAGCCGATAGTCGAGCGTGTGCTCGATGAACACCTGCGCCAGCGTATTCACCGAGTCTTCTGCGATCTTCGGGTCGTAGGCGCGAAAGCGAAGGTTGACGAGGCGGCTGTTGGCGATCGGTTCGATGACGACGCGGGACCGGAAGGCTGCCGCGGCGGGTGAAAGCGGCATCCCTGCGCTGTCGATGAAGACCGGAGGCGCCTTGCCGAGGAACCGCCTCTCGAATCGCTCCCAAGGCGACATCATCGGCCCCGTCTGCAGCTCCGTGGACTTCTGCAGGTTCAACTTGCCGACCACCTTCTCCGCGATCGCGCGGCCGCGGAGGATCTCGAGCTGTGTCGCCACGTCGCTCAATTCAGCGGCGTCGAACCGATCCGGCGCCGACGAAAGCGCGCTCTGTGCGCGCCGATCGATCAGTATCTGTGCGGTTGCCTGGTAAACCGGCCGCGTCGTGTAGTTGTAGAGCGTCGCGGCCAACAGGCTCACCACCAAAGACGTGACCACGAGCGCGCGGCGCTTGTGGAGGATCGCCAGGTAG
>CAZVOI010000009.1:0-1835 GCA_964628275.1 uncultured Acidobacteriota bacterium | reverse complement strand
CGCCGCGGCCAGTCCCCAGGCGACGCCCCAGGCGGCGATCGGCAGGCCGGTCCAGGCGTGAACCCCGCGCGAGAACGAAGCGTCCCAGAGCGCGCCGCAAGTGGCGGCCTCGCCCAGCGGGCAGAACGGCGTGCCTCCGCTCCTCGAGAGCAAGAGCTGCGACCAGAGGAACAGCGACCACAGCGCGGTCGCGACGCCGAGCCCCACCAGCGCTCCCAGCGACGTTGCGCTCGGACGGGGTGCCTTCGAAGCCTGTGTCTCGCTCATGGCGCCTTTCGCTTCAAGAGAATCTTCAAGCCGGTCGAGCCAGCGGCCACGCGATCGGCTCGGCCGTACGGGTCGCTGGGCGGGCGCGTGATCGGGTCGCCATCCGAATCGACGCGCGCTTCGACGAGCAGGTCGTCCGGCAGCGGCTCGCCGGTCATCGAATCGCGCGACCCGATCTCGAACGCCATCGGGAACGACGCTGCCGGGATGCGCCGAGCGGCCAGCGGCGGGCCGGCGCCGAAGCCGCCCTCGCGCAGCGTGACGAACACGATCGCGCCGGAGAACTTCTGGCCGGAGAGCGAAGCGTCCAGCTCGAGAACGCCGGTGACCTTCTTCTCGGCGCGTGCCGGCGCCGATGTCGCCGGCCCCGCGGCCGGTCCCGCCGCAGGGCCGTTGACCGGCACGCCGGCATGCGGATCGGCCGCCGTGGCCCCGGCGTCGGCAGTCGCGTCCGTCGCGCTCTGCTGTCGCATTTCGCCGAGCAGGTCTTTGAGCGCCGCAGCGCGCTTCGGAAAGCGCTTGGAAGCATCGGCCAGCACCGCGTCGGCATCGGCCGCGCGGTTGGTTCGCGAATAGACCAGCATCAGGTGGATGTAGGCGTCCAGGAGCTGCGGGTCCTTGGCGAGCGCCTCCTTCAACATGCTCTCGGCCTGCTCCGTCTGGCCCATCGCCAGGCGCACCAGCGACTGGTAGGAGAGCGCGCGCGGCTCGCCGGGGGAGACCTTCAACACGGTCTGCGTCTCCTTGAAGACCGCCATCATGTCCTGGCGGATCAAGTGCAAGCGCACCAGACCGAGCCGCGCTTCGATGTCGTCCGGGTTCTTCGCGAGCGCGGCCTGCGCGGCTTGGACCTCGGCGTCCGAGGCGCCTTGGGCCTGGGCCGGTTCGGCCGTCTCGCGCGGGGTGTTGCCGGTCAGCGAGCCGCCTTGCTGGCGCTGCTTGGCCGATTGCGAGACGAAATAGAAGAGAACGCCGAGAGCTACCGCGGAGCCAATCCCCCAGAAGAACCCTCGGAGCGACGAGCCGGTGGCTGCCACGGGTTGCTGCGGCGGTGGCTCGACGCCGGCCGGTTGTTTCGATGCCTGCTTCGTCGGCGCAACGCTGGCGTGCGCGAGCGCGTCGATCTCACGGAGCACGCGCGCCGCCTGGTGCTCGAGCCGGTGACGGTCACGGGCGATCTGGTCCGGCGTGCGCTTCTCGCCCGCGAAATCCAGCTCGCGGAGTTGCGCGATCAGCGCGTCGCGCTTGCCCTCGAGATCGCGCAGCGGCAAAGACGCCTCGCTTCGCGGCGTTAGCGGCGCCTTCTGGGCGCGCCACCAGACGATCGAGCCGGCGACCAGGCCCGCGGCCACGACCGCGACCGCCGGAAACCAGTCCACCGGGTTCACGGCTTCGGCTCCTCGGATCGGATGGCCGCCGCCGAGCCGTAGGCCATCTCGCGCACGCGCAGCAGGTAGGGCTGAAGCTCCGGATCGTCCTCCAGGGCGGCATGGGTATCCGCCGCGGGCGCGGTCTTGGGTTTGCGCAGCGCCCAGGTGACGACGACACCACCCAGCAGCAGGCCCGCG
>CAZVOI010000008.1:0-15847 GCA_964628275.1 uncultured Acidobacteriota bacterium | reverse complement strand
TGCTGGCTGGCCATCTCGACCAGTTGACCTCGATGACGCATCAGCGCCCGCACCGCGCAGACTTGCTCTTCGGGACGAAACGCGGCCCGCAACAGTCCCACCGAGTGCAGATACTGGAGCCACTGGCACTCGTGCCAGTCCGTGCGCCGTCCTGGTACGTTCTTCATGTGGCGCGCGTCGGCGAGGCAGGGTTGGATTCCGCGCGCCTCGAGAATCTCGTAGAGCGGGATCCAGTACACGCCGGTAGACTCCATCGCCACCGTGGTGATTCGGCAGGCGAGCAGCCAGTCGGCCATCCGCTGTAGATCTTCGGTGAAGGTTCCAAACATCCGCACCGGATCCTCGTCACGTCCGGCAGGCACGGCCACGAAGATCTCACGCGCCCCGATGTCTATCCCTGCCGCATCCAGGTTCTGGAGCGGCCGGTCTTGCAGGCACATGCCCTTTCGCTGCCGCTTTCTGCTTCGGCCCTTCTTACGAGCGGCCGAAGGATCCGTCCCACTCATGTCGTTTGTCACGGTCGTCATCCTCTCTGCGCCGGGCAGCGGCCAAGTCGCGCAAGAGAAGCACTCTTTCGAACGGAATCAACCCGAAGCATCTCGGATCGTTAACCACTGCATGGCGCACGAAACTTGGGGCCAAGCTCCTAATCGGGCTCAACGACGCACCACTGACGACACGGCCTACTTCCGCTGTCCGTCGCTGTCCGAGCCTGCAACACTCGCGCGACCGGAGCAAGTGCCAAGTTCCTCTTCCGCATGGATTCACGCCAGTGGAACTGACGCTCCTAAGATGAAGATGGAATGACGCGCTCGACCAGCCGACTGCTGCGCGCCGTGCTGGTTCTCGTCGTGGTGGCGATGGCGGGCGCGGTGGGCTGGACGTTGCGACGGCGCGCTCCGGCAGCGTCCCCGACCGAGTCTCCGGAGCCGGCGGCCGACGCCGCTTCGGCTCCGGCCATGGCGGCGGGCAGTGGAATGCCGACCGAGGCTTCGCCGCCGCCCCAGAAAACCCGCATGGACGATCTCGTCTACCGGAACGTCAAGGGCGGACGCGAGACTTTCGTGATGCGGGCCAAGCGAATGTCGGGACGCGAGCAGGAGCAGATGAAGCTGGAGGCGGTCACGCTCGAGTTCTCGTACGTGTTCGAGGAGAAACCCGGAAAGGGCGTGATCGTCGCCGACGAGTGCGTCTACTTTCCGACACGCCAAGAGGCCTTTTTCCAGGGGCACGTGAAGCTGACGACCGACGATGGCGCGACGCTCGAGTCCGAGCAGCTCGTCTATTCCGGCGAGGCCGAGAAGGCGCACAGCGACTACCCGGTCCGGTTCGCGCGGCGCGGCCTGAGCGGGCGCGCCAAGCGGATGGAATACGTCGCGGCCGAGGGACGCATCGATCTCACTGGGGAGGTCCTGGTGCGGCTCGACGAGGAAAGGCAGGGCGCCGTCGAGGTCACCAGCGACCGGGCGCAGTTCCGGCGCGTCGTGGGGGAGGCCCAGTTCGACGAGAACGTGAAGCTGGTCCGCGGTGGCGACACGCTGCTTGCGGGCCGCCTGCTGCTGGTGGGGGGCGACGACGAGCTGAAGCGGGTGCAAGCGAAGAACGACGTGGTCGTCATCTCGACGAGCGACGCCCTGCCCGGACTGGGTCCTCGCAAGCGGGGACCGGTTCGTCGCACTGGACCCCGCGAGCTTCGCTGCCAGACCTTCGACCTGGCTCTGCGCCCGGACCGGACCCTCGAAGAAGCCGTGGCGGCGGACGAGGCCATCTTGGTGATGCGGCCAGGGCCAGGAGAAGCGCGCGAGAAACGCACTCTGAAGGGCTCGGTTCTGACCTTCCGTTGGGACGAACAGGAGCGGCTTCAGGAAGTGCTGGGACAGAAGGACACCGAGTTCCTCGCCGAGCCGCTTCCACCCAGCAAGGCGCCGGCGCGGAGCGTCAAGAGCCGCAACTTCACGGCATTCCTGGATCCGGCATCGGGCGCCCTCAAGACCGCCGAGTTCAACAAGGACGTCGAGTTCGTGCGTGACACCCAGCGGGCCACCGCGGGCCACGGTTACTTCACCGGCGGAGACTCGCTGCTCTCGCTCCGGCAGGAACCGGCTCTCACCGACGCCGAACAGCAAACCCGCCTCGAGGCGGAAGTGCTCGATCTGTTCACGCAGACTGGCGACCTGCGTGCCCGGCATGGCGTTCGGCATACCCTTTCGGGCCAGCAGGCCGCGGGCGCCATGCCTGGAGCGAGCTCAGAGGGCGCGCTCGTGACCTCGCGCTTCTTCGACTACGACGCCAAGACGCGTTCGGCGCGCTACCAGGAAGGGGCGCTCTTGAGATCGGGCAAGAGCGAGCTGCGCGCCAGCGAGATCAAGCGAACCGAGCTCACATCCGGGGCGCGGCTGGTGGAGGCTCAGGGGGACGTTGTGTCCCGGCTCGTGCCGCGATCGGCTCCGGGAGAGGCCGACAAGCCGCCGCTCGTGGTGAATAGCAAAGAGATGAGCTATGACGAGGCCAAGCGCACACTGGTCTATCGTGGCGACGTCCAACTGGTGCAAGGCGACCTGCGCACGAAGAGCCCGGAAGCCACGATCTCCCTGACGCAGGAGGGGAGCGACGTGGAGCGCCTGGAAGCGGGCGACCCGGTAGAGCTGGTGCAGGCCGCGCGAACGGCCACCGGGCAGCGAGCCGTGTACCTGCCTGGAGCCAAGTCGATCCTGATCACCGGCGACAAGGCGGAGATGAAGGAAGCCAAGCAGTCGGTGCAAGGCCGTTCTTTGACCTTCTTCGTGGGCGACGATAGGATCCTGGTCGACGGTCGCGAAGAAGCACGCACCGAGACGATCTTCCGCAAGAGACCGTGAATAGAGTCCTTCGCGCCGTTTCCCTCACCAAGTCCTACGGCCGCAGGACCGTGGTCAAGGGCGTCGACCTCTCGATCGAGCAGGGACAGGTGGTGGGCCTGCTGGGTCCCAACGGAGCGGGCAAGACCACGACCTTCTACATGGTCGTCGGCTTGGCGCGACCCGACAGCGGCCAGGTGTTCCTCGGGGATCAGGACATCACGGCGCTGCCGATGTACGAGCGGGCGCGCCGTGGCATCGGCTACCTGCCGCAAGAACCGAGCGTCTTCCGCAAGCTCAGCGCGGAGCAAAACGTGCTCGCGATTCTCGAAACGCTGAACCTGGCGCCCGGGGAGATGCGCGCCAAGGCCAGAAGGCTGCTGGAGGAGCTGGGCATCGTGAGCGTAGCCAGGCAGCCCGCGTACACCTTGTCGGGCGGTGAGAGGCGGCGGCTCGAGATCGCGCGCGCGCTCGCGACCGATCCTTCTTTCATACTGCTCGACGAGCCATTCGCGGGAATCGATCCGCTCGCCGTGCTCGACATCCAGTCGATCGTGAGCCACTTGAAAGAGCGCGGAATCGGTGTTCTGGTCACCGACCACAACGTTCGCGAAACCTTGAAAATCACCGATCGGGCCTATATCGTTCGCGAAGGTGAGGTTTTCCGGTCCGGCACACCACGGCAGCTGGCTTTCGACGATGAAGTGCGCCGTGTCTATCTCGGCGACGCGTTCCGTCTCGACACCGAGGGGCCGCCGCCGCCGGACTCGGTGAGCGGTTAGAAACAGCGTGGCGATCCAGCAGAAGCTCGGACTCTCGGCCCGCCTCTCGCATCGCCTGATCCTCACGCCGTCGCTGCAACAAGCGATCAAGCTGCTGCCGCTGACGACGCTCGAGCTCGCCGAAGTTCTCGAGCAGGAGGTGATGGAGAACCCACTGCTCGAGGAGGCGCCCAAGGAAGAGCCCGAGCCGAGCTCGGACGACCTCGTGGAGACCGAGCGCAAGGACGACCCGCTGGCCGATATCGACATCGACAAGTTCTTCGAAGACTACGCGGCCGACAATGAGCCGCGCCGGGTGCGCTCGCTCGAAATCCCCGAGATGCCGCCGATCGAGAACACGCTCGCTGAAACGCCGGATCTGTACGACCACCTGCTCTGGCAGCTCCGCATGTCGGCGTGCGACGAGCTGACGTTGGAAATCGCCGAGGCGATCGTGTTGAACCTCGACAAGGACGGCATGTTGCGTGCCTCGATCGACGAGATCGCGAACATGGGTCCGTATGCGGTCGCAGAGGTGGAGCAGGCCCTCGCGACGGTTCAGGGTTTCGACCCAGCGGGAGTAGCGGCCCGCGACCTCGGGGAGAGCCTGGCGCTGCAGCTTCGGCGGCTGGGTCTCGAGGATTCTCCGACCCACGTCATGGTGCGTGAGCACCTGAAGCAATTGCAGAGTCATCAGTACGCCGAGATCGGCCGCCAGATGGGCATGACGCCCGAAGAGGTGTCTCACCACGTCGAGATCATCAAGAACCTCGACCCGAAGCCGGGAATGCGCCACAGCGCCGAGCAGGCGACGTACATCACGCCCGACGTGCTCGTGATCAAGGAGGGCGACGACTACAAGATCGTCCTGAACGACGACGGCTTGCCCAAGCTTCGGATCAGCCCGACATATCGGCGCATGCTCGACCAGAAACAGCCCGGCTCCGAAGAGACGCGGAACTACGTGAAGGACAAGCTGCGCAGCGCGCTGTGGCTGCTGAAGAGCGTGGATCAGCGGCAGCGCACCATCTTCAAGGTCGCCGAGTCGATCGTCAGGCACCAGCGCGGCTTCCTGGACCACGGCATCGTCGAGCTGCGCCCGCTGGTGCTGCGCGACGTGGCCAGCGACATCGGAATGCACGAGTCGACGGTGTCGCGAGTGGTGGCGAACAAGTACATGCACACGCCGCGCGGCGTCTACGAGATGCGCTTCTTCTTCCACAGCGGCATCACCTCGAACATGGGCGAGGCTGTCAGCTCGGTGGCGATCAAGGACAAGATCAAGAAGATGATCGAAGTCGAGGACGCCAAGCATCCGTTGTCGGACTCTCGGATTGCGGAGCTGCTGGGTCGCGACGGCCTGCCGCTGGCGCGGCGGACCGTCGCCAAGTACCGGGAGGAGCTGCGGATCCCTCCGTCGAACCTGCGCAAGCTGGTTCACTGAGAGCCGCCGAACCGCGGCCGTTCGAGTCAGGAGGATCACGATGAACGTCGAGTACACCGGACCTCGAGCTCCAGTCCCGCCGCTGGCGCCGAAGTCCCGGCGCGCCAGTCGGCGAGGCCGCGGCTGAGCGCGCCGCCGGCCGAACCGCAGGCCGCCGTTCACGTGTCCGACTTGCTGGCCAAGGACGCGGGCGGCTTGCGTCTGCGCCTGTGTGCGGGCCGGGCCGGGCTGCGGCACGAGATCGATCTCTCGCGGGTTCAACGCCCGGGGTTGGCGCTGACCGGTTACACCGACTATGTCCGCTACGGACGGGTCCAGATCATCGGCGGCAGCGAACTCGGCTATCTGCGGCAGTTGACCCCGTTACGACGAGCGCGTGCGGTGGCCAAGCTGTGCCGATGCCGGATATCGTGCTTCGTCGTGACCAAGGGGATGGAGCCGCCGCGCGAGCTGCTGCGCGAGGCCGGCGCCCGCGGCATTCCAGTGCTGGCCACGGGCCAGCCGTCGACGCCTTTCATCAAGCTGCTTTCGTCGTTCCTCGACCAACGACTCGCGAAGTGCGTCCACCTGCACGGCGTGCTGATCGACGTCTTCGGTGTCGGCGTGCTAGTTCTCGGAGAGAGCGGGATCGGCAAGTCGGAGTGCGCGTTGGATCTGATCGACCGCGGACATCGGTTGGTGACGGACGACGTCGTGGAGATCAAGCGCATGGCCGATGCCCTGGTCGGCTCGTCGCCGCCGCTGACGCGATCGCACATGGAGCTGCGCGGCCTGGGCGTGATCAACATCCGGGACCTGTACGGCATTTCCTCGCTGCGCGGCTCGAAGCGGATCGAGTTGGTGGTCTTGATGGAGCGCTGGGAAGCCGAGAAAGACTATGACCGGCTGGGTCTGCGCCGCGAACGGCACGAGGTGCTGGGCGTGCCGATTCCGATGGTTCGCCTGCCGGTCGCTCCCGGCCGCAACAGCGCGATCCTGGTCGAGGTGGCCGCGCGCAATCAGCTTCTGAAGGAGCGGGGCTACGACGCCGCCCGACGCCTGGCGCGTCGCGTCGACCAGATGATCGGCCGGGCAGGGGCGGCGCGGGCCAAGCGGGCGCGCGGCGGAAAGGCCGTTCGTGGCTAGGGCCGCCGCGAAGCAGCCACAAATGCTGGTCATCACCGGCCTCTCGGGGTCCGGTAAGACGCACGTGCTGCGGGCGCTCGAGGATATCGGCTGGTTCTGCGTCGACAACCTGCCGACGGCTCTGATTCCGCGCTTCGCCGAGCTGATTCGGAGCTCGGTCGAGTTGCGCCGATCCGCCCTGGTTCTCGACATTCGCGAAAGCGCGTTCCTCCGGATCTTTCCCCAGATCTATCCCGGGCTGAAGCGGCGCGGCCTGAAGACGATCCTGCTGTTCCTGGAAGCCGACGAAAAGGTGCTGCAGCGCCGCTTCAGCGAGACGCGGCGCCCGCACCCATTGGCGGAGGGCGAGCCGGCCATCGAAGGCATTCGGGAAGAGCGGCTGGCGATGGCGCCGATCCGCAAGCTGGCCGACCTGGTTCTGGATACGTCGCAGCGAACCGTGCACGAGCTGCGCGCGTGGGTACGCGAGCACTACGAGCTGCGCGAGGGACGCTCCGAGGTCGTCGTGCAAGTGATGTCCTTCGGCTACAAGTACGGCCTTCCCACCGACGCCGACCTCGTGTTCGACGTGCGCTTCCTTCCAAACCCGAACTTCGTGCCATCGTTGACGCGGCTGACCGGGAACGACGCGGCCGTGATTGCCTACATGCGGCGGCAGAAAGAGACCGCGCCGTTCCTGAAGCGGGTGCGCTCGTTCCTCGATTACCTGATCCCGCGCTACGTACGCGAGGGCCGAAGCTACCTCACGATCGCGATCGGCTGTACCGGCGGACGCCACCGCTCGGTGGCGATCGCCAACGCCGTCGCGCGCTCGCTACGTGGCCGCGAGTTGGTGGTCCGGGTGCGTCACCGGGACGCTCGGCTCTAGGAGGCAGGCAATGATCGGAATCATCGTGGTCACGCACGGCAACCTGGCGTCGGAGCTGGTCTCGGCGGCGCGCACCATCGTGGGCGAGATCCTGGATATCCGCGCGGTGTCGATCGGCTGGGCCGACGAGGCCACGGCGGCACGCGAGGCGATCGAAACTGCGATCCAGGAGGTCGGCGCTAGCGGCGCCCTGGTACTCACCGACATGTTCGGCGGCACCCCCACGAACCTGAGCCTGCCGTCGCTGTCGGCTTCGATCGAGATCGTGACCGGGGTCAACCTGCCGATGCTGATCAAGGCCACGGCTCTGCGCGAGGGTGAGCTGCGTGAGATCGCTCGCGTGGTGCGCGATCAAGGGCGCGGCGCGATCGAAGTGGCCAGCGAGGTTCTGGAGGCAGGCAAGGCGTGACCCGTCGCAGCGTGCGCATCGTCAACCGGCTGGGCTTGCACGCGCGCGCGGCGGCCCGCTTCGTTCGCGCGGCGAACGCGTTCAAGTCGCGCGTGACCCTGTCGCGGGACGGGAAGACCATGGACGGTAAATCGATCCTGGGGATTCTGTTGCTGGCCGCCGCCAAGGGCGCAGAATTGGTCGTGGGCGCGGAAGGCGAGGACGAGGCGGAAGCAGTCGCGGCTCTCGTCGGTCTGGTCGGTTCGGGCTTTGGCGAGGGGGCTTGAAAGCGCTGTGGAGCTGACCGGCACGGGGGTATCGGGTGGGATCGCGGTGGGCCGCGCGCTGGTCATGGAGCGCGAGTCGGTGGCCGTGTTCCGGCTGTTGTTGCCGCCGGAGCAGGTCGAGGCCGAGGTGCAGCGCCTGACGCGCGCGATCGAGGCCTCGCGCGGCCAGCTCCAGACGATCAAGGACCGACTGTCACGCGAGGTCGGCCTTCCGCACGCATACATCTTCGATGCCCACCTCCTGATGCTCGACGACCCGCTGCTCCTGGATCGCAGCGTGTCGGTGATCCGCGAGGAGCACGTCAACGCCGAGTGGGCGCTGCGCACCGTGTCGGAGCAGCTGCACGCGCTCTTCGACGAGTTCTCGGACGCCTACCTGAAGGAGCGCAGCAGCGACCTCGACGACGTGCTGGGCCGGGTGCAGTTGAATCTCGCCGGAGCCCCCGGCGCGCCCTCGCTGTCGCGCCTGCCCGGCGAGGTGGTGCTGGTCGCGGACGACCTCACGCCTTCCGAAGCGGCCACGCTCGAGTGGGACCGCGTGCTGGCTCTCGCCATCGACGCCGGCTCGCGTACCTATCACACCGCGCTGCTGGCCCGGTCGCTGGGCATCCCGGCCGTCGTTGGCCTCAAGGACGCCACGTCGCGTATCCCGCCAGGCTCGCTGGTGGTGGTGGATGGGACGCGCGGCCACGTGATCGTCGAGCCTTCCGAGCCCGCCCTCAGCGAGTTCAGGGAGGAACAGGAACGAGACCGAGTGGAGGAGGTCCGGCTCCAGGAAACGCGCGGCTTGGCGTGCTCGACTGGGGACGGCATCGAGGTGCGGCTCCTGGCCAACGTCGAGTTTCCGAGCGAAGCTGCGACGGCGCTCTTGTACGGCGCGCAGGGCATCGGCCTGTTCCGATCGGAGTACCTGTTGGGCCGATCGAGGAGCTTCCCGACCGAAGATCAGCAGGTGGACGTTTATCGACGGCTTCTGGAGCAGATGCGGCCCTTTCCGGTCACGGTCCGCACCTGGGACGTCGAGCTCGGGGATCTGGCCCCTGGCGGACCATCCAGCGCGAACCCGGCTCTCGGCGAGCGTGCGCTGCGGCTGTTGCATCGTTCGCCCGATGCATTCCGCACCCAGATCCGGGCGCTGCTCCGCGCGGGGCAGCACGGGCCACTGCGAATCGTATTTCCCTTCGTCAGCGGTCCCGAGGACCTGGCGACGGCCCTCGAGCTGGTCGAGGAGGCCAAGGCCGAGTTGCGTCGGGATGGCGTCTCCTTCTCGAAGGACGTGCCGATCGGGCTGAACCTCGAGGTCCCCAGCGCGGCCGCGACGGCCGACCTGCTGGCGCCGCACGTGGACTTCTTCAGCGTCGGCACCAACGACCTGATCCAGTACCTGCTGGCTGTGGATCGGACGGATCCTCGAGTGGCCTCGCTGTATCAGCCGCTCCATCCCGCCGTCCTCAGGACACTCCAGCACATCGCCGAGGTAGCGGAGCACACCGGAACGCCGCTGTCGCTTTGCGGCGAAATGGCGGCCGAGCCAGCCTCGGCGCTGTTCGTGCTGGGGCTCGGTTTCCGAGAGCTTTCGATGAGCCCGTCGTCGATTCCGCGGGTGAAGCAGGCAATCCGCGGTGTGGAAGCTGAGCGGGCTCGACGGGTCGCGACCGAATGCCTTTCGTTGCCCACCGCGGCGGCCGTCGAAGCGCACCTGCGTGGCGAGTTGCTGCCGGAGCAGGCCCGGCTGAAGGTCGGGAAAGGGGAGGGTGCGTGAGCGAGCTTCCGAAGCGGGTCGAGAAACCGTGGGGGCACGAGATCTGGTGGGCTCGAACCGACCGTTACGTAGGCAAGCTCCTCCACGTAAGAAAGGGGGAGTCGCTCTCGCTGCAGTACCACGTGGTCAAGGACGAGACGATCCTGATCCAGTCCGGCCGGCTGCTGTTCGAGACGAAGCCCAAGGACGACCCCGGTGAGCTGCGCAAGATCGAGATGCTGCCCGGGGACGCGTTCCACATCACGCCGGGCACGCTACACCGCATGACCGGGCTCGACGACACCGACATCCTGGAAGTCTCGACGCCCGAGCTGGACGACGTGGTGCGGCTCGAGGATCGCTACGGGAGGGCCGGCACCAGCAAACCGTAGCCGAGGCTCCGGGGAAAGTAGCAGGCTGACGCGGATCCCGGGTGGCGCTCGTTTGTGGAAGGGTTGTTCAGCGGTAGGCTTCAATCGCGATGGAAACGGCTGCCGATAGCTACGTCATCGCCTGTCACAAGTGCCTGGTCCCATTCGACGCCCTGCAGGCGTCGTGGTGCTCCTGTCTCGTAACCGAACGCAGCTTCGTGTGCGCGAGCTGTGGCGCGTGCTTCTGCAAAGCGCCCGCAGCGTTCAAGCAGCGCTTCTGGTCGGGCGCGCCGAAGGCCGTCTGGGACAAGAAGCTCGAGGAGAAGCGGGAGGAGTTTCAGCCGAGCCGGAACCCGACCCCCCGCGACGCGGTCCGCCCGCTGGTGCTGCTCGTCGAGGACGAGAGGGTCATCCAGCTCGTGGCGATTCGTGTCATGGGCCTCTACCACCGGTTCATCGAGCCCGACTGACCGAGAGCCGGCCTGGATCGAGCGTGACCTTGCGCACACCACCCAGTCCCGCTACTCTGTGCTTACGAACGTACTTACATTGAGGCCCGCCATGGCGCAAGCCGCAGAAGAATACTCCGGCAAGGTCACCCCTGTCGGAAACTCCAAGGGCATCCGGATCGACGCGGCGTTCTTCCGTGCGCACCCGGAGTTCGATGGCGAAGTGCGCGCTACCGTGCTCACGGACGGAGAGGTCCTGCTGTCGGCAAGGCGACGGGGAAAGCGGCGCCGGGCGACGCAGGGCGAGGATCCGGTGGTGCTCGCATTCCTACGCTTTCTCGAGGCGCAGATGCAAGCGAAGCCGGAGCAGACCGTTCCTGCCAACCACGCGCAACTCGCGCGCATCGGCAGGCTCGTCCGCGGCGTGGACGCCGGTTGACGGCCGGACGTGGAGGTCAACGGCTGGCGGCTGTATTACCACAGGGTATTCGCAGCCGCGCTCGACGAGCTGGATGCCGATGTTGCCGCGCTCGCGAGTAAAGATCCGGCCGGATACCGGTCGCACCCGAAGACAAAGCTGCTCGCGTCAGTTCACAAGGCGATCACGCAAACGGTTCCTGCGAATCCCGACCACCCGGATTTTCGCGTCGGGAGGACGCTCGGCCCGGAGCACGCCAACTGGCGCCGGGTCAAGAGGGGCATGCCGGGACGCTACCGCCTTTTTTTCCGCTTCGCTTCGCGGCCGGTGAAGGCGATCGTCTACGTCTGGTTCAATGACGAAGATACGCTGCGCAAAGCGGGCTCGCGAACAGACGTCTACGCCGCCTTCCAGCGAATGCTCGCCCGGGGGGAAGTGCCCGATGGCGTCGATGCGCTCCTGAAAGAGAGCCGCAACCCGGCCTGACTCAACACAGGGTCCTCGAGGAGCGGGCTTCACATGACGAGGTGAATTCGCGTGTTCCGCCAGCTCCCTGCTGGCCGACAACGGCGTCTAGTAGCGGACGAGCTCGCGAATCGCGTCATACACGGTCCGCGCCTGGGGCAGGATCGCGTCTTCCAGCACCGGGTTGTAGCCGACGAAGACGTCGAGCGCGCCAATCCGCCGCACCGGCGCGTCGAGATGCTCGAACATCTCTTCGCCGATGCGGGCGGCGATCTCGGCGCCGTAGCCCCAGGAGCGCGCATCCTCGTGAACCACCAGGGCGCGGCCGGTGCGGCGGACGCTCGAGGCGATCGCATCCCAGTCGTAAGGCGAGAGCGTGCGCAGGTCGATCACCTCGGCTTCGATGCTTTCGGCTTGAGCCTGGCGCGCGGCCACCAACGAACGTTGCACGAGCGCGCCGAAAGTGATGATCGTGAGGTCGCGCCCCGGCCGAACGACGCGCGCCTTGCCGAACGGGATCGTGTAGTCGGCGCCTGGATTCAGGCCCTTGTTGTAGGTCTGTCGATACAGGTGCTTGTGCTCCAAGAACAGCACCGGGTCCTCGCAGCGGATCGCGGTGCGCAGCAGGCCGTTGGCCTCCTGGGCGTTCGAGGGGATCACCACGCGCAGCCCCGGGATGTGGGTGAACAGGACCTCGCCGCACTGGCTGTGGTAGACGGCGCCGCCTTGCAGGTAGCCGCCGTAGGTCACGCGGATCACGACCGGGCAGGACCAGACGCCGTTGGAACGCCAGCGCATTAGCGACAGCTCGTTCCGCATCTGCATGAAGGCAGGCCAGATGTAGTCGAGGAACTGGATTTCCACGACCGGTTTGAGCCCGCGCGTGGCCATGCCGATCGCGCGCCCGACGATGCTGGCTTCCGCGATCGGTGCGTTGAAGACCCGCTCGGACCCGAACTTGCGTTGCAGGTTGTGGGTGACCTTGAAGACGCCGCCCTTGCCCTTGACCTTGTCGAGGTTCTCCTCGCGGCTGCAGTCCGCCACGTCTTCGCCGAAGACGACGATCCGGGGGTCGCGCGCCATCTCGTCCTGCAGGCAGGCGTTCAGCAGGTCGACCATCGTCTTGGGGTCGCCGGTTTCCTGGGGATCGCGCGACAGCGTCGCAGCCGCCGGGTCGAAGGACATCGAGTACACGTGGTGGGTGACGGTTTCGGGCGTCGGCGCGAATGCCGCCAGGGCGCGCTCGGCCGCCTCGCCGACCTCCCGATCGACGTCCTCGCGTAGCAGCTCGAGCTCCGCCTCGGTCGCGAGACCCTCCTCGACCAGCACGCGTGGGAAGCGGCGCAGCGGATCGCGCGCGGCGTCGGCGTCGCGTTCGCTGGCGGGCCGGTACAGGGCCTCGTCGTCCGACAGCGAATGCGAGTAGGGCCGGATCACCTTGGCGTGAACCAGGGCGGGCCCGCGCCGCTCACGGCACCAGGCCACGGCATCCTTCAGTGTGACCAGGCTCGCCAGCGGATCGCAGCCGTCGGTCTCGAGCACCAGCAGATCGGGGAAGGAACGGACCAGCTTGGAGATGCTTCCGCCGGCGGTCTGGATCTCGACCGGCACCGAGATCGCGTAGCCGTTGTCCTCGACCAGGTAGAGAACGGGCAGCTTCCGGTTGCAGGCGGTGTTGAGGCTCTCCCAGAACTCCCCTTCCGATGTCGTGCCCTCTCCGGTGGAGCAGTAGACGATCTCGTCGGACGCGAAGCGCGGGCCGATGGCTTGACCCGAGCGCGTGCGCGAGGCCAGATACAGCCCGGCTTCTGCACAACCCACCGCCTGCAGGAACTGCGTGCCGGTGGGTGAGGACTCGGTGACGACGTTCAGGCTCTGGTAGCTCCAGTGGGAGGGCATCTGACGGCCGCCTGAGCACGGGTCGTCGGCGGCGCCCGCCGCGCCGAGCAGCATCTCGTAGGGCGTGGCGCCGAGCTGGAGCATCAGCGCCCGGTCCCGGTAATAGGCATAGAACCAGTCGTGAGCGGGCTTCAGCAGCATCCCCGCCGCCACCAGCACGGCCTCGTGGCCGGCCCCGCTGATCTGGAAGAAGATCCGGTTCTGGCGCTTGAGCTGGATCTCCTTGTCGTCGATGCGCCGCGACAGGTACATCGTGCGATAGATGGCGATCAGGGTCGGCTTGTCGAGACCCACCAGGCTGCCAGCGGTTGTCGTGGCCAAGGAGCAGGATTGTACTTCAGCCCCCAGAGGCTCACGCGCCGGAGTCGACTGCCTTTCCTGCCTGACATTTTTGTCACCTAGACTGCGGAGGATTCAGTTTCGGTCGCGCGGGTGATTTTCGCGGGCCGCTTGGAGCGCATGCCTATAATCCGATCTTTCATGGAGGAGGGAGAGACGATGTCTTCTGGGTCTGGTCGGCTGTGGGCGATCCGCGAGGTGACGGCACGCTCGATTCGCTCTTTGCCTGAAATGGCGAGCGGCGCCAAGGTGCGCGAGGTGTTCGGCTGCAACACGTTCGACGTCTCCGCGATGAAGCAGAAGCTGCCCAAGCCGGTGTTCCATTCGCTCCAGGACACGATTCGCCACGGCAAGAAGCTCGATCCTGCGATCGCGAACGAAGTGGCGCACGCGGTGAAGGAGTGGGCGATCGAGAAGGGCGCCACCCATTTCTGCCACTGGTTCCAGCCGCAGACGGGCCTCACCGCCGAGAAGCACGACGCCTTCTTGACCTTCGATGACGAAGGCCAGCCGATGGAACGCTTCAGCGGCGCGCAGCTGATCCAGAGCGAGCCCGACGCGTCGAGCTTCCCGTCCGGCGGCATGCGCACGACCTTCGAGGCGCGTGGCTACACGGCCTGGGATCCTTCGAGCCCGATCTTCATCGTCGACGGTCCGAACGGCAAGACGCTGTGCGTCCCCTCGGTGTTCATCAGCTATCACGGCGACGCTCTCGACAACAAGACGCCGCTGCTCCGCTCGATGGAGGCGCTCTCGGAGAAGGCCCTCGCCGTGCTTCGGCTGTTCGGAGACACCACGTCCTTTCGGGTCGTGCCAACGCTCGGCGCGGAACAGGAGTATTTCCTGATCGATCGCGCCTTCTACGCGCTGCGCCCGGACCTGGTCGCCGCGGGACGAACCCTGATCGGAGCCAAGCCGCCCAAGGGCCAGGAGCTGGAAGACCACTACTTCGGGAGCATCAAGGATCGCATCCTGGCCTACATGCAGGAGGCCGAGTACGAGCTCTACAAGCTCGGCATTCCGATCAAGACTCGGCACAACGAGGTCGCCCCTGCGCAGTACGAGACCGCGCCGATCTTCGAAGAGGCCAACGTCGCGTCCGACCACAACCAGATGGTGATGGAGACGATGACGCGCGTCGCGCGGCGTCACAACCTGGCGATGCTGCTGCACGAGAAACCGTTCGCCGGGGTGAACGGATCGGGTAAGCACTGCAACTGGTCGATGATGGACTCCAGCGGCCGCAACCTGCTCGAGCCCGGCAACTCGCCGCAGGGCAACCTGCAGTTCTTGGTCTTCCTGGTGGCGATCCTGAAGGGCGTACTGCGTCGCGCCGGATTGCTGCGGGCGGCCATCGCCAGCTCGGGCAACGATCACCGGCTCGGCGCCAACGAGGCGCCGCCGGCGATCATTTCCGTGTTCCTGGGCGAGCAGCTCTCCCGGGTGCTGGATGCGATCGAGAACGGCGGTGGCAGCGCGGGCGGCGCCGACCTCGACAAGATCGCCCTCGGCATTCAATCGCTCCCCGAAGTCGCCAAGGACGCGACAGACCGCAACCGCACCTCGCCGTTCGCCTTCACGGGCAACAAGTTCGAGTTCCGCGCGGTATCGTCGGCCGCCTCGATTTCCATACCCACAGCGTTCCTGAACGCCGCAGTCACCGAGGCGCTGGAGGAGATCGAAAAGGCCATCAGCGCTCGCAAGGCCAAGGGCAAGAGCCTGCAGGACGCCGTCCTCGAGGTCGTGCGCGAGACGGTCATCGCCACCAAGGCGATCCGCTTCGAAGGCAACAACTACGCGCCGGAGTGGGTGGAAGAGGCCAAGCGCCGCGGCATCCCCAACCTGCGCCGGACGCCCGAAGCGTTGGCCGAGCTGGTGACGCCCGACGCCAAGGCGTTCCTCGAGAAGACCAAGGTCTTCTCGCACGCCGAGACCGAGTCGCGCTACCACGTCCGCATCGAGCGCTATATCAAGGATCTGGAGATCGAGATCGAGTCGCTTCGCAACCTGGTATCGACGCACGTGGCGCCGGCCGTGTACCGGCAGCACGCCCTGTTGGCGAGCGCCGGATCGGTTCGCTCGATCGGCGCCGCGCTCGAGAAGACGTCCTCCGCGATCGACGAGCTCAGCGCGCGGATGGCGGATCTACAGTCCGTGGCCGACAAGGCGGCCGCGGAAGCGACACTCGAGGGCAAGGCCAAGGGCTTGGCGGAGAGCGTCGTTCCCGCGATGGGCGCGGTGCGGGAGGTCTGCGACCGGATCGAAGAAATGGTCGCCGACGACTTCTGGTCGCTGCCGAAGTACCGGGAGATGCTGTTCTTGTACTAGGCCGCCAGCAGATCCCACAGGAATCGTGGGCCGAGCGCGCTCTCGGCCGGGACCAGATCGCCGGCAATGGCTACCAGGCGGTCGGCGAGGTCTGGCCGGTGCGAGAGCTTGCGCGCCATGCTGTTCG
>CAZVOI010000007.1:0-17516 GCA_964628275.1 uncultured Acidobacteriota bacterium | reverse complement strand
CGGGTCGATCGGATCCCTTTCAAACCCGGGGTTGATGGACTGGAGCGTCAACGAGGTCCCCGGGAAGAAGCCGCCTCCCGTCTCCTCGAACGTCGCCCCAATATTGAAGGGATCGAAGTTGTCCATGTCACACGAATCAGTTGCGGCGTCGCACGGCTCGAAATCCTGACCGCCGATGTTCTTCAGGGTCAGTGCCGCCAGCGAGAGCGGCCAGCCGAAGGGGTCGTTGCCGCCGCGGCCTATGTCGTCACCGAACGGCCGGACCCCGATGTTGTAGACGCCCTGGTCGCCGAAGGCGAAGTTGCTCTCCTGCGCGATGATCCGGTCGTCCCACGGGGTCGCGGGGTCGTCGAACGCCTGGAAATCGCGAGGTTCGACTTCCACCGCGTCCTGGGCCACTCCCTCTCCGACTTCCTCCTCCAGGATCAGGCCCACGACGGTTCTGGACGAGCCGGAGGGCTCCGGAGCCGGAAGGAGCCCGTCGGTAAAGGTCGTCGTCGGAGAAGTAGTGGGGTCGGGAACGCTTGGAGGCACGGGATACTCGAACTCGGCGTCGTTCTTCAGCAGACCGTGGGAGATGTTGATGCTGTGGTCGGTCTGTTCGGGGCCCAGGTGGCAGAGCATGCACTTGGCGCTCCGAGTGAAGGGATTGGAGCCGACTCGGATCGTTTGTCCAACAGAGTTCGTGATGGACGGGTTCCTGTTTCGCCTAGATCTCAGGTCTACGGCCTGATCCGGGGCAAGCGCCGCTGTCAGGTTGGCGCCCGCGAAAAGGTCGAACCCGAACAGCTCATCCGGGCCGAATGCGTCGTACCACGGCGTGTCCGGATCGTCATCGATCAAGGCGACGTTGCCACCAGGAGTGCCGTTCAAGTTCCCGTCGTCCATCAGGTCGCGTATCAGCGTGGGGTACAGAACAGCCTGGTCCCCCGGCTCTCCGACTCCACCACCGGCGTGCTGATTCGCGTCGAAGAACCGGTCTGCCGGCGTGTGATCGGGGATCAGCAGCTCCTCGTACGCCTGCACCGACAGCCCGAAGAAGAGGCTGAAGTTCGCCTCCATCTGGCTGAACTCGCTTCTGTTGGTTGGGGCAGCAGGGCCGCTGGCATCCGTGAGGCAGTACGAGTCGAATGGGTCAGCGCAGGCGGCGCCGTTGAGGTGCCGGTTGCCGACATTCCAGTACACGTTCTTGAACGCCAGCCGGATCAGCTCCCCGTAGTTGGTGCACAGTCCCGGCTTGCCGCCTGCCGTCGGCCGATCAAGGGCGGCACAGACCGATCCGCCCTGGTTGGAGAATGGCCCGAGCCGGCTGTCATTGGTCGCTACCAACTGGTTGGCCAGCGGGGTCACGCCAGCCTGGAGCAGCTTCTTGCCGATCTTGGCCCAGTTGCGGCCGGAGAACGACATCTCGAAATCGCTGAGAGGCGGCCCCTGCGACTGGGAAGCCAGGCTGGAGAACTTGATTCTGACCGGCTGTTCGGCGACTTCCCGATCCTCCACGATCAGATCGGGCCGGATATCGCCCATCGTCGCGCCCACGAGGGGTTGCTTGCCGTGGCCCGCCTGCCTGATGAAGATGTGGGCCGTGGGGTCCGACGGGCCGAACACGCTGCCGCCGTTGTAGGAGAAGCGGGCGCGCCCATCCCAGAAGTTGTCGAAGTTGAACGCCGCCCCGTGCATGGTCGGCGTGTTGCGCGGCTCCACCCTGCGGAAGCCATCGTTTTCCGGAACCGGGTCGGCCACAACGATGCCAATGTCCGGCGCCAGTGCTCTTACCCCGCTTACGGCCGGGAGGAAGTTGCGAATGCCGATGGCCGGGATGTCGCGGAACTGCTTGAATCGGCTGACGCCCATCGAGGACATGACGTCGTCGGAGTCTAGTGTGAGAGTGTCGTCCTGCGCGCCCTGGTGGAACGGGAAGTCGGTGGCCACCACGTCCGTGTTGGCGGGCTGGATCGTCAAGCGGGCGTTATTCGCCAGCGGGCCGTTGATGTTGGGGTTGAGTTGACCCCTGGTTCGGTTATCGACCCCGGCGTGGAAGTGGCACGAGCCGCAGGACTGGACACCGTCGCTTCCGACCTGCATGTCCCAGAACAGGGACTTGCCAAGGACGTCCGCCGCCAGCCTTCCGAAATAAGGCTGAAGCGCCGCAGGATCCGAAGGATCCGCTTCCGTCTTAAAGAAATCCTCCTCGTTGACCGGCGCGTTGAGCTCGGTGATCGGCGCCCCTTCGTCGTCGAGAAGCTGCCCGCCGACGAACGCCGCGGTCGCCACGACCGTCCCGTTCAGCGGGATGATCGAACTGCTGGGGGCTGGGTTATAGACCACCAGGCTCCCGGCAGGCTTGCCATTGCAGAAGTTCGTTTGGATCGGGGCGGCCTGGTAGCCGCCGTCCGCCTGGCTTGGGTTGGGACACGCCACGATGTGCCCAATCGGGGTCCGCAGCAGGGTCGGAGTGCTGAATGCGTCAAGCCCAGCATCCTGCTCCGGGTCGAACAGCGGGCCCGGCTGGTCCCAGCTCACTTCCCCGTCGGAGGTGCGGTAGCGCAGCGGCTGTGCCGTGAGGAAGTTGTAGCCCGGCGAATAGATCCTGAGGGGGGGCATGACTGCGCCGAAACCCGGACGGCGCGGGATCGTCGCGTTGCAGTAATAGCTCTCGTTCTCGAGAGGGGTCGAAGGATTGTCGGGCGGACAGACGAATGCGCCCGGGTTCTTCAGGAGCTGGTACAGCTCCTTCCATAGGGCCGCCTGTTTCAAGGAGCCCGCCGGACTGAGCTCGATCTCGACTTCGATGGGCAACTCCATCGGTGTCGGGGGCGTCTGCCGAACCGTCCCTACCTGGGCCATCGCGGGTGTGGCTCCGAAGAACGCCATCACCGCAGACAGGACGACGGCTACGCTTTCACGCAGAATCGTCCGCTTAGTCACAATCCGCATAGTCCTTACCCCTTCCTAATCCTTTGCGTCTCGGGCGACAACGCCGCCCGAGCCCGTCTCGTCGAGTCTTTAGGCAAACCACTCAGTCGTCTTGAAGAGGGATGCAGTCGATAGCTAGAGACGAACGAGCGCCACCAAACGATAGCCACCGAAACGACCGAATGACACCAACACGCCCAGACGAGCGCCGGGGAAGCGATGAGGCCGCTCACAGGTCGAGGCCCCTGACGAGCCTGGCACGTATCGCCAGCGGCTCGGACACGCGGAGGCCGCGGGCGGGCCCGGCAAGGCGCGTGAGCTGTGAGGAGAGGGGCCTCTCGCTCGCGCTGGTCGCCAGGGCGCAGTTCCCGCCGGCGATCGCGTGCAGACGTGCCCGAGCCCCGTGCAGCAGCAGCTTGAATGAGGGCAGGCTCATGCCCAGCACCGCCGCCGAGTCCTTGTCGCGGTGGCCGTAGGCGTCCGCCAGCAGCACCGCCACCTGCTCCCCCAGGCGGAGCCGGCGGCTGATGCAGTTCACCCAGCAGTTGAGCCGCTCGCGGTGCTGGCAGACCGCCAAGACCGCGTCGGGCGCGGTCCGCAGCGCCGGTTCCGTGTCCGCGAGCGCCCCGACCTCCTGAAAGCGGAACCGGCTGCGTGTCCGGTAGTGATCGACGATCAGATGGCGCGCGATCGTGAACAGCCAGGCCGAGGCGTTCTCGCCGCGGCAGGTGCTGCGCTTGGCGCACGCCTGGAGCAGCGTTCTGCTGCGCGATGTCCGCTGCGTCGTCGAGGTTGGAGACGCGGCGCGCCACGAAACGATGGACCTCCGCGACGGCGGTGGCGGAGAGATCGAGCGGGCGCGTGCCGCGGCGCGCGCGGGGGTGGGGCTCAGGGCAGGAGGACATCGAAGAGTCCTCAGTCCCCCGTGGCGAACGAATCGAAACGCGATGATCCAGCCATGCGTCACCTTCCCCCGTCGCGGGACCCCACCCGTGTGTCCAGCGGGGACCGCGACGCAGACCAAGAGATTGGAGAGAGACGCAAGACCATACTCCGAAAGGGATTAAGGCAGCGTGAATGCCAGATTAGAAATCGATGAGAACCGCCGACAACTTCAGGAAACGGGACACGCGGGGAGCACGAGGCGGAACATGCTCCCTCCGCCCGGCGCTTCGTCGAGCTCGAAGCGCTCGAGGTCCTCCTGGATCTTCTCGAGCTGGCTCCTCGGTGGGTCGGACACGTCGCTCCGGAGGATGAGATCGATCTCCCCGCGGATCCGGGTGAGGGGTGTGCGAAGCCCGTGGGCCGCGTCGAGGAAGACTCGCTCCATGGGCCCCTCAATCGGTCTTCGGGCGAGGCGGGTGGACTCGGAAAGCTTCGCGTCACCATGCTCAGACGAACCACGGCCATCAAACGATAGTTCGCGTGGCGCTGGTGCCGGTGATGGTGGTAGCGTGGTCGAGGACTGAGGGGCGCATGAAGCCGCGCGGAAGGAGTCGCAGCGATGAGTGAGGCGAGCGCCGGCACCGGGCCGCGGATCGGCGAGAACCTCGTCTACTACTGGGGCCCCACCGAGCTGAAGCAGGCGGGCGCCAAGGCCATTGGCGCCAGCATCCGTCTCGGCGGGCTGGTCGCCGACGGGTCGATCCGGCTGGGTGAGGGGGCTTCGGGAGTGGAGTTCGACGTGGTGGATCGCAAGGGGGGCGTGAGCCACCTGAAGTGCAGCGGTGTCCCCCCGCAGATGTTCCGCGATCGCATCGGCGTGGTCGTGGAGGGAACCCAGACCAGTGCCGGCCACTTCCAGGGCAACCGTCTGATGGTTTCCCACGGAAACGAGTACCGGGCCCCCGGCGAGCGGGAGGAGATCGAGATCGACAAGCTGATGCGCAGCATCCGTGAGGGAGAGGGCCGCGCCGGGGGCCCCGCAGCCGCCGGTGGTGAGGCCGGGACCCTCTGACCGTGCGCTCCTGATGACCCGTGGGACGAAGAAGGGGCGGCGTCGGGTCCCCGCCGAGAAGCCAGCGGCGGAGGCGGCAGCCACTCCAGTCTCCGCGGTGTCCGGCCTGGCGTCCCGCCCTGGCTTGCGCGGCTTCCTCTGGGGTTTCGGGAGCGTCGGCGTCCTCGCCCTCATGGTCTTCCTCGCGTTACGCGCCGCTCAGCACCGCGCCCAGGGCGGGAGCCTGACCGGCGACACAGCACCACCCGGGAAGACGACGACCGCGGCCGACGGCGAGTCCCGGATCCGCGCGGCGATCGCCCGCAACCCCGACGACCACGAGGCCCGGCTGGATCTGGCGCGGCACCTGCTGAGCAAGCGTGACCTCAGGGCCGTGTGGGACGAGACGCAGCACGTGCTCGCGCGATCCCCCGGCCATCCCCGTGCCCTCGCCTACCAGGCGATGGTGCGGCTGGCCACGGGCCAGGCCGACCTGGCCGAGAGCATGCTGAAGCAGGCCCTGGCCGCCGCCCCCGACCTGCTCGAGGCGCACCTGCACCTGGCCTATGTCTACGCGCGGACGGGCAGGACGAAGCAGGCGGAGGCGACGATCGCCGAGGCGTCGCGACGCTTCCCGAGCGAGGCTCAGAGACTCGAGGTGGCGCTCGCGCAGCTCAAGGAGACGGTGTCGAGGGCGGGAGCGGCCTCGACGCGCGCGCCGACTCCGATGGCGACCCGATGACGCGATCGGCCTCCGATCCGCGGGCTCACCTCGACGACGTGCGGGCCGGAACCCGCGGGCTGCGGCTCACGCTCCAGTAGCGAGTAGCGCCTGCACGGGCGTGCAGGTGCCCCCTCGAGCACGGGCTTGCCCCTGTACCAAAACTGGCCTTTCGTCCAGTAGCGGCGACGCCTCGGCGGACGCTACCGTGAATGGCGGTGTTTGTAGCACCCACGCGCACCTCCGACGCACCGGGCGCCCGCCGCCCGCCGAACTCTGGACCCCCAGGGGGTCGGGCCCGAGACAAGCCGACGCAGGAGGGCTCGCAAATGAGACACAGGCTTCCTCTCCTCACTCTGTTGAGCGCGCTTCTGTTGGGCGCGACACTCGCCTCGAGCGGACTCGCCCGTGAGGGCCCCGCAGCCGCCGATCTCCGCGCTCCCGACCTGGCGGTTCGCGATGTGATCTCGCGCTACGGGCGTGCCATCGAGGCCCAGGATGTCGAGCTCTTCCGCTCCCTCATGCCCGGAATCACGATCGACGCGGAAAGGCGGCTGCGGGAATCATTCAGGACGATCAAGTCGCAGCGGGTCGGCCTGACGATCGACGTCATCGACTTCGGCGGCAAGACCGCCACCGCCCGGGTCTCCCGTGACGATACGATCGACGGCCGGCGGATGAAGCCGGTCCAGCAGGTCTTCCATCTCGTGCTTCTGGACGACGGCTGGCGGATCCACTCGTTGGCGGCCAGCCGGTAGGCGCATAGCCGGAGGTCAGGACGCACTGTACCAAAACTAGCCTTGTGACCAGTAGCGCCCAACCCTCGGCGATCGCTAGGGTGAAGGAGTATGCCGATGACGCGAGAACCGTCTGTGGAGAGCCCCCATCGGGGTCCTGCGGCACACGCTGGCACCGAACTCCGGGCCAATCCCGGGGGGTTGGGATGGAAGATCCATAGAAACGGAAGGCTGGCAATATGAAGATCAGGCTCCCTCTCCTCCTGTTGGCTACGCTCGCGTGGGGCGAAGTCGCCCGCGCAGAGAACAGTGGCATCAGGGGGTACTCCGGCAACCCCGCGACCAACCTCGGCGTCAGCTGCGAGGGCTGCCACGGCGGAGGACAGACGACCAACGTCAACCTCAGCGGCCCCATGACCGTGGCCCCCGGCTCGACGAACACGTACACGCTCACGATCGCGGGAAGCGCGACGAGGCCATACGGGGGCCTGGACGTTTCGGCGACCCTGGGGGCGCTCGCCGCCTTCGAGGCGGGAACGCACCTACTGCAAGGCGAGATCGCGCACACCACCCGAAAGGCAGCCGTCAACAACGAGGTCACCTTCAACTTCAAGTGGACGGCGCCGGCGGGCATCGGAACGGCCACCCTCTACGCAGCGGGGCTCGCGGCGGACGGCAGCGGCAGTAGCGGCGACGCCGTTGGTCGCATGGCAATGATGGTCTCGGTCGAGAACCCGGCCACGGTCAACCAGCCGCCGGTCGCCGTTCCCGGCGCTCCCTACACGGGCACCGCCGGTGCATCGATCGCGTTCAACGGCTCCGGCTCGTACGACTCCGACGGGACGATCGTTGCCTACGCGTGGGACTTCGGCGACGGCATGCTGGGGAGCGGCGCGACAACCAGCCATGTGTATGCCAACCCGGGCAGCTACACGGTGACCCTCAGCGTGACCGACAACGCCGCCGCGACCGGGATGGCGACGACCGTGGCCAACGTCAACCCGGTTCCTCCCCAGGTCAATCAGCCCCCCATCGCCGTCGTCGGCGGGCCCTATACGGGGATAGCTGGCATGTCCATCACGTTCGACGGCTCGCGCTCGAACGACCCGGACGGCAGCATCGCGTCCTACGCCTGGAGCTTCGGGGACGGCAGTGCCGGAAGCGGCGTGAGCCCGGCGCACACCTATGCCTCCGCAGGCGTGTATCCGGTCACGCTGACCGTCACGGACAACCAGGGTGCGAGCAACAGCAGCATGACCGACGCGACGGTACGGGACGCATCGGAACCCTCGCTCTACGTCATGCTCCTGGCACCGCATTCGGTCTCGGTGGGCCGCGAAGGCGGCGAGGCGAAGATCCGCGTGGTGGTGGACCTCTCCAACCTGCCGGCCGGGACCACGGGCTGTGGCACGGCCTCCCTGTTCAAGAACAACCAGCGGCTGGGCAGCGAGTTCATCTGCGTCGGGCGCGGGGACGATGACGATCGGGACGAAAACGACAACGCCGGCCGGCGCCGGAACGATGACGACGACGACGCGCGCAGCGGCCAGGAAAGGAGGACCCTGCGGATCAAGACACCGAGCGGTGTCGTGGCGCTGTGGCGCCCATGGCGGGGAGGGTCCGCGCGAGCGGAGTTCGAGGTGAATCTGACCCAGGCCGATCTTCCCTCGGTGGTCTGGACGGTTCGAGTCGAGCTGGCGGGCTGGGTTGGCGAGGCCGGACCGGTGACGACCCGGGTGGTCGAGGGAAGCCGGCGCCGCTAGACGAAGGGCGGGGCCCCTCCACCACGTGGCAGAGCCCGGGTGGTGGAGGGGCCTGCGGGCGGCCGCCTGTCCGGTTGGACAGGAGCGTCCCCCTGGCCGTCAGGACAGTACCGGGTGAGGACTCTCACAGCTTTCGGATCGCTCATTTCATACATTGCAGGCGTGGATCCCTCCCCCAGCGCGTGGGTGATTTCTCCCCACCCGTTCTTCATCGACGAGATGGGCCGGCTGCTCGACGGAACACCGGTCACTCCGGTGCGCCTATCCCCCAGCCTGGCCTCCGGCCGGGCGGTCCTGCCCCCCGAGCCCTGCTCCGTGGCCATCCTGGACGCCTGCCTTCCGCTCCCGAGCACCGAAGCGCTCGTCGCGGAGATCCTCAAAGCCTCACCCGCGGCCCGGCTGCTCGCGATCTCGGAGGAGATGACACAGGCCGAGGCTTTCCCGCTGCTCCGCCTCGGCGTCAAGGCGATCCTCACCTATGTGGATGCCCGCCAACAGCTCCTGCCTGCCATCGCGGCCGTGGCCCGCGGCGCGGTATGGGTCCCGCGGGACATGCTGTCGGCCTTCCTCGATAGCGTGCTCCCGCGGGGACCGGCGCGCTCCATGCCGAGCGGGCTGGGCCTGAGCCGGCGCGAGAAGGAGGTGCTGGGCACCGTCCTCGAAAACCTCTCCAACAAGGAGATCGCGGGCCGGCTGAATATCTCCGAGCGAACGGTGAAGTTCCACGTCTCCAACCTGCTCGGCAAGTTCTCCGTGCAACGCCGCGCGGACCTCATCCTCTTGTCGTTCCAGTCTACCCACGCTCAACGGCCTTCATTCGCCTACACGGAGTAGAAGGCGGCCAGCAGAGATGCAGGATCGCACCCCCGAGATCAGCGGCGGTGGCCCGCGATCGCGAGCGCGATGCCGCCCAGGATCAGGGCGCTCGCGAGGGCGAGCCGTAGCGAGACGCTCTCGCCCAGCACCTCAGCACCAGCACCCCGAGGGCCGCTGCGACCGGCGGCACCGAGAGCTGGACGATGGCTGCGCGCGTGGCGGAAAGGCCCCGCAGCGCCGCGTACCACACGGCGTAACCGAGGCCCGAGGTCACGGCGCCGGACGCGGCGGTCAATCCGCGCGCGTGGGGCAAACGATCCATCCCGTCCGAAAGATCCGATCATTCCGGCGTCGAGTCGCACCTGTTACCAGCTGACGAAGAGGGTCAGGCGCGGGACGAGATCGCTGCCCGGCGTCGTGCCGTCTGTCGCCTGGCCGTAGGTCGTCCACTCGACGTTGGGGATGAGGTGCACGGTCTTGGCGAGCGTCACGTCCGCGCCTGCGTACCCGAAGAGCGCCCGGGCCGTCTCGGAGAACGGCATGTAGTCGATCGTCTCGCCGTTTGGGATCGGATCGAAGTTGCGGTCGAGACGGGCCACGACCGCGAGCTTCGGGGTGACCTGGACCGCGGCGAACGCCGAGAGGAACGCGAGGTCGAGGTCGCCGCCGGCGGGGTCGGCCTCGCGGCGCTTCTGCCGGCCGTACTGGAGCGACGCCCGCCACCCCTTCTCCTGCCAGCCGACGAAGGCCTCGAGCGTCGAGACGTCGCGGCTCGCGGGCCGGTCCTGCCAGTCGGCGTAGCCCTCGAGCACCAGGCCGCTCACGAAGCGGTGCAGCAGCTGCCCGCGCACGCTCTTGCTCCGGTCCACCTCGGAGCCCGTGCCCGAGCCGTTCCCGAACTGGAAGCTGTAGCGGGTGCGCCCCTCCTTCCCGAGCCCGCCCGAAAGCAGCAGCCCCAGGTCGCGCGAGCCGTCCCAGCGGTAGAGGTCGAGCGGTGTCTTCTCGATCGAGCGGTAGCCCTGGAAGCCCTCGACGAACTCGATGTTCGGCGTCGACGCCATGCCGGCGGCGAGCGAGTGCGCGCCGAAGCTCCACTTGAACCAGGCGTCCTTCACTTACGGGGTGTTGACGCCCGAGGACTCGAAGTCGCCCTTGCTGTTCATCTCGAGACGGACCCGCAGCGAGAAGGCCTTCGTCAGCGTGTGGTCGTAGGTGAGGTAGATGCGGCGGAACCAGAAGCCGTTCTGGTCCACCAGCTCGTCGCGGTGATTCGCCGCCACGTAGTAGTAGTCGCCGAAAGCGAGGCCGCTGATCTTGAAAGCCGGGGCTTCGTCGGCCTTGGCCGCCGGCGCTGGAGCGGGAGCGGGCGGCGGCGCGGGAGCCGGTTGCGGGCCTGGCGCCACGGCCTGGGCCGACGCCGAGGCCGCTGTCAGGGTCAGCTGGAGCACCAGGAGCGGGCCAAGCCTGAGAAACACGTCGCGCAGCATGGGACGCATGTTGTCAGGGCTCCGGCTCAGGAACAGGCTAACCACGTCCGTACCAGGTGCGGCCCGTGATGATACGTCGTCTCCCCTCCGTGAACGAGGACGCCGCCGCGCCGCTTCGACAGCGCCGAGTAGAACTCGATACCCCTGAACGCGTCCGAGCGAACGGTGCTGGACAGCTTGATCTCCACGGGCACGATGCGGCGGCCCAGGTCGATCAGCAGGTCGACCTCGTGCCCGGTCCGGTCTCGCCAGAAGAACAGCGGGGGGCGCTCGCCACGGTTGGAGAAGGCCTTGTAGATCTCGCTCACGACCAGCGTCTCGAACAGGGATCCCTGAAGCGGATGCCCCTCGAGATCACGATGTGAGCGCAGGCCCAGCAGGAAGCACGCGAGCCCCGTGTCGAGGAAGTAGATCTTGGGGCTCTTCACCAGGCGCTTGCGGAAGCTGCCGTGGTGCGGCCGGAGCAGCAGAACCACGCCGCTCGCCTCGAGCACCGAGATCCAGCGACGGCAGGTAGGGTGCGAGATCCCGCAGTCCGACGCCAGCGACGACAGGTTCAGCAGCTGGCCCGTGCGACCGGCCAGCAGCATCAGGAAGCGGTTGAACGCCTCCAGGTCGCCAATATTGAGCACGTCACGCACGTCGCGCTCGACATAGGTCTGCACGTACCCGTTCAGCCACTCGCGAGGTCGAAGGCCGTCAGAGTGGATACGCGGATACATTCCCGAGAACAGGAGCCGCGTCAGCTCAGGGCCCTGCGTGAGCGGACGTCGGTCGACCCGATCGAGTTGCTCGGGGTTCAGTGCCCGGCGGCGGGTCAGCTCCGAGATCGACAGCGGCTGCAACGAGAGCACGGCAGCGCGGCCGGCCAGACTCTGGCTGATCCGGCGCGACAACTGGAACTGCTGCGACCCGGTCAGGATCAGCTTCGGGGACCCCTCCCGGTCCGCGAGGCCCTGAAGGTACGAGAAGAGGCTGGGAACCCGCTGCACTTCGTCAAGGATCACCCCGCGCTTGCCCTGGTAGCGAGCCAGGAAGCCGCGCGGATCGCCCCGGGCAAATTCACGCTGATCGATCTCCTCGAGCGACGCGTAGGCGAACGCTGGGAATGCGACCCGGCTGAGCGTCGTCTTGCCGGACTGGCGCGGGCCGGTCAGGAACACTACAGGGTACTCGCGGGCCATCCGCTTCAGCCTGGGCTCGAGGGTCCGATCGAACAGCAAGGCGCTCTTGGCCATCTCGGGCCCTCCGCTCGGCAGTGTGCCCAGCCTCGCCACTCCTGTCAAATTGAATATTCGATGTTCAATCTGCCATGACCACGAAGAGCGGCCTAGCGGCGGTGGCCGGCGATCGCGAGCGCGATGCCGCCGAGAATCAGAGTGCTCGCGAGGACAAGCCGCAGGGAGACGCTCTCCCCCAACACCAGCACCCCGAGGGCCGCGGCGAGCGGCGGGACCGAGAGCTGCACGATCGCAGCGCGCGTGGCGCTGAGCCCGGCGAGCGCCGCGTACCAGACGGCGTAGCCGAGGCCTGAGGTCACGGTGCCCGACACGAGCGCGAGCCCGGCGCCCAAGGGCGTGAGCTGCGGTGTCGCGAGCAGGGCGAAGGCAGTGCTCGCCGCGAGCGCGTAGGGCACCGAGCGCGCGAAACTCGCCGCGTTCGCCGCAATGGCGTCCGCCACCCCGCGGCCGCGCAGCGAGTAGACGCCCCAGGCGACACCGGCGCCGAGCATCAGCGCCGAGCCTGTGGCATCGGGCTGCGCCAGACCCGGCTGTGCCAGGACCACGAGCCCGGCCAGAGAGACCGCGAGGCCGGCCCACTCGAGGGCCCGCGGGCGCTCGCCGCCGCGCAGGCCGGCGCCGAGCATCGTCAGTTGGACGGCGGCGAACAGCAGCAGCGCGCCCACGCCTGCCGGGATGCGAAGGTAGGCGAGCGAGAAGAAGATGGCGTAGACGAAAAGCGCCGCAGCCGAACCCCACGCGAAGCGCGGCGCGGGCGCCGCCGCCCCACGGGAGCGCGCGAGCAGCCCGAGCGCGACGGCACCGGCGGCGAGGCGCAGCGTCGTGAAGCTCGCGGCGTCGGCGTGGCCGCCCGCTAGCGCGGCCCGGCACAGCAGCGAGTTGGCGGCGAAGGCGAGCATCGCCGTTGCGGTGAGGGCCGCAGTCCTGAGGCCGGAGCCAGCGTGAGTCCCCGTGAAGCTCACCCCGCGACGGGTCGGCGCGGATCGACGAGCTGCAGCGAGGCGAAAGCCTCGAAGTCACTCGGGTTGCAGGTCACCAGCTGCCGCACGCCATGGCGCAGAAGCGTCGCCGCGAGCAGGGTGTCGGCGAGCCGCTTTCGGCCGAGGCCGTGGCGATCGACGAGGGTGAGCGCATCGGCGAGCGCCTCGGCGTCGGTCGCCACACACTCGACATTGGCCCGCCCGAGGTAGAGCCGCGCCAGCGCAAGCGCCTCGCCCATGCCGACGGGCGGCTGGAATCGGCGCGGATCGGTCACTACGTGCACGAACTCGTGCAATACGCCGGGAGTCACGACGAGCGTGACGTCACGCCGGGCCAGCTGCCCGGCGAGGAACTCCCTTACGACGCCGTGGTCCGGGAGCGCGGCCACGTGCGCGTAGACGAGCACGTTCGTGTCGATCCCGCGCTTCACGACGCGGCGGACTCTTCGCCGAAGATCTCCTCGTAGAGCTCGGCCCGACCGGGTAGCGCTGACAGGGGCCGATGCCCAACCAGGACCGGGAGCTCCAGGAGACGGCTCTTCTCCTCGAGGCGCTCCTGCCGGTAGAAGGCCATGGCCTCGCGGATGAGCTGGGCGATCGAGCGCTTGCCGCGCCGGGCGCTGCGGCGGAACACCTCGTAGTCTTCTTTCGATACCGACACCGATATCGTCTTCATAGCAGTAACGATAGCATAGATCTCCGCCGCCTTGGGCCGCGCGCGCCGTTGCAGGCGATCGGGCTGGGGCACGGATCGGCTTTGGGTGACGGGGACGACGGTGGCCCGGTGTCCCGGTCTACGGGCTTCGTCTGGCCAGGAGCGCGCGCCAGTTGGTGAGCACCCGCGTCGGCGGCGAGGCGTCGAAATCGCTGGTGATCACGGCGAGGATCCGCTTCTCGTCGGGCGCCAGCTCGTACGACACGATGTCGCGGTTTTCGAACAGCAGCTCGGGCTGCGAGTCGAAAGGAGCCGCTGCGCGGCAGAGTTTCCCGTCGCTCAGAAAGTAGAGCGAGCGCCCGTCGCGCGACCAGCGCGGCGAGGAGCCTCCGCCCTGGGACACCTGACGGACGGAACCGGGCCCGGGGAACGGCCGCACGTAGACCTGCCTTCGCCCCGACTCGTCGGAGACGTACGCCACCCGGGTGCCGTCGGGCGAGAAGCGCCCGCCGAACTCGTCGGCCGGCGAGCGAACGAACGGGTACGGCTTTGCCTCCGCGGCGAGGGGCAGCACCCAGAGGTCGGTCCGCATCGCGGGGTCCTTGTCGGTCTCGTACAGGAGCAGGGCGCCGTTGGGCGAGAGGTCGCTCGGGTACTGGAGCGCGGGCTCCGCCAGCACTGCCTGGTCGTCTTCGGCGCTGTCGAGGAGCTTCCGGAAGATGTCCACGGGCCCGACCCGGTTGCCCGAGTAGTAAAGGGAGCTTCCGTCTCGCGACGGCAGCGGGCTCACCTCCGTTCCGCGTCCGTAGGTCAGGCGTGCCCCCCCTTTGCGCGCCGTGTCGAACGCGAACAGGTCGTAGGTGCCGAGCTTCCGGTCGAGGACGGCCGCGAACACACGCTGGCCGTCGGCCGAGAACCGGAAGCCGCCCGCGACCGGGACGTCCTCCACGCCACCGAGCCGCCGCCCCGCGAAGTCCAGCCACGACAGCCGCGACCCGCCCTCGCGCGACTGCGCGGTGAGGACCCCGGTCGTCGAGAGCGACACGGCTGCGTCGCCGTTCGGGTCGAAGTACCAGACGTCGTCGAGGATCGGGACCGGCTCACCCAGCACCTTGGCGGAGGCGGCGTCGAAGTCCACCGCCATGAGCGTGGCGTCGCGGACGAACAGCAGGTGGCCGCCCTCCTCGTCGACCAGGGCCTTCGAACCGGTCGGCCCGATCTCACGCGGCGGGGCGTCGAGCGACCCGAGGTAGAGCCGCTTCGTCTCCTCGCCGCTCGCGGCGTCCCGCAGCGACGCCACGAAGGTGAAGCGCCGGCCGTCCCGCAGGAAGCTCGGGTGTGTGTGCCCGCGGTCGCTCCTCGGGGCGTCGGTCTTCGTGATGGGCTCGAGCGACCCTCCTGCCGCCGGGACCTGGTGGACGCCGACCACGGCCGACCCTACCAGGATCAGGCCTGCGGGGCTCCAGGTGAGCCCCGCGATCGTCGGGATCGTCTGGCGGTCGGCGACCGACTGCACGGACCCGCCCTCGACGGAGACGCGCAAGATCCTGCCCCTCGATGCGAACGCCAGCGAGTGGCTGTCGGGCGACCAGCACGGCCGCCCCGGCCCCTCGGTTCCCTCCAGCGGACGCGCCGCGAAGGAGTCGAGGCGGCGGACCCAGAGCAGCCGCTTGCCGTCGTTGCCGGTCGCGGGGAATGCGACCCAGGCGCCGTCCGGCGAAACCACGGCGTGGCCGGCACGAGTGTAGGACTCGGTGATCGCCGGGATCGCGAGGCTGTAGCTCGGCACGGCGGCCGGACGGCGGCCGCGGGCGACGAGCGCGCCGATCACGACGAGCGCCGCCGCCAGCGCGACGCCGAGGACCCGGTCGAGCCTGATGCGCCCACGCGCGAGGGGCGCCGGCACGCCGGCCTGCCAGCCCGCCTCCGCGATCCATCGCAGCTGCTCGGCGACGTCGTGGGCCGACTGCCAGCGCTCGTCCGGTTCCTTCTCCAGGCAGCGACGCACGACGTGCTCGAACGCAGGCGGCGTCATCGGCACGAGCTCGCTCACCGGGCGCGGTGTCCCCGACACGATCGCCGCGATCAGCGACGTCCGCGTCTTGCCGGAGAACGCGCGCTCGCCGGTCGCCATCTCGTAGAGCAGCGCGCCCAGCGCGAAGATGTCGGTCCGCGCGTCGGCCTCCTGGCCCTCGAGTTGCTCCGGAGCCATGTACTGAAAAGTGCCGAGGATCGTCCCTTGCTGCGTGAGCGGACGTGCCTGCGTCGGCGTCTCCGTCACGCCTGCGACGACCCCGCCGGCCGACACTCCGGAGCGGGCGAGGCCGAAGTCCACGAGCTTGGCGCCGTTCCGCGTCAGCATCACGTTGCCCGGCTTGAGGTCACGGTGGACGATCCCCTTGCGGTGCGCCGCGTCGAGCGCCGACGCGACCTGGCCGCCTGTGCGCAGCACCTGGTCGATCGGCAGCCGCCCCTGAGAGAGACGCTCGGCGAGCGACTCGCCCTCGATCAGCTCCATCACGAGGAAGTGCGCGTCGCCCTCGCGGCCGACGTCGTGGAGCGTGCAGATGTTGGGATGGTTGAGCGCGGAGATCGCCTTCGCCTCGCGCTCGAAGCGGGCGAGGAACTGGGCGTCGGCCGAGTAGTCCTCGGGCAGCAGCTTGACCGCGACCTCGCGTTCGAGGCGCGTGTCCTTCGCGCGCCACACCTGCCCCATCCCGCCGGCGCCGATCGGCGCGACGATCTCATACGGCCCCAGCCGCGTCCCGGCTTGGATCTCCATGGCAGCGAGTGCCCGCGATTATGCCCTACGCGGCGAGCCTGGGTTGGCACTCAAAGGGCTTCGGCGACGGCGCCCAGCGGCAGGAAGAGCGGCACCGGCCCGCCGTGCAACGCTCCCTCACGGACGCCCTCGAGGGGCTCGAAACCGTATCGTGCGTAGAAGGCGGCCGCCTCGGGCTTGGCATCCGTGACGACGCCAATGCAGCCCAGGGAGTCTCTTTGCTCGAGCGCCAGGCTCAGGACGTGGCGGAGGAGGGCGCTCCCCACGCCCTGTCCCTGGGCGCGCTGGTCCACACCGAGTCGCGCGAGCCGCAGGACGGGGAGGGGATAGGCCGGCAGACGCTTCCTCAGCCGTGCGGAAGGCAGGGTCCTCCTCTCCAGGCTGCCCACGCTCACGGTCGCGAAGCCCAGAAGCCGGTCCTGCGCCGCGGCGACGTAGGTGACGGCGAGGTGGAGCTTGAACTGGTTCTGACCCGCGTAGTGCTGGAAGAAGCGATCGAGGTCCGGTTGCCCGCAGGAGAAAGCGCCTCGATCGTCGTCGGGCCGGAGCGGTCGTATCTCAATCTCTGCGGCCACGCATCAGCTCCCGCAGGGCCTTGGAGGGAGCCGGGGCCCGCTCGACCGTGGCGGCCATGCGGTCGAAGGAAGCGTCGTCGAGCACGATGCGAGTCGGGACCAGGGCCTCGTCGGGCAGCTCACGCCGGGCGGTCATGAAGAACAACAGCGCCTGCTCGACCACGTAGTTCTTCTTGAGCCCGTGGCTCTCGGTGAACCGATCCAGCTCCTGCTTCGTGGCGGACGAGACGGTGGCCGAGATCTGCGACAGCGTGCTCATGGGCTCCTCAGCATGGGAACAATGCGTATCCCATGGAAATACTAGGCCAGAACGACTAGCGACGCAAGGGGCCCCGCGGCCGCGGGGCTTCTCAGTCCCAGACGGCGACGCCGTGCTTCACGGTGGCCTTGCGCAGCGGGCCGCCAATCTCGGCGCTCACGCCTCGGTCGCTTCAGCCGGGTAGAGCTTCTCGAACTCGGGGTCGCCGTGGAGCAGCGCCAGGTCGGGGTCGCGGCGCGCCCACTGGGCGTCCTTGAAACCGGCGTCCCAGGCCTTCTTCAGCGTGTCGAGCGCCTCGCGCTTCATCTTGAGCTTGCAATAGGCGCAGGCGCAGTTGTAGAGCACGGACGAGTCGTTCGGGCGCAGGGCCCGGGCGAACTCCATCTCGCGGACCGACTCCTCGGCGCGTCCCATCTCGGCGTAGCTGCTCGCGAGGAGCACGCGGGCCCGGGCGTCCTCGGGGACTTTCACGATATGCGTTTCGAGCGTCTGAACGCGCCGCTGCCGGAAGCTGGCGCGCGTGTCCTCCTTGCCGAGGGCCCCGAGCGCGTTGATGATGGGAACGTAGACGCTGTAGTCGTCGCCGGCGGCTTCGACCGCGGATTCCGCGATGTCGGCCACTTCCTGGTAGCGGCCGGCGGCGAAGAG
>CAZVOI010000006.1:0-1926 GCA_964628275.1 uncultured Acidobacteriota bacterium | reverse complement strand
GCCGAGATGCCAGACACCGGGCACAGCCTGCGTTGGCTCTTGGCCGAAACCCGATGCCTTGGCGACTTCGGCCACGAGCGCGGCCGCGTCGATGCGAAAACTCCGCATATCCTCCGGATCCAGCACGCTATCGCCGCGCTGATCGACAGGGCAGGCCGCGATGAACCGGCCATTGATCTCCTGGATCACCCGAACGCCGTGATGGCATTCGCAGGCATCACAGACATCCCATTCCTCGGCGCGCGCTTCCTCAACGAGGAGCCTGCAATTCAGCAGCCGCTCGAAGTCTTTCCCAAAATACGGTTTTGCCTGCCGCCCCCACAGGATCGCGGGTTCACCAGACTCACTCAGCTGCAACAGCAGCCTGGTCAGGTTCGCGGTCATGCACAAATCCATTGCGACGCAAGAGCGTCATGATGCGCGCCTCGAAGCGGTGGCGCTTGAATACCGCGAGGCTGGGCGGCTTGAGTTTGATCGTCACCCGCACCGGACGCTTCTCGCCGACGGCGATGTCTACGCCGATGACGATATGGTTGATCCGCCAGTCGCCGGCAAAGCTGATGCCACGCGTCGTTTCTCCCATCCGGGCCAGCGCATTGTCACGGCCGTCGCGGACCGTGTGCGACCACAGGGTCCTGGTCTTGCCGGATCGCGGATCGGCGCCGATGCGGTCAACCTGAATCGCCGTGATCATCACGCGGCGGATGCCGGCATCGAAGGCATGATCGAATTTAAACCCGAACCCATCGCGCACAACATGATCCAGCGTGTAGAGGTTTTGCGCATCCGGTGCGGCAAAGAAGCCTGGTCGCTGCAACATCGTGGCGGCAAATATCTCCGCGATCTCTGGCCGTCCCGCTTTGGCGAAGCCGCCGATCTTCAGCCGGCCTGATGCCGGGTCATAAGACAGCACGGCATGGTCGGCTTCGCGAAGGCGGATCACCCGATCCGCGCCTTCTTCAATCACCTCGGTCGTCTTCAAAACAGCGCCATGTGTCACGACGACATTGATCTCGCCATCGTCGTCATACCAACCGACGCGGCAGTACCGGCCTCTGAGCTCCGCTTCCAGCAGGCTTTCCGCCGCGGACTGGAAGGCGGCGCAGGTTGTCTCGTTGACCTCGGCCTCAATGCCTTCGTCGGGTCCGGCAAATTCGCTGTAGGACGACAACGTCGTGTAGCTGAGCGTGTCGACGACGGCGTCAAACAATTCCCGCTCGTCGAGAAACAGTCGCAATGCGACATGCTTGGGATCCTCCCTCCCTTCGTCGGGCTCCTCGTCGTTGGCCGCCACGATTGCCACACCCCGCCGGCGCGCCTGTTCCTGGAGAAGCCGCAGGCCGTTGGCGTCGCCGAGTTCGGCGATGCGGTGCAGGTCGGCGACCAGCCCTTCCGGGTGGTTCTCGTCGGGCCCAGAAAAGAAGGCGTGAAGCGCTGTGCGCGCCGCAGCCGGCTCGCCGTCGAAGGCCGCCATGTCGAACCCCTGCAGCGCGGCCGCATGAGGCTCGAGGAGATGGCGCAAAAGGGCGATGTCGACCGTGCGGATAAACCGCGGATTGACGAACTTCTTAAGGTTTTTTGCCATCTCCCGGGGTCCTTGCCAGCCTAACGATGTTCCCTTTATGTTCTTATCGCAGACTTGTGCGGGAGTCGAGTCAGATCCGCCGGCGTGGGACGGTTTGCGCAGCGCGTGGGTAGGAGCCTTGAGAGGCAATCCTGAACCCTGGCGCGACATGCACAATCCCAACCCGCTCCACCCCAGCCAGATGACCGCCGCCGAGCGCGTGGCGGAAATCTGCCAAATCCTCGCGCGCGGGTTGATCCGTCTTCACGCCCGGAAGTCGAGTTCTATATCTGCCGACCGTGGAGACAGTTCAGTCGACTTCTCGGCCGACCAAAGCGGTCATGCCCAACACCCGAATGGGA
>CAZVOI010000005.1:0-2254 GCA_964628275.1 uncultured Acidobacteriota bacterium | reverse complement strand
CGCCGCGGCCAGTCCCCAGGCGACGCCCCAGGCGGCGATCGGCAGGCCGGTCCAGGCGTGAACCCCGCGCGAGAACGAAGCGTCCCAGAGCGCGCCGCAAGTGGCGGCCTCGCCCAGCGGGCAGAACGGCGTGCCTCCGCTGCGCGAGAGCAGGAGCTGCGACCAGAGGAACAGCGACCAGAGCGCGGTAAGGACGCCCAGCCCCACGAGCGCTCCCAGAGAACTCGCGCTCGGCCGCGCGCCCGAACTACGTGTTTCGCTCACGGTGTCATCCTCTCCCAAAGGGCTCGAACTGGCACTGCCTGCAAACGGTCACCAAAGTCGATCGCGGCTTCGCCGTCATACAGAATCACGCCACGAACGAAGCGTTTTCGGGCAGATTCTCGTAGCTTTCGCAGACCCCTCAGGTCGTGTTCCGACACGGAAGCACCGGCCTTGACCTCCACCCCGGCGATGGTGCCCGCCCCACGCTCTACCACGACATCCACTTCGAAATCGTCTCGATCGCGATAGTGGAAGAACGAGAATGGCTCGGGCCGGCCGCTGGCCTGACGCCGCAACTCTTGGAGAACGAAAGTCTCGAGCATCGGACCGGCGCTCGATCGATCCCGTCTCATCTGCGCCGCGTCCAAGCCGAGCAGAGCGCAGGCAAGGCCGGTGTCGCCCATGTGCAGCTTCGGCGCCTTGACCAGCCGCGCGAGTTGATTGCCGTGCCAGGGAGGCAGGCGTTCCAGGAGGAAGACGCGCTCGAGCAGCGTGACGTACTCGTGAATCGTCTGCCGAGTAAGATTGAAGGGACCGGCCAGCTCGGAGACATTGAGTAGACGCGCCGTGTAGTTCGATGCAAGGGCCAGCAATCGCGGCAGCGCATCGAACGAGCGTAGCCGTGAAAGGTCCCGCACATCCCGCTGGATCTGAGTCTCCACGTAGTCGCGGTACCAGGCGCTTCGCCGGGTCGAACGTCGCCGCTTCAACGCGGCCGGATACCCTCCTCCCACAATCCGTGCGTGGAGCTCATCACCAAGACGCTTCGTGACACGACTCGGGAAACCATTCCCGAACAGCGAATCCAGGAAACGAGGATTCGACCCCTCGATCTCGCACTGCGCAAGAGGGTGCAGGCGCAGCAGACCCATTCGCCCGGCAAGCGAGTCCGCGAGCGCGGGTACCAACAGAACGTTTGCCGATCCCGTGAGAATGAAGCGCCCGGGTTGCCCACGGCGGTCTACTTCGGCCTTTAACGCGGTAAACAGCGCCGGGACACGTTGCACCTCGTCGAGAATCGCATGCGTCGGGAGTTCTGCCACGAAGCCCACCGGGTCGTGCTCCGCGGAGGAGCGAACGGCGTCATCGTCGAACGTGAGGTAGCGATACCCGCGCGGTTCCCCGACCATTCTGGCGAGTGTGGTCTTGCCGCTTTGTCGCGGGCCATGAACCAGGACTACCGGCGTGTCGGCGAGCGCCTCTCGCAAACGAGGCGCCAGCAGACGGCGAATCGACGGGACCTTCCTGGGCACGGCTGATGGTAAGTTGGTGCGTCGGCTGATTGCAAGTTCATGGGTCGGCCGATTGCTAGTGTGATCACCGGCTGATTGCTAGTCGCCCTTCCTCCTCAAGACGATCTTGACGCCGGTCGAGCCAGCAGTCACCCGGTCGGCTCGGCCATAGGGGTCAGTGGGAGGCCGTGTCAGCGGATTGCCGTCTGAGTCGATGCGCGCTTCGATCAGAAGGTCATTGGGCAGCGGCTCTCCGGTCATCGAGTCGCGCGAGCCGATCTCGAACGGCATCGGAAACGACGCTGCCGGAATGCGCCGGGCCGCGAGCGGCGGCCCCGCGCCGAAGCCGCCCTCGCGCAGCGTCACGAACACGATCGCGCCGGAGAATCTCTGACCCGCGAGCGACACGTCCAACTCCAACACGCCCGCGACCTTCTTTTCGTCGGCGGTCGCCGCGGCTGCCGCCGGGCTCGCTCCCGAAGTGGCGGGACCGGCGACGGGAACGCCGGCGTGAGGGTCCGCCGCGCTTCCCGCGTCCGCCGCCGCTGGCTCGGTCGTGGAGTCCGCACGCATCTGCCGCAGCAGATCCTCGAGCGACGTCGCGCGCGTGGGGAAGCGCCGTTGGGTATCGGCCAACACTTTGTCGGCATCGGCCGCGCGGCCGGTTCGCGTGTAGACGAGCATCAGGTGGACGTAGGCGTCCAAGAGTTGCGGGTCCTTGGCGAGCGCTTCCTTTAGCATGCTCTCGGCCTGCTCCG
>CAZVOI010000004.1:0-11464 GCA_964628275.1 uncultured Acidobacteriota bacterium | reverse complement strand
CTTCATCTCATCCTCCAAGGCTCGGCGAGGGCGGCGCCAAAACCGGCGGCCGCCCTCTCCGAGCGAATCCGACGCCTAACGGCTCGCCGCCGGGCGAGAGGCCTCGCCGACGGTCAGGTAGGTTTGGAGCTTCCGGAAGTTATTCTCACCGCTGCCCTTGACGTTCCTCAGCTCCTGCGCCGACTTGAAGGAACCCTCCTTCTGGCGGTGTTCGACGATGCGTGCGGCCAGCTTCGGGCCGACGCCGGGGAGCGCGCTGAGCTGCTCCGCGCTGGCGGTGTTGAGGTTGATCTTCCCCGACGGCGCCTTCTCGGCAGCGAAGGCGACGCCTGAGGCGGCCAACGAGACGACGGCGACGAGACACGCGGCAACGAATCGCTTGACGTTCATGACAAGTCTCCTTTTTCATTTTTCAGTTAGTGCGCGGCGGAAGGCGTTCCCCCGATGAGAAGACCGACCGCATTGGCCCCGCGGACCGATCCCCGTTCGAGAGCGCGCCTTCCCGCGACGAGCCCCGTCTCTCCCCCGTGGCCCGCCTCGGCTTTCGCCGCGCGACAGAAGACATGGCAAAGCCCTCGCCAGGCGTGTGCCAGGCCGTGGAAGAGCTGGCAGGCGCTCGGCTTAGGGTCGGTTTCGGGGAGTCAGCGTGGAGACGGCGCGGCCATCAGCGCTGTCAATCCGCGTTGACACTGTGCCGGGACGAGGCCCAAGACGGCGCGGCCCGCGGGCGTTTGCCGGGAGCGACAACGGGCGTTGTCACCCACTCGGTACGACCTCGCGCACGAACAGCTCGCCTCGCCCAGGAGAAACGACATGATCAGACAGCGGTTCCGGCGGTGGGTCCTTCCGGCCTCTTGTCAGCTGCACTCGCCTTCGTCCTCTCGTTTGCGTGGACAGCAGCGGTCGCGGCGCAGAACCCGCCACCGCGCGAAAGGAAAGGTCAGCGTCCGGGCGTGAGCGTCGGCTGGAGCTTCTGAGAGAGCTGCTCCCGCTCAGGAGCCGCCGAACTTCTTCAGCCAGCCTTCGACGTCGTCCTCGCGCGCGGGTTTCTCGTCGCCCTCCGCGGCTTCGGGCACGTTGCGTTTTTCGTCGCGGTTCCACTCGTGCGCGCGCATCACCTTCGCGCCCAGGGTTCGCACGTAGGAATAGAGCGCCTTGTCCGAGGTCACCACGATCCAATCACCCGGACGGGGCGCCCGTTCGATCAGCTCGCGGATCAGGTCGTCCGCGGACGCGCCTCGCTCCGGCACCCGCAACGTGAGATCTCCGAGCTGCTGATCCGCCAGATCCTGCCGGAGCGGTCCTCCGTCGAAAACCAGGGTGGTCCGCACGCGTTTCCGGCGGCAAAAAACGGCGACTCGACGCACGACCTCGGCGCGGCGATCGTCGCCGCCGCGAGGTCCGCCCCATGATCCGAGGAGATTGTTGCCGTCGATCAGGTAGGGCACCTAGACCCCTATGGTAATATGCTGAGAATTCAGGCATTTCGGTGATTCTCCGAGGCGCCGGGGGGTATGGTGGCTGACAGTCTGCCGACCAGCGGTCCGATCGATCCAAAGTCCTTCCCGTACCTTCTCGTGGACCTCCACCGCCAGGGTGCCACCGGCTCCCTGAAGGTGGACGGAGCCAATCACCAAAAAGCCCTCTACTTCCGAGCCGGCCGCGTCCTGTTCGCGTCGTCCAACGATCCCAAGGACCAGCTCGGGGCGATCCTGGTCGAGAGCGGCAAGATCACCGAGGCCCAGCTCGACGACGTGAACCAGAAGGTCGGCCAAGGCAATCCCCTCGCCAAGGCTCTATCCGACAGCGGCGTCGTGACCCAGAGGGAGCTCTCCGACGCCGCGCGCGCCAAGGTCGAGCGGATTCTCTCGGACGTGATCTCGTATGCCGAAGGCTCGTTCGAGTTCGAGGACGGCGTGCTGCCGAAGGGGGCTGTGGATCTGAAGCTCGCTCCGGAGCGGCTGTTCATCGCCGCCGTCCGCCGCGTCTCCGACAGGGCGTTCGTGTTGCGCCATCTCAAGGGGCTGAACGTGGTGCTGTCCGCGAAGCCGGAGCTCCGCGAGAAGCTCTCCGAGATCGAGAGCGAGGTCGGGGGGTTTGCCGATCACTTGGACGGCAGGGCGACGCTGAAGGACGTCGCGAGCCGCGCCGCGGTCGACGAGTTCGATGCCGCCAAGATCGCCTGCGGTCTCATGTTCTTGGGACTGATCGAGAAGGGCGCCACGGGGGAATCGGAGGAGGCCAGCCCCTTCTTCATGCCTGCCGACGCGGGTGGCGAGCTGGATCTCTCGGGCGGCGGCTCGCTTCAGTTCGGCGAGGCGGCGGGGGACGCCTCGCCCCAGATTTCATTCGACGATTCGCGGCCCTCCGCTGCGGAATTGGAGACGGTGGAGCCTTCGGAACTGCTGTCTCCTCCGCCCGCCTTCTCGGCCAATCTGGACGAGACGCTTCAGATCGGCGACCTCCCCAACTTCTCGTTCGGCGATCTCAACTCGACTGTGCCTCCGGAACCCGTTCCCGAGGCGGCTCCCCCCCCAACTTCGACGAGTGCGGGCGGCGGGATCGGCCCGCTCAAGATCATTCCGCCACCCAAGCCCGCCGAGCGCACACGACCGCCGCAGCGCCCGTCCAAAGACGATCTCGCGGCGCTCGACGAGCTCCTGGGCAAGAAGAGCCCCGAGGGACCGCTCACCCCCATCGCCAAGCCGGCCAGCGAATGGCAGCCACAGTTCCTGCCGGCGAGGGAACCCCCGAGGAGCAAGGAGAAGTCGGCGGGCGCCAATCGCAACTTCCTGGTGATCGGCGGCGGCGCGATCGTGATGGCGCTGCTGATCGGCGGCGGCTACTACTACTGGACCACAGCGGCCGTGACGCCCGCGAAGGTTGTCGCCCAGCCGAGCGCGGTCGCCACGACCCTCGCACCGGCGACGACGCTCGTCGCCTCGGCTGCCCCCAGCGAGCCGGCGCCAACGGGAACCGCCAGCTCGCCCCTGGCGACGGCTTCGCCCGGCTCGACGCCAACAGCGCCGCCGACCAGCATGGCGGCCAAGCCCACGCCGTCGACGCCGGCCGACGCGTCGCCCAAACCCAGCCTCCCGGCAGCGGGTGCCAGTCTCGGACAGGCGCGCGAGTTGCTGCGCAAGGGCCAGTTTCCCGAAGCAGCCCACGCCTTCATGGCCAGCCTGAAGGCCGGCAGGGACCCGTATGCCCTCCAGGTCCTGGTGGCCTGTTCGGCCGAGACC
Organism: uncultured Acidobacteriota bacterium; assembly: GCA_964628275.1. GTDB lineage: Bacteria > Acidobacteriota > Vicinamibacteria > Fen-336 > Fen-336 > CAZVOI01. Next base: position 8,222 of record CAZVOI010000004.1, on the reverse strand, counting down.
CTCGCGAAGGCGAACGTGGCGACTGCGGCCGACGATCTCTTCATCGTGCCGGTGCAATACAAGGGCAAGGACTGCTATCGCGTCGGCTGGGGCGTCTACGACAGCGAGGCGAAGGCGAACGCCGCGGCGCGCAACGTGCCGGCCTACTTCAGAGAAGGCGGGGCGCGGCCGAAGGTCGTCACGATCACCGAGATCACGAAGTAAGCCGTGAGGATCGAGCCGATACGGACCGGCGCAGTCGTATTGTCGCTTCTGCTGTCGCCGTCGCTGTGCGCCGACACGATCACGCTCAACAACGGTCATGTGATCCAGGCGGACCGCAGCTGGGTGGACGGGGCGCAGCTCTACTACGAGAAGGCAGGAGGCGTCTTCGGCATACCGCGCCGCCTGGTGCAGTCCGTGGGGGCGGTGGCCACGCCGAGCGCCTCTCCTTCCGGCACCCGCGGCGCGCAGTTCCGGCTGCGCTACGACGGCGGAGTGAACGAGCCTCTGGGCGTGGCCGTGCTGCAGGCACTGAGCGCCGCGTACGCTGAATACTCCAAGCGTCTGGGCGCCGAGCCGCGCGATGCGGTCAGCGTCGTGCTGATGAGCGAGGCCGAGCTCCGGGAAGCCGGAGCGCCTGGATGGGCCGAGGGGCTCTACGACGGCACGGTTCGGATCCCAGCCAAGGGCATCGAGAAGCTCACGCCGCGCGTGCACGCGGTGCTGCGCCACGAGCTGGCGCATTCGTTCGTCACCGCCCGCACCGGGGGAAACTGTCCGACCTGGGTGCAGGAAGGCGTCGCGCAATGGCTCGAAGGCGGCGACCCAGCGCGCGCCGATGCGTCGCTGGCCTCGCGCGCCCGCTCGGGAACGCTGCTCCCGCTGGTGACGCTCGAAGCTCCGTTCCAGAACCTGGTCGCGAGCGACGTGCCCTTGGCCTACGCCGAGAGCCTGTCAGTCGTCGGCCAGGTGCTTCGATCCCGCGGCGAGGCCGGCCTGGTTCGCTTGCTCGCGGCGCTCGGAGACGGTCTTCCCTCCGAGGAGGCGCTGCCGGTGGCGCTCGGTTTGAGCTACGCCGAGCTTCAAAAGAGCTGGGAAGTCCAGCTCAAGGGCTCGTAGTTCGCTCTGCTAGAGGCGGGAGCGATACCACGCGACGGTCTTCGCCAAACCGGCTTCGAAGCGAACCGACGGAACGTAGCCCAGCTCCCGCCGCGCCAACCCGATGTCGGCCAGGCTATGCCGGATGTCGCCGGCGCGAGCCGGCTCATGGGTGGCGATTGCCGGCCGGCCGGTGAGCCTGGCCATCTCGAGCAGCAGGATGCGCAGCGACACACGGCGCCCCGTAGCCAGGTTCATCGCCTGTCCCTCCGCGCGCTTCGCGCGCAGCGCCAGCAGGTTGCCGCGGACCACGTTGGCGACGTACGTGAAGTCGCGCGTCTGCCCGCCGTCGCCGAAGATCACCGGCGTGCGCGCGCTCAAGAGCGACGTCGCGAAGAGGCTGATCACGCCGCTGTAGGGCGACGTCGGGTCCTGGCGCGGCCCGAAAACGTTGAAATAGCGAAGCGTGAGCCCTTGCATGCCGTAGAGCCGGCAGAAGACGCGCAGGTAGTGCTCGCCCAGGAGCTTGGCGACGGCGTAAGGAGACAGCGGCTCGGGCGTCATGCTCTCGCGCTTGGGCAGAGTCGGCGATTCGCCATAGACGGAAGACGAGCCGGCATAGATGAAGCGCCGCACGCCGGCATCGCGGGCCGCGATCAGCATCGTCAGCGTGGCGCTGGCGTTGGCGGCATGGGAGCCCGCGGGATCGGAGACCGAGCGCGCGACGCTGGGGATCGCGGCCTCGTGATACACGACCTCGACGCCTTTCACCGCGCGGCGAGCCGCCCGCGGCTCGGCGCAGTCCCCCGTGACGATCTCGACATCCGCCCGGACCGTGGCCAGGTTGCTGCGCTGGCCCGAATAGAAGTTGTCGAAGACGCGCACACGGTGGCCCGTCTTCACCAGTGCCTCGCACAAATGGCTGCCAATGAAGCCGGCGCCGCCGGTGACGAGAATCTTCATCGAGTATTTCCCCCTGACTGTTCGGCTTGGAGTCTTAGCGTTCGCGGAGTCGGCCTGTAAGCCGGATCCTGTCACCGCCCCTTGCGGGACGGCCGGCGATCATTCCTCTAGCCCCGCGGTTACCCGCGGGGTCAAGCAGCCTACCCGGAGGCATCGGCCGGGCAAAAGCCTCGAGCGCCTCCCTATTTGGCCTTGCTCCATGTGGGGTTTTCCGTGCCCGTCGTGTCGCCACGCCGGCGGTGCGCTCTTACCGCACCTTTTCACCCTTGCCACCCGGCCGCCTTGCGACGGCTGAGTTCGGCGGTATGTTTTCTGTGGCACTCTCCCTGAGGTCACCCTCGCTGGCCGTTAGCCAGCACACAGCCCTTTCGGAGTCCGGACTTTCCTCCCCGGCGTGATACGTCCGCCGCGGCGATCGCCCGGCCGGCTCCGCGAACCCGGCTAGCCTATCGCAGCCGCGCGCGCATCGCCAAGCAGGCTCAGGCGTCGGTTTCTTGCGAGATCCCGTACTGCTCCAGCTTCTTGTAGAGGTTGGAGCGCGGCGTGCCGATCGCGCTCGCCGTGGCCGAGATGTTCCAGCGGTTCTCGCGGAGCTTCTGGACCAGATACGCGCGCTCGGCGGATTCCTTGAAGTCCTTGAGCGAGCCGATGCCGCCGGCCGGCAACGCCGCCGAGTCTGCGGGCCGCCGCAGCACGTCGGCGAGGTCGTCGGTCTTGATCTCGTTGCCTTCCGCCATGATCAGCAGGCGCTCGATGGCGTTGCGGAGTTCGCGCACGTTGCCGCGCCACGGGTGACGGCGCAGCGCCTCGAGCGCGTCGGCGGCGATCGTCTTCTTGCGGAAGTTGTGCTCGTTCGCGAAGTGCTCGAGGAAGTGCGTCACCAGCGGAACCACGTCGTCGGGACGTTCGCGCAGGGCGGGCACGCGGATCGGGATCACCGAGAGCCGGAAGAACAGATCCTCACGAAACTCGCCCTTCTCGATCGCTTCTTCCAGGTCTTTGTTGGTCGCCGCGATCACCCGCACGTCCACTTCCAGGGTGCGCTGCGAGCCGATCCGTTCAACCTCGCCCCCCTGGAGCACGCGCAGCACCTTGGCCTGCGTCTTCAGGCTCATGTCGCCAACTTCGTCGAGAAAGATCGTGCCCTCGTGCGCCAGCTCGAACTTGCCGATCTGCTTCTCGGTGGCCCCGGTGAAGCTGCCCTTCTCGTGCCCGAACAGCTCGCTCTCGATCAGCTCCTCGGGGATCGCCGCGCAGTTGACCTGGACGAACGCCTCGTCCTTGCGCAGGCTGTTCTTGTGGATCGCGCGCGCCACCATCTCCTTGCCGACGCCGCTCTCGCCGGTGATCAACACCGTGGCCGAGGTTGGCGCGGCGCGCTGCACCTGCTCCCACACCCGCTGCAACGCGGCGCTCTGGCCCACCATCCGGTGGCGTTCGTCGAAGACCAGCTTCAGCCGCCGGTTCTCGTCGACGAGCGTCTTCTGGCGGAGAGCGTTGCGCGCGACCAGCAGCAGCAGATCCGTCTCGGGCGGCTTCTCGATGAAGTCGAAAGCGCCGAGCTTGGTGGCCTCGACCGCCGTCTTGACGTTGCCGTGTCCCGAGAGCATCACGACCGGGATCGTGCTGCCCAGCTCCTTCAATTGGCGCAGCGCTTCGAGGCCATCGGCCTGGGGCATCTTGATGTCGAGGAAGATCAGGTCGGGCGCATCCTTTTCCACGATCTTGAGCCCCGCGGCGGCGTTGGCCGCCAGCAGGCACTCGTAGCCCTCGTACTCGAAGATCATCTTCAACGACGACCGGATCGCCTCCTCGTCGTCGACGATCAGGATCCGCGCCTTCACGCTTCTTCCAGCATCTTGCGGAATTCTGCCTCATCGACCGTCGAGACGCCGAGCTGCTGCGCTTTTTCGTACTTGGAGCCGGGATCGGCGCCGACCACGACGCACGACGTCTTCTTGGACACCGCCGACGTGACGCGGCCGCCGCGGCTCTCGATCGCCTGCTTGGCTTGGTCGCGGCTCATCCCGGGCATCGCGCCGGTCAGCACGAACTGCATGCCCTGGAACCTGGAGCTCGTCGGCGCCGCTTCGGCCTCCTCGGCACGAACCCCCGACGCTTTCAAGCGCGCGACCAGCTTCTGGTTCGCGGCCTGATCGAACCAGTGGCGCACCGCCTCCGCCACCGCCGGGCCGATCTCGTAGATGGCGTCGATCTCTTCGAGCGAGGCACGAGCGATCACGTCGAGGCTCCGGAAGTGCCGCGCCAGCAGCGTCGCAGCGCGTTCGCCCACGAAGCGGATGCCGAGGCCGAACAGCAGCCGGCGCAACTCGCGGTGCTTGCTGACCTCGATCCCACGCAGCAGGTTCCGGGCGGCGATCGATTCCTTCTTCTTGTTCTTGGGCGCGAGCAGCGCGAGCAGGTCCTCGGCCTTCAGCGTGTAGAGGTCGGCGAAGTCCCGGACCAGCCTCGTCTCGATGAGCTGGCGGGCGAGCGTGTCGCCCAGCCCCTCGATGTCCATCGCGTCGCGGCGGGCGAAGTGCTTCAGCCCCTCCTCGAGTTGGGCCGGACACGACGTGTTGGTGCAACGCCGGTCGGCCTCCCCCTCGGGCTTGTCGGCGGCGGCGCCGCACACCGGGCAACTCGCCAGCGGCGTCCACGGCAGGGCGCCGCTGGGCCGCCCGCCGAGGACCACCTCGACGACCTTCGGGATCACGTCGCCGCCCTTCTCGATCAAGACCGTGTCGCCGACGCGCACGTCCTTGCGCGCGATCTCCTCTTCGTTGTGGAGCGTGGCGCGGCTGACCGTCGATCCCGCCAGCAGCACCGGCTCGAGATGCGCGACCGGTGTCAATCGGCCGGTTCGCCCAACCTGCACGCCGATCCCGGCGACTAGCGTCGTGGCCTGGCGCGCCGGGTACTTGTACGCGATCGCCCAGCGCGGGAACTTGGAGGTGAAACCCAGCTCGCGCTGCAGGGCGAAGTCGTCCACCTTCACGACCACGCCGTCGATGTCGTACTCCAGGCTCTCGCGCTTCCCCTGCCACTCACGGCAGAAGGCCAGGACCTCGTCGAGACCGTGGCAGAGCCGCGACGTCCGGTTGGTCTTGAGGCCCCAGTCGCGCAGGCCCCGCAGCGCGTCCCATTGTCCGGTGAAGCTCGCGCCGGTCACTTGCGCTATGGCGTAGAGGAAGATGTCGAGGCCGCGCTCGGCCACGACGCGAGCGTCGAGGCTCTTCATCGTGCCGGCCGCGGTGTTGCGGGGGTTCGCGTACAGCTCCTCGCCGGCCTTTTCGCGCTCGCGATTGAGCGCTTCGAAACGGGAGCGGGGAAAGTAGACCTCACCTCGAACCTCGAGCTGCTCGGGAACGCCGTCGCCTCGGAGGCTCAGCGGCACGGCGCGAATCGCGCGCACGTTCGGGGTCACGTCGTCGCCGCGCACGCCGTCGCCACGCGTGACGCCACGGACGAGTGCGCCGCTCTCATATTGGAGGGCGATCGAGAGCCCGTCGATCTTCAGCTCGGCCGTGTAGTCGAGCCGGCGCTCGCCGACGAGCCGGCAGATCCGCGCCTCGAACTCGCGCAGCTCCGCTTCGTTGTAGGTGTTGTCCAGACTCAGCATCGGCACGCGGTGCTCGAAGCTCGGAAACGTCTGCGAGGGGCGTTCGCCGACTCTCTGCGTCGGGCTATCAGGCGCGACCAGGTCGGGATGCGCGGCCTCGAGATCGCGCAGCTCGCGCTCGAGCGCGTCGTACTCGCGGTCCGCGATCTCGGGCTGGGCAAGCACGTAGTAGAGATGCTCGTGACGGCGGATCTCGCGGCACAGCACGGCGATACGCTCGGGCGCGGCGCTGCGGTCGAGCTTCATGCGCCGCGTGCTAGTGATCGCGGGCGAGGATGAAGTCGGGAAGCACGCTGAGCGCCTCGCGATACGGCGTGCGTTCGAACACCGAAAGATCTCGGCGCGCCGCCGCCGCGTACTTTTCGGCCAAGACGCGAGACTCGTCGATCGCGCCCGAGTCGCGAACCAGGCGCGCGATCTCCTGCGCCGACACGCGGGCGAAGCCGCGATCGTCGAGGACGGTCTTGATCTGGTCGAGCCCGAGCGCGCCGCTGCGCTGCAAGGCGAAGATCGTCGGCAGCGTCAGCTTGCCCTCGCGCAGGTCGTTGGCCACCGGCTTGCCGAGCACTTTCTCGTCCGCGGTGAAGTCGAGGACGTCGTCGACCATCTGGAAGCACAGCCCCAGGTTGAGGCCGTAGCTGGCCAGCGCCTGTTCCTTGGCTTCCGGGGCGTCGGCGAGCATCGCGCCGATGCGCAGGCAGGCGGAGAAGAGATCGGCGGTCTTCCTGCGGATGATGTCCATGTGGTCGTCGACGCTGACGCCGAGATCGGCGCAACGCTGGATCTCGAGGATCTCGCCCTCGATCATCCGCAGCGTGACGTCGGACAGCAGGCGCAGGATGCGCAGGTTGTCCTGAGACAGCGCCATCGCCATCGATTTCGTATACAGGAAGTCACCCAGCAGAACCGTCAGGTCGTTGCCCCAACGGCTATTGACGCTGCGACGGCCGCGCCGCATCGTCGCATCGTCGATGATGTCGTCGTGGAGCAGCGTCGCGGTGTGGATGAACTCGACGACCGCCGCCAGCAGGATCGCGCGCTGGCCGCGGTACCCATTCAACCGGCACGATAGCAGCAGCAGCGCCGGCCGGATCCGCTTGCCGCCTCCGTCGCGGATGTAGCGCCCGACCTCTGCGATCAGCGGGATGTCGGAGCGCACCTGCTCCTCGAAGAAATCCTCGACTCTCGCCAGGTCCTCCTCGACGAGTTGCACGATCTCCTTGAGATCGGCGACGCCCTTGCCGGTCATGCGATCGAGCGACGCCACTTACCGGTAGTTCGTGAATTGCATGTCGATGCCGAGATCGGTTTCCTTGAGGGCGCGGATCACGGCTTGGAGGTCATCGAGCTTCTTTCCGGTTACCCGGAGCTGGTCGCCCTGGATCGCGGCCTGGACCTTGATCTTGGTGCCCTTGATGATCTTCACGATCTCACGCGCTTTCTCGCTCGGGATCCCCTTTTGCAGCTCCACCTTCCGGCGTACCGTGCCGCCGAGCGCGCCCTCGATCGGCTTGTATTCGAGGGCTTTGAGGGGCACGCCGCGTTTCACCAGCCGACCCTCCAGGATGTCGCGCACGGCCTTCAGCTTGAACTCGTCGCTCGACACCAGCAGCAGCTCCTCGCCCTGCAACGACACCTCCGAGCCGGTGCCCTTGAGGTCGAAGCGCGTGATGATCTCCTTCATCGCCTGGGCGATGGCGTTCTTCACCTCTTGCAGGTCCACACTGCTGACGATGTCGAACGAACTCTCTGCCATGGCTCCCTGAGAGGTGAACGGAGGCCGTCCTGACGCGGACGCAAGAACGCTAAAGGTGACGGATTCGACGGAAGTTGTCAAACCGATTCGGCAGATGGTTGACGGCCGCTCTCAGGCCTCGTCGGTGCCCAGGTCGTGCAGGTTGAGCTGCAGGTTGGTACGGTTCGAGGCGTAGGCTAGAGCCGTCGCCACGCTCAGGCTGCCGTCACGGGCCAGGCCTTCCAGCACCCGGTCGAAGGACTGCATCCCGTCCAACTCGCCGTCGTTCATCGCGTCCACGAGCGATTTGCCACCCGACTCGCCCTTGATGATGTACTCCTGCGTGCGGCCGGTGGCCTTCAGGATCTCGATCGCCGCGATGCGGCCTTTGCCGTCGGCGCGCGGCATCAGCCGCTGCGAGACGATGAAACGAAAGGTGGACGCGAGCCGCGTCCGCACGATGTGCTCCTCGCTCTTCGGGAAGACGCCGATGATGCGATCCACGGTCCTGGATGCGTCGATCGTGTGCAGCGTCGACAACACCAGGTGGCCGGTCTCGGACGCCTCGAAGGCCGTTTCGATCGTCTCCTTGTCGCGCATCTCTCCCACCAGGATCACTTTGGGCGCCTGACGCAGGGCCGCCCGCAGCGCCAGCGCGAAGCTTGGCGTGTCGCTGTGCAGCTCGCGCTGGTGGATCGTCGACTTCTTGTGCTTGTGGAGGAACTCGATCGGGTCCTCGATCGTGACGACGTGGTCGGAGCGCGTCTCGTTGATCAGGTCGATGATCGCGGCGAGCGTCGAGCTCTTGCCCGAGCCCGTCGG
>CAZVOI010000003.1:0-4906 GCA_964628275.1 uncultured Acidobacteriota bacterium | reverse complement strand
TGGTATTCGCGCTCGTCGCCCTCCTCGCCGGTGACGTAGACCTTGCGGTACAGCTTGGCGACGTCGCCGTACTTCACGACGCCGTCGATCTCGGTGATCACCGCCGGTTCCTTGGGCCGGCGCGCCTCGAACAACTCGACCACGCGCGGCAGTCCGCCGGTGATGTCCTTGGTCTTGGCGGTCTCGCGCGGGATCTTGGCCAGGATGTCGCCGGGGCTCACCTCGTTGCCGTCGTCCACCATCAAGTGGGCGCCGGAGGGCAACACGTACTTCTTGAGCGTCTTGCCCTTTTCGTCCTTGATCTCGATCCGCGGCTGTTTCTTCTCGTCGGCCGAGTCCATGATGACCAGCGCCGACAGGCCGGTCGTTTCGTCGCGCGCCTCGTGAACGGTCTGGCCGTCCATGACGTCCTTGAAGACCGCCGAACCGCCCTCTTCGGTGAGGATCGTGAACGAGTAGGGATCCCACTCGACCAGCAACTGGCCCTGGGTGACCGCCTGGCCGTCCTTGATCTTGAGCTTGGCGCCGTAGACGACGGCGTGACGCTCGCGCTCGCGGCCCTTCGGGTCGTGGATCACGAGCGCGCCCTGGCGGTTCATCACGACCAGGTCGCCCTTCTTGTTCTTGACGGTGGACACGTTCTGGAACTTGATGGCGCCGGTGTTCTTGGCCTCGAGCGTCGTGGCCTCGGTGCGGTGCGACGCGGTGCCGCCGATGTGGAAGGTACGCATCGTGAGCTGGGTGCCGGGCTCGCCGATCGACTGAGCGGCGATTACGCCGACCGCCATCCCCATCTCGACCAGCTTGCCGGTGGCGAGGTCGCGCCCGTAGCAGAGCGCGCACACGCCGCGCACCGACTCGCAGCTGAGCACCGAACGGATCTTCACCTTGTCGATGCCCGCCGCCTGCACCTCGTTGGCCTTTTCCTCGGTGATCTCGTCGTTGATCTTGACGAGAACCGTGCCCCCGAACGGGTCCTTGATGTTCTCCAGGCTGACGCGGCCGACGATCCGGTCGCGCAGCGGCTCGATCACCTCGCCCGACTCGATGATCGGCCGGATCTCGATGCCGTCCACGGTCCCGCAGTCGTGCTCGCTGATGATCACGTCCTGGCTGACGTCGACCAGGCGCCGCGTCAGATAGCCGGAATCGGCCGTCTTCAGTGCGGTGTCGGCCAGACCCTTGCGGGCACCGTGGGTCGAGATGAAGTACTGCAACACGGTCAGGCCTTCGCGGAAGTTCGAGGTGATCGGGTTCTCGATGATCTCGCCCGACGGCCGCGCCATCAGGCCGCGCATCCCGGCGAGCTGGCGGATCTGCTGCTTGGAGCCGCGCGCGCCGGAGTCGGCCATGATGTAGATCGGGTTGAACTCGATGCCTTCCTTGTCCTGCCTCTCCATCTCCTTGAACATCGCGTCGGCGACTTTCTCGGTGACGCTGGACCAGATCGAGATGACCTTGTTGTAGCGCTCGCCGTTGGTGATCGCGCCGTCGAGGTACTGCTTCTCGACGTCGATCACGTCCTTCTGTGCGCCCAGCACCATCTTCTCTTTGCCGTCGGGGATAACCAGGTCGTCGATGCCGATCGAGATGCCGGCGCGGGTGGCGTAGGTGAAGCCCATGTCCTTGATCACGTCGAGCATCAGGACGGTCGTCTCGAGGCCGAAGCGCAGGTAGCCGTACTGCACCAGGTTCTGAAGCCCCTTCTTACGGAGCAAGCCATTCACGAACGGCATGCCCGCTGGCAGGTTGTCGTTCATGATCACGCGGCCGACGGTCGTGTTGATGACCTGGTTCTTGACGTTCTGGACCTCGGTGTGGATCACGTCCTGGTCATCGTAGACGGTGGTCAGGTCGATCAGCTCGCCGGTGTACATGAGCCGGATCGGCGACAGCGTCTCGACCTCGCCGTGGAGCAGTGCGATCAGCACGTCGTCGACACTCGGGAACGCGCGGCCTTCGCCCTTGGTGCCCTTCTTCTCCTTGGTGAGGTAGTAGCAGCCGAGCACGATGTCCTGCGACGGGATCGCGATCGGCTGGCCGTTGGCGGGCGAGAGGATGTTGTTCGAGCTGAGCATCAGCACGTTTGCCTCGATCTGCGCCTCGGGCGAGAGCGGCACGTGCACCGCCATCTGGTCGCCGTCGAAGTCGGCGTTGAACGCCGTGCAGACGAGCGGGTGGATCTTGATCGCCTTGCCCTCGACCAGGATCGGCTCGAAGGCCTGGATGCCGAGTCGGTGCAACGTGGGCGCGCGGTTCAGCAGCACCGGATGCTCGCGGATCACGTCTTCCAGGAAGTCCCAGACCTCGGGCCGCTGCTGCTCGACCATCTCCTTGGCGGCCTTGATGGTGGTGACCAGGCCTTCCTTCTCGAGCTTGCTGTAGATGAATGGCTTGAACAGCTCGAGCGCCATTTTCTTCGGCAGGCCACACTGGTGCAGCTTCAGCTCGGGGCCGACGACAATCACTGAACGGCCGGAATAGTCGACGCGCTTGCCGAGCAGGTTCTGACGGAAGCGGCCCTGCTTGCCCTTGAGCGTGTCGGAGAGCGACTTCAGCGGCCGGTTGTTGGCGCCACGCAGCACGCGGCCGCGGCGGCCGTTGTCGAAGAGGGCGTCGACCGCCTCTTGTAGCATGCGCTTTTCGTTGCGCACGATGACTTCAGGTGCGCGCAGCTCGATCAGCTTCTTCAAGCGGTTGTTGCGGTTGATCACGCGCCGGTACAGGTCGTTCAGATCCGAGGTGGCGAAGCGCCCACCGTCGAGCGGCACCAGCGGCCGGAGCTCCGGCGGGATCACCGGGATGACCTCCATGATCATCCACTCGGGCTTGTTGCCGCTCTTGCGGAAGGCCTCGACGACCTTGAGTCGCTTGGCGTACTTGATCTTCTTCTGGACCGAGACCAGTTTGGGGTCGCGCATCTGCTCGCGCAGCTCGACCGCCTCCTTTTCGACGTCGACCTTCTTGAGCAGCTCCTTGATGGCTTCGGCACCCATCGCGCAGCGCAGCCGCGGGTGCTTCTCGCGCAGCACGCGGTAGCGCTCGTCGCTGACCAGCTCCTGACGCTTGACCTCGGGGCAGTCGCCGGGATCGACGACCACGTAGCTCTCGAAGTAGAGGATCCGCTCGAGGTCGCGCAGCGTGATGTCGAGCAGGTGGCCGATCCGTGACGGCAGACCCTTGAAGAACCAGACGTGGCTGACGGGGCAGGCCAGCTCGATGTGGCCCATTCGCTCGCGGCGCACCTTGCTCTGGGTGACCTCGACGCCGCACTTGTCGCAGATCACGCCGCGGTGCTTCATGCGCTTGTACTTGCCGCACAGGCATTCCCAGTCGGTGATCGGCCCGAAGATCTTGGCGCAGAACAGGCCGTCGCGTTCCGGCTTGAAGGTCCGGTAGTTGATCGTCTCGGGCTTCGTGACCTCGCCGTGCGACCAGGAGCGGATCTTCTCCGGGCTCGCCAGGCGGATCTTGATCGCGTCGAAGTCGATCACGGGACGCCCCACGTCGATCTTCGGCCGCATCGGCATCATCAAGCTCATCTGATTCGCCTCTCTTACCCGACCACCGGTTTCGTCTTGATCAGCTCGACGTCGAGACCCAGGCTCTGCAGCTCCCGGATCAGGACGTTGAAGGATTCCGGCAGACCCGGCGTGTACGCGGTGTCGCCCTTGACGATCGCTTCGTAGATCTTGGCGCGCCCGTATACGTCGTCCGACTTCGCGGTCAGAAGCTCTTGGAGGATGTGCGCCGCGCCGTACGCTTCGAGCGCCCACACCTCCATCTCGCCGAAGCGCTGGCCGCCGAACTGCGCCTTGCCGCCCAGCGGCTGCTGCGTGATCAAGGAGTACGGCCCGATCGAGCGCGCATGGATCTTGTCGTCGACCAGATGCGAGAGCTTCAACATGTAGATGTAGCCGATCGTCACGTGTTGCTCGAAGGGCTCACCGGTCATCCCGTCGATCAGCACGATCTTGCCCTGCGTCAGCAGGTTGGGCCGCAGCGGGTTGCGTTCGGCTTCCCGCTTGTCGGCCTCGACCAGGTACTTCTTGATCTCCTTCTCGGTCGCGCCGTCGAAGACGGGGCTCGCGAAATGGAGGCCTAGCACCTTCGCAGCCCAGCCGAGGTGGGTCTCGAGAATCTGTCCGACGTTCATGCGCGAGGGAACGCCGAGCGGGTTCAGCACTATCTCGACCGGCGTGCCGTCGGGCAGGTACGGCATGTCCTCGTCGGGCAGGATCCGCGCGATCACGCCCTTGTTGCCGTGGCGGCCGGCCATCTTGTCGCCGACCGACAGCTTGCGCTTCATCGCGACGAATACCTTGACCAGCTTGATCACGCCGGGAGGCAGCTCGTCGCCGCGCTTCAGGCGGCTCTCCTTCTCGGCGAAGAGCGCTTTCAGGACCTCGATCTGACGCTCGGTCTTGTCGACGATCTCCTCGAGCTTCTCGTCCAGATCCTCGTCCTTACGGCCCTTCACGCGCAGCTTCAGGATGTCGGAGTGCCTGAGCTTGGTGAGCACGTCGCGCGTCAGCTCCTGGCCCTTCTTGACCACCTTGTCGCCCTTGGCGTTGACCAGGTCGGCGGTGGCGGTCGTGCCTTCGAGCAGGTCTTCGATGCGCTTGTCGCGCTCGTCCTGAAGGATCCGGATCTCGTCCTTCAGGTTCTTCTCCATCATGAACAGCTCGGCGTCTTCGATCTGCTTGGCGCGGTCGTCCTTTTCGACGCCCTTCCTGGAGAAAATCTTCACGTCGACGACGATGCCTTCGATGCCGGGCGGGCAGACCAACGAAGCGTCGCGAACGTCGCCGGCCTTCTCGCCGAAGATCGCGCGCAGCAGCTTCTCTTCCGGCGTCAACTGGGTCTCGCCCTTGGGCGTGACCTTGCCGACCAGGATGTCGCCCGG
>CAZVOI010000002.1:0-5274 GCA_964628275.1 uncultured Acidobacteriota bacterium | reverse complement strand
TGCTGGCTCAGATCACCCTTGGAGGGCCTGTAGGGAGCCAAGGAGGGTCGAGGTATCGACAGAACCGCCTCCCGGAACAGCGGATGTGCCCGGAGGTCCTTGAGGAACTGCCTGTGCTCGACGGACAAATCTTGCGGCGTCCTGGTGTCCGGCAATTTCAAATGCCTCCGTGATAAGGGCTACGAAGTCGATATCGATCGGCTTCCCGGTCTGCACCGCAGCGGCGTATAGCTGAATCGCGAAGTTCGCCGCCGCGAAGAACGACTGCTTCTTCTCCGCCTGATCCGCCACGCCAGCCGCGCCGAACACCCGGAAATTAACCCGCTTGGGCAAGAGGTCCTTCGTGACCTTGATGAAACCCTTCATCCCCACCGCGTCGATCGGGATGTATTTCCCTTTCTTGCCAACGGCTTCCCGGATCATGGCGTATTCCATGTAGAGGATCGTCGGCAACGGGCCGTCGCAGATGCTCTGGACGAAGTTGTCCGTCCTGACCAAGCTCCGCATGGTGTCGATCTGGTGCGCGCCCGTGGTCGTGTGCGACTTCACGCCCGCACCCCGGCGGGGGTCGTTGGCCTGGGTCAACTCCTCGTACTTCTTGATGAGACCGGCGTAGACGTTGAAAAGCTCAGCCGGGTTGGCGACCTTGATCGGCACCAGGGCTTGCGGGTTGTCGGACGGCCATTGAGCGCCGGGGTAGATGTCGGGACCGCCCGAGGCGGCCAACTGGCTGTCGTTGCGGTCGTAGGGTATCGGCGGCTTGGCGGCCAGAGCCGAGGTCGCCAGCACGTCGTTGAGCACAAACGACGCGGCTTCCTGGATCGGCCAGCCCTTCATCAGCGGACTGACGCCATAGGCCGAATCCACGTCCTGCCGCATATAGTAGCCAACGACGTGGCTGTGCCAGGATTCCTTGTTCTCCTCGAAGCGGATGACGGCCGGCCCGCCGCCTGAGACGCCGATCAGCGTCCGCGTGTTGGGCAGGATCAGGCTGTCCTTGCCCGACCTTGGGACGATCAAATCGCCCTCCAACTCGATCAGATCGACCGTGCCGCGCTTGTCCTTGCCCTTCTTGGCCTCCAGCTTCTCGAATTCCTCCTCGTTCCAGCCCCGGCTCGAACCACCCTTCTCGATCGCCAGCTTGAGGTCGTCGTGCAGGCGGTTCTCCGTCCGGATCAGCAACGGCGCCACCGTGATGCCCTCGTGCATGACGAGCGCCGGGGTGTCGTCGAGATAGGTGTTGCGGATGGAATAGGGCAGGAACGCTGGCCCTTTGTAGTTGCCGGTGTCGCGGTATTCATAGGTGAACTGGCCGGGAGTGACCATCTTCACTCTGCCGGGTCCGGTGCCGTACTTGATCATTTCGGCAACGAAAAGAGCTATCCTCATCCGAAAGTCGTAGCACTCATGGTAATAGTCGATGGTGGCCTTGAGGATGGCGTCGACCGACTCCTGATCGAGCTTGACCGGCACGCCCTCCTGAACGACATCGGCGCCCTTGTTGTCCTCGTAAAAACTCCCCGAAGTATCGCCTGTGACCGTGTACCAACTCGGCTGCGTGGCCGGGAATATCCCGTTCATCACGTCGGCCTCGATCACCTCAAGCGCGTTGAACTGCAACGGCTCCTCGATGGCCGGATACCAGTCCTTTTCCGAACCGGAGATGATCGAGCGCCCCTTCGCCTTCATGGCGAGCTGGCGGTCGATTTCCTTCCATTGCTTTTCGAGGTCGCGGCGGGCGCTCTGGCGGACCTGCTTTTCAGCGACAGCCCATTCGGCGATGGCCGACCAGTCGGCGTCGGTCAGCTTGCGTTCGCTGTCGGCCTTCTCGGTTTCGTCACTGGTTGAATCTAAGGGCATGTTTGGGGCCTGCCAGGGAGAAGGAACGATCGTTCATATCCCGGAGGGCCAACTGCTCCAGAAACCAAATTCCATCATCGAGCAGGGTTTGCTGCGCCTGCTCCAGCGTGGCGCTGCCGGGGATTTCCGCCGACCGCGCCATGCCCTTTATCTCGCCGTAGTTGATCGCGTAGACGCCGTGCCAGGATACCGGGCCGAACCCCGGCTCCTTGGTGGAGCCGCGCCCCACGGCCATGTAAACGGGGCCGTAGGCGGTTTCGACCTGACCATACTTCACCGTGCCGGGCCAGCACGGCAGGTTGCGGGCAATACGCTCCAAACGGTCGAAGGCGGCGGCGTCCATCACATCCTCCCGATGATCGGCCCCTGAAACCTCGGGCGCATCGGCGCGGCGGTCGGCTTGATCACGGCGTACCGTCTCATCATGAAAGCATAACGCGTGGCCGAGAGAATGTCATCGTGCTCGGCGACCACGACGCCTTTCTCATCGCGGTGGAACAACCGCTTCTCCTCCAGCCAGGCACTTAGAGTCGAGAAAACCTTGAACCGGCCGACCCGCATGTACTCGTACATTTCGTGCAGCCCGGCGTCGCGCGAGTTGCCGTTCGGGTCCATGTGGTGATTGGCCGGGAACTTGGCGTAATCCTTCAGCATGTTCAGCGTGTGGCCGCGATAGATGTCCTTCAGGGCGATGTTGGACGACTTTTCCCGTTGGATGCCGTCGTGCGGCCAGGCGTTCGGAACCCAGTCGCCGTGCTTCTTCATCGCGTGGGCGTGGTAGATCGGCGTCTCGCCCGAGGTCTTGTAGCAGTCGTAGACGTAGAACGTATCGGTGTCCCGGTCGTGGGCGCAGAACGCCCCCGCTCCTGGGTGGCCGATGCCGAAGTCGATGCCATTGATCCGCGCCCAGTGCGGCGGAAGGTCGAACGGCGGGATCATCAAGTCCTCGTCGCGGATCGGGAAGATCGCCCCCGTGCCGAGCATGGGCGTGCCTTTCGTGCGGGTGTCCCGCTCGTGCGCGGGATACGACAGCGTGATCTCACGCTTGGTCTTTTCGTCGAGGTGCGTCACGTCGTTCCAGCCGACGTTCTTCATCCAGATCGACGCACCCGGCATCGGGTTCATAAAGTGGCGAACCACCTCGCCCGGCCCCTCGGTGGGCGTGAACGTCACCAGCATGATGCCGCGCCGGTCGATGAGCCGGGTTAGACACTCGGTGTAGATCGACATCGGGATCAACTCGTCGGCCCAGGCGTAATCCAGGGACTCGCCGCGAAACCCGCGCGCCTCCATCTGGTAGGTTTTCTGCGTGATCCGCGAAAGTTGCCCGGTGACGTGGCGGACGGTGATCGTCTCGACAACCTCGGGAATGCCCGACTGGCGGTAGGTTACGCCGACGATCTTCTCCTCGGGTATCCAGCCGGTTCCATAGGCCCCGGACTGCCCCAAAAGCGCCTCCTGGATGATGTTCTTGCAATCCTCCGTGGTCTCGGCGCACACCCACCCTTTCGTCGCCGCCGGGAACCTGCGCCCCTCCCACCACTCGGGGTAAAGCCCGGTGGCGTGGATCGCGACCTCGGCGGACGCTGATCTCGTTTTTCCTACCCGATTCGCAGCCATCAACAGCCGCTCGGTGAATTGCGCGCCCGCGTTGTGCCACTCGGCCTGCCACGGGTAGATCCCGAGATTGCCGGGACCGGGCGCCTTCTCCGGATCGGGCAGGATTTTGTTGTACTGGACGCGAAGCTTCCGGGTTTGCTGCCGCCGCTCGATCTCAGCCCAAAGCTCGGCATCCGTGATCGAGACCGGAACCTTGTCTATAAGGTCCGTCGTCATTTCGGAAGTTTGATTTTCCCGAATTTCTGCCCAAACGTTCGCGCCCAATCTATCTGTTCCGGGCTTGCCTCCCCGACGCTTGCGTCCCCGCTGAGAAGCCGCCCGACGATACTGGCCTTCACGTCTTTGTCACCGCCGCCTTTTGAATAATACTCCTGCGCCCACGGAGCCAGCTTTTGAGCCGGGCTGATATCGAACTCAGGATCGATCTTGTTTTGTCGCATATAAATGCGCGCCCCTTCGTTGAGGATCATCCCTTTCCGCTGTTGAGCCGTTAAATTGACGAACGGGTTGAAAACGATGGCATCGTCGGGAGCGGCATAAGCCGGGATATGAGAACTTTTGCGGAAAAATTCGATTTCCGAGTCAGTCGGCTCGCGAACCTGAATATCCGTCATGCAATCCTCGATACCACTCGATGTACTCCGCAATGCCGCGCTCCAGCGGCCACTTGGGATCATAGCCCAATTCAGCCCTCGCGCGCTCAATCGACAGCGTGCCCCGGATGGGGAATTCCCCAGGCTCGTTCTCGAACGTCAGTTCCGCCCCGAGTTGCGCCGCAACCAGTTGCGCTGCTTCCGAGACAAGGCGGCCTTGTCCATAAGTGAGGTTGTACGTGCGGTTCGGCGTCGGCGAAAACAGCGCCAGAGCGACACCAGAAACCAAATCTCGGACGTGCGTAAAGTCAAGGCGGTCATCCTTTCGGATCGACAGCGGCTTTCCGTCCAGCGCGTTCTCGATGAACCGCTGGATCACCCGCTGCGAGATGCAGCCCGGTCCGTAGAGCGCCGACGGCCGGATGATCTGATACTCGATTCCGTGGGCGAGACAAACGCTTCTTGTGGTCAATTCGCCGGCGAGCTTCAGCGAACCGTAGACATGGACGGGATTGCAGGGCGTGTTCTCCGTGACAACGCCCGACTCCGGCCACTCACCGTAAACCGTCGAGCTTGAGAAGTAGATGAACCGCTTGATCTTCAGGTGGCCGGCGATGTCGAGCGCGTTTTCCAGCGTGCGAAGCGAATGGCCCCAGGTCGTGCGGGGACTCCGCTGCGCCCGGTCCTGGTGCGCCACGGCTGCAAGGTGGACGATGATGTCGGGCTTGAACCAATATGAAATCTCCGACAGCACGTCGTAGTCGCGCGCATCCGCCATGGTGAAGTCCGCCCGGTCGAGGATGGGCTTCCGCACCTTTAATATAGTGCGGTGCAGCGGACTCAGTTCCTCCGGCCCATGGGAGTTGTTGACCAGGAGCGAGTCCACGATGGCGACCTCGTGGCCGTCGTCCATGAGCTTGGCCGCAAGATTTGTCCCGATAAAACCGGCACCCCCCGCGAGGCATACGCGAGCCACTACAGAGACTCCTTCACCGCCCGCACGATCTGCTCCAACTCATTCTGCCCTATGTGCGGTCCCACCGGAAAGCAGATGGATTGCGTTGCGATCCGCTCGGCGTTGGGGAAGTCACCCCATTTGTGGTCGTAGAGGTTTCGGTAATGCGGGTGGTGCGGGACGGGGACCGGGTAGTACACCGATGTCTCGACGCCTCGCTGTAGCAGGCGTTGCCTAAGCTCGTCG
>CAZVOI010000001.1:0-5954 GCA_964628275.1 uncultured Acidobacteriota bacterium | reverse complement strand
TACAGCCAACCGCGGATCGACCGGAGGCCGGGCGGAGAGATCAGGAACACCAGATCCTCGGTGAGCGGCGTGAGCGGGTCGGTGAAGTTCTCGACGAGTGGCTTGAACAGCAGCCACCTGCCAGGGACGTCCCGGCCGATCTCCTCGCGGCCCATCACCGTGATCGGACGCGACTGGAGCAGGTAGAACCGACCGGCGCTCCATGCCCACTCCACGTCTTGGGGCTTCTGGAAGTGCGCCTCGGCCTTCAGCGACCACTCCGCGACCGTGCGCAGGAGATCCGGCGAGAGCGTCTCCTTCCGGCGCAGCTCGTGAGGAACCTCCTCGATGCGGGCGTCCTTGCCCGGCTCGAGGTGCGGCGAGACCATGAAGCGTTTGTCGGCGACGCGCGCCGCGCGCACGCGCAGCCCGTCGCGCGCGACCACGGTGTGATCGGGGGTGACGCGGCCGTCGACGATCGCCGCGCCCATCCCCCAGCTCGACTCGATCACCAGCTCGTCCTGCGAACCCGTCACCGGGTTGGCCGTGAACGTCACGCCGGAGATCTCGGAGGCGATCATCTCCTGCACCACCACCGCCATCGAGACCGAGGCGTGGTCGACGCCGTGTGTCGCGCGGTACGAGACCGCTTCCCGGCTCCACAGCGAGGCCCAGCACTGCTTCACTTTGTTCACGAGCTGCGCGCGGTCGACGTAGTAGTAGGTGCCGTGCTGGCCGGCGAAGCTCAAGGCGCCCAGGTCTTCGGCGGTGGCCGAGCTCCGGACGGCAACGAGAACGCCTGGCCCGCGGTCCGCCAGCAGCTTGGCGTGTGCCGACAGGATCTCGTTTTCGAGCTCGGGGCCGAGCACGGCGGCTTCGATCTGCAGGCGGATCCAGGCGCCGTAGGGCCCGAGCTCTTGGCGGGTGGCGTTGCGGAGCACGCGAAACTCCTCGGCGAAGTCGAGCCCTTCGATCACTCGCGCGTATGCCGCGGACGACACGACGAAACCCGGGGGCACCGGGAACCCGGCGCCGCAAAGCTCTCCCAGGTTCGCCGCCTTGCCGCCGACGAGCGCCCCGTCGCTCTTGCGCGCCCGGTGCAGCCACAGGATGTTCGCGGTCACGACGGCCGTTCTCCCGACTCGGTCAGGAAGCGCGCTTCTCGGAGAGCAGCGTCAGGAAGCCGGGCAGGAGCGGCTCGAAGTCCCCGCACGGCCGCAAAGGATAGCCCCTCGGCGCTCGTTTCGGGCCTTCCGGCGGCGCGCTTCCGGCTGTTAAGGTTCGCGCCGTGGCGGAACTGACTCGCGACGAGCTGCTCGGCGTGCTGCGGCCGTTCGCGGAAGCGACGCCACTGCCAGCCGCCGCGTTCGTGGATCCAGGGGTCCTGGATCTGGAGCGGCGCGCGATCTTCTCGTCGTCCTGGATCCCGGTCGCGCACGAGGCCGACCTGGCGCGGCCCGGAGACTGGGTGCGGGCCCCGCTGCGCGGAGAGCACGTGATCGTGGTGCGCGGGGCGGATCTCGGCGTCGCGGCTCTGTTCGCCACTTGCGCGCACCGTGGCACGCTCTTGTGCGACGGCGAACAGGGACACCTCGCAGACCTTCATGTTCGTTGTCCCTACCACGGCTGGACGTATGCCACTGACGGGAGGCTGCTCGAATCACCGGGAGCCGCCCCGGAGAAGTCGGCGGGCCTCGCGCCGGCTCGCGTGGCGACACGCGCCGGCGTCGTGTTCGTCAACCTCGATGCCGGCGCGCGGTCCCTGGACGAGAGCTGGGCGGGCGGACCGCCGTGGCTGGCGCCGCCTCGGCTGTTCGCGCTCGAAAGAGCCAAGCGCAGCGACCACGAGGTCCTGGCGAACTGGAAAGTGATCGTGGGGAACTTCCAGGAGA
Organism: uncultured Acidobacteriota bacterium; assembly: GCA_964628275.1. Taxonomy (GTDB): domain Bacteria; phylum Acidobacteriota; class Vicinamibacteria; order Fen-336; family Fen-336; genus CAZVOI01. Next base: position 4,083 of record CAZVOI010000001.1, on the reverse strand, counting down.
GCCATCATTTCCCGTCCGTGCATCCGAGCCTGGAGGGACGGACGCCGTGGGCGCGCTCGTCGAGCGTCGCCGAGAGCGCGCATTGGCTGGGCGGAATCATGGAGTTCTCGCCGGGATTCGAGACCGTCTCCGAAACCGGCCGGCGCAACGGCCGCCCGTTCGTGGCCGCCGAGGAGGATCGCGGCCGGGTGAAGGATGCCCTGGTGTTCCCGCTCTGGATAACGAGCCTGCAGCCCGACTACCTGCTCACCTACCGGCTCGCGCCGCTCGCGGTCGATCGCACCCTCGTCGTCGCGGAGATCCACGTGCACCCGGGGGCGCGCGCCGCCAACGTGGATCTCGAGGACGTCTTCTCCTTCTGGGAGCGAACCAACGCGGAGGACCGCGCGATCTGCGAGCTCCAGCAGCGCGGGCTCGCCGCGCGCCATCGCGGCGCCCTGCACTACGCGACGAGCGAAGACGGCCTGCACGCGTTCGAGCGCATCGTCGCGAGGCGCTACCTGCGGGCGCTGTTCGGGGAATCGCCGGCGTGACGCGGCGCCGAGCGGAGCGCGATCCGAAGTCGCCCACGCGGCACGGCCGGGTCTGGGGCATCTTCGACCGGCCCTTCATCGATCTGAGCCGTGTGCTCGACCTCGGCGCGCTCGACGCGCTCGACGCCGAGGTCTCGCGCGGCCTCGCTCACGTAGAGACGACCTACACGGGCGGAACGTTGAAGTGGATGGGCGTGGTGGCGCCGTGGGCGATGGAGGACGCCTACCTCGACGCGATGCACGTGATCGAGTCGCTGCCCGACGAGGAGCTTCAGGTCTTCTTCTCGCTCGCCGACGACCCGTCCGCGCTTCGCGTCGCCGAGCGCGCCGGCTACCGCTTCGGCGACGAGACCGATCACCCGTTCAACCGCACGCAAGAGCGCTGGCTCGCCTACCGGCACCACGTCTATTTCCCATGGAAGGTCTGCTACCACCTGCTCGAGAACGACCGCTGGGAAGACAAGCACTCCGGCGCGGGCAAGGGCTTCGGCGACGAGGCGCGCGAGGTGTTTCCGGAAACGGTTCGTTACCTGGAGGCGCTGCCTTTCACCGAGATCGGCCGCGCGGTGATCTTCGGCCTCGAGCCGAACGACCACGCGCCGCTGCATCGCGACACCGAGCCGGGCCAGGCGCTCGCGGTCGCGCAGTCGATCTCGCTGTGCCCACGCGGCGACAAGCGGTTCTTCCTGCAGAACGACGCGCGCGACGAACCGCTGGTGGTGAATGGGCGCGCCTACTGGTTCAACGACATGGACTACCACGGCGTGCTCGCCGACCCGTTCTTTCGCTACTCGATCCGCGTCGACGGCGTGTTCGCACGGGGACTCGTGGAGAGGCTCGCGAAGTAGCTGGCGACCCGCGGCATCATGGCCGCCGCGGGATCCGGTAGCCTGGGATGTCTTGGCGACGGGCGTCAGGGCCCTGCCGGCAGCACCGTCTCGATCCAGGGCCAGCCGAAGCGCCCATCGCGCACTCGGGCCACGGCCTTCTCCGAAGTGAACTGTGACAGTTGCTCGGGCGCGATGAGGCGCGCCCAACTCGCGGACGAGCGGCGCTTCTTGGCTGGCTCCGTTTGCGAAGACGAGAAGCTGAATGAGCCCTCTCAGGAATCGCTCCTCAAGATACAACTCAATATTGACATATACGTTGACAACGCGTATTAATCAAACGTGGAAACTACTACCCCCACCGGGTTCGTCGAGCAGTTTCACCTCCTGTTCCTTGCCCAGCTCGCAAGGCGCGTGAAGCCCGCGCTCTTCGTGCTGAAGGGCGGCTGCAACCTTCGCTTCTTCCACCAGAGCGTCCGGTACTCGGAGGACATGGACCTCGATCTCGGCGAGATCGGCGCGGGAGCCTTCCGGGACAAGGTGAGGGAGGTCCTCGCTTCCCGCCCGTTCGCCCAGGTCCTCGAGGCCAGGGGCGTCGCCATCGAGCGCGTGTCGGAGCCCAAGCAGACCGACACGACCCAACGCTGGAAGCTGGGCCTCCGTGCCCAGGGCGCCGCTCTTCCCCTTCCAACGAAGATCGAGTGCTCGCGTCGTGGCCTGGAGGACGGCTCCATCCTCGGAAGCGTCGATCCGATCGTCGCCCGCGCGTATCGGCTCCCCCCGTTCATGGTCAACCACTATGACGGTGCTTCGGCTCTCCGGCAGAAGATCGGTGCGCTAGCCGGCCGGCGGGAGACACAGGCGCGCGACGTCTTCGACCTGCACCACCTGCTCGCCGGCGGCGACACGCTACGCGCCTCGCCCGAACGGGATGAAGACGTCGTAGAGCGGGCGCGCGCCAACGCCCTGACTGTCGACTTCGGCAGGTTCAAGAGCCAGGTGCTCGCCTACCTCGAGCCCGAGGCGCAGGCGCAGTACGACTCGCCTTCGGCCTGGGACACGATCGTCCTGGAGGTGGTGGAGGCGCTCCGGGGAGCGGCGTCGTGAAGCTCATCGACGTCCTCGGCATGCTCACGTCGCTCGACACTCCCGTGTTCACGACGCGGGATGCGGCGGCGCGCCTGCGCGTGACGCACGGGCACGCCAGCGTCTCGCTCGCGCGCCTCGGGGCGGCCCGGCTGCTCGTTCGCCTCCGGCGGGGCGTTTGGGCCCTGCCGAACCGTGTCGATCCTTTGGCGCTGCCCGAGTGCCTGACCGCCCCGTTTCCGGCCTACGTATCGCTCCAGAGCGCGCTCTACCTGCACGGGATGGTCTCGCAGATTCCCGCCGTGACCTATGCCGTTACGCTGGCGAGAACCCGGCGTTTCGTCACGCCGCTCGGGACCGTGTCCCTGCACCATGTCCAGCCGGCGTTCTTCTTCGGGTACGAGGACGCCGGGCGGGCAGGAGGCCGTCTGGCCACGCCGGAGAAGGCTCTCGTCGACTTCCTGTACCTCACGCCAGCCCGGTCCCGGCTCTTTCGGGCGCTCCCCGAGCTGGAGTGGCCGAAGGCCTTCAGGCCAAGCGTCGCCCGGTCGATCGCCAGACGGATCGACCCAGCCTCCAGGCGCGGAGCCGTCGCCCGGAAGCTGGAAGAGCTCCTGGCCACGAGACGAGAGCGGCCGTGAGCGGGCTGGACTACCCTGCCGTTCACCGAGATCGGCCGGGCGGTGATCTTCGGTCTCGAGCCGAACGACCACGCGCCGCTGCACCGCGACACCGAGCCGGGCCAGGCCCTAGGCATCGCGCAGTCGATCTCGCTCTGCCCACGCGGCGACAAGCGGTTCTTCCTGCAGAACGACGCGCGCGACGAGCCGCTGGTGGTGAATGCGCGCGCCTACTGGTTCAACGACATCGACTACCACGGCGTGCTCGCCGACTCGTTCTTCCGCTATTCGATCCGCGTCGACGGCGTGTTCGCGCCGGGGTTCGTCGAGATGCTGCGCGATACGGTCACACGCGGCGCGCCTGGCGGCTAGCGCGGCCGGCGCGTCGGGATCGTGAACAGGATGCCCAACTGCGGCTCCCAATCGTTGGCGTCCCGGGTCAAGCCGATCTCCTGGTTGAAGCGAATGAACACGTTCTTGTGCAGGTGCCACTGAGCTTCCGTGATGGCCGTGAGAGCCGTCTCGTGCCCATTGATTGCGGCAAGGACGCGCCAGCGTGGCGAGATCCGCTTCAAGTACTCGACCCCGTACTCGCCGAGCGCGAAGTGGGTCGTCGAGGCTCCCTCATAGGCGCCGGAGACGCGGGCGGTCAGCGTTCCGAAGCGAAAACCACGGGTCATGCCGAAGCCCAGCTCGGCCTCCACGCCGGACGTGCCGATCAGCGGGTTCTTCTTGTTGGTGGGGTAGACGACGTCGAGATAGCTCCAAAGCTCGGGTCGGCGCTGGTTCTCCTTGCGCATCCGCCAGCGCAGTTGGGTCTCGAAGCTCGCGAGCCCCGAGGCTTCGTACTGGCTCGGGAGCAGTGACGGGTCGCCGGGAGCCTTCTCGAGCGAGGCCTTGGCTCCGGCGATCTCGGTCTGAAACGCGAGGTTCTCGGTGAGACCGTACGCGAGGAAGAACAGGCCCTCGCTCTCGCGGAACTTTCCTCGAAAGTCCTGGGCGCCCGCGAAGTTGAAC